>DATDTA010000120.1:0-1840 GCA_035291085.1 Candidatus Nanoarchaeia archaeon | reverse complement strand
ACTTATGATTTTATTTTAATACGAAATCCGACTCCGCCTTTGCAGCCTTTATGGCTCGAAACAGCGTTGGAATATCTTACGCCTAATACTGGCATTTTGGCGGTTGTTGCTTCTGATTTAGGTTCATCAAATGATTGCGATGCTCTTATTAGAGTGGTTTCTTCTTTCTCTATTCCGAAGGTGAAGAAATCTGATTTTGCAGTCGTTCATTATTATGAGTTAATTGAGGCAGAAAAGTTTAGTCTTGGTACTTATGCAGCGGTGTTTTTCTCAAAAGAAAGATAAATTTTTACTTTCCCAGCATTTTTGCTGTAGATGTGGCTAATCTTTCTTGCCCGCAGTTTTCCATATAAAGATATTTCATTTGAATGATGGTTAAAGGATTTTCAATCTGTTTTACATTATAATTGCTTTGGTCTACAATGGCTCTAAAACTTCCTTCAATGCCACATTCTTCCGTAACTCTAGAGAACTTTGAATAATATCCTTTTTCTTTGCTTTTCTAATGAGTAGCAGCTTTTCGACATTCTTTTCTTTACTTTAAGTCATTTCCAGTTTGAATAATTGCTTTTTTCTTGCCTTTCTCGATAGCTCTCGCTATGTCGAGAGCAGGAATCGAAGTCTGCTTACATTGTAGACTATGGAAACAAACATCTGCTGAATATACACTCGTGGAAGAGTTGTCAATTTAGTTCTTCCCGCTTTGAATTTTCTTTCCATTGTTCCAAACGGATGCTCCCCTTCTGCTCTTTTCTTCGCAATACGCTTATTGCGAAGTTTTTCAATAACAGAGAGTTTTCCCTTCTTCATTGTCGCATCGCCTTTTGCTTTTGTCTTAGATCCGGAATATCCTCTATCTCGATACATAACATCATTTTCATCAGCAAGATCAATGTGTCCATCATACGTTTTTGCTGTTGTAACAGCAAACTCCGTGATGATCTTTGACCCCCTCTGCATCTTTGAATGGAACTTGAACCCAAAGATACTTTTTCCATTCTTTTTTGTCCATGTGCCATCCTTGCTTCTGCTTGTTTTTGCTTCTCTTCCTCTATCACTCATTCCCGAGTTAGTCTTTCCAGGGTCTGCATGGATAAATCGTGCATCTTGGATAACTCCTTCTTTGACATGGAGATTGTGAGTTTCAATTTGACGTTGCAGTTCTGCCCATATTTTCTCTGCCAGATCAAATTCCGTGAGATATTCACGGAATCTCCAAACGGTAGAATAATCTGGAGTGGACTTTGGGAAATCTAAAAACTGCTGGAAGCTTAACCGATCATTAACTTGATACTCCAATTCTTCATCACTTATTCCGTACCATCCTTGAAGGAAAAGGAGTTTTAATTTGATTATCGTGTGATAGCCTCTTCTACCCACACGATAATCCCGCTTGGGAAACAAAGCAAGAAATGAGTTCCAATCAACGAGTCTCTTCACCTCTTCGAGTTCAGAACGTAAATTCTGAACTCTAGAATATTTTTCTTTAAGCGCAAAATCAGTTAATGAATCCATAATAAACACCTCAAGGAAAGAAAAAAAGATTAATTTAAAGGTTTTATGGAACTACTCATTTTGCAAAGTTCTCTATTGCTTCACTTATTCTTTCTTCTAACCAAACTCCGGCTATGCCGCCGTAAAAAGGGACAGTAGAATGATTCATACACGCATCCAAATACGCTTGATTTGTTCCATGATATAGTAAGTCTGACATTTATGAGAATTAGCGAGATTTCTTTAAAATCTTTTGTGAATAATCTTTATAATAAAAAATAAGAAAAAAAAGAAAACTAACTTAATTTCGTGCCAAGCCAAACACTGCTTTTAAAGCTACAATCAA
>DATDTA010000119.1:0-1687 GCA_035291085.1 Candidatus Nanoarchaeia archaeon | reverse complement strand
CTCAAGAGAAATTCAAAGAAAGATCAAAAATCCCTAAGAAACCCAAAAAGCTGGATACTAACCCTGATCTAAAAAACTTTGTATTTAAACATGTAAGATTATGCTGGTCTCCGGAACAGATTGCCCATGAATTGAAAGAACTGTATCCTGAGGACAAGCATATGCAGATATCACATGAATCAATTTACACATATATTTACGTACTACCTCGAGGTGGACTTAAGAAAGAACTAATCGCCTGCCTTAGGCAAAGAAGAAAAGCCAGAGGCAAAACAAAGAATATATATCAAAAAAGTGAGAAAATTACTGATATGCTGAGCATTGATGAAAGACCCAAAGAAGTAGAAGACCGGATCGTTCCCGGTCACTGGGAAGGAGATCTGATAATTGGCAAAAATCAAAAAACAGCCCTCGGAACTTTAGTTGAGAGGACAACCCGATTCACTATGTTGGTTCCCCTTAAAGCTAGGGATTCCTGGGAAGTCTACAAATCATTTGCTAAGATGGTTAAGAAGATTCCCCAAGAACTAGCTAGGTCCTTAACCTACGATCGGGGAACTGAGATGAGACAACACAAACTGTTTACCAGAGATACCAACGTCAAAGTATACTTCGCTCATCCTTACAGTCCCTGGGAAAGAGGAACAAATGAGAATACTAACGGACTTATCCGACAATTCTTTCCCAAAAAAACTGATTTTTCAAAAGTCACATTAAAAGAAATTAAAAGAGCCCAAGACCTTCTAAACGGTCGGCCTAGAAAAGTCTTGGGCTGGAAAAAACCTAACGAAGTCTTTCAAGAATTAATTGCATTAGAAATTTGAGAGTAAGAAATACGATCATGTTAGGGTCGTATTTATTTTCGGTTAAGTAAGGATTTTATTGGCTAATGCTTCGGCATCAGTACCAAGGATATGTATAAGAGACATAACTAGTAGATGTCCGGTTTTACTGTCAAAGATTTCTCCGTTGAACATCATCTTCAGATATTCTTTTAGGGGAATAAGCACAACTTCAGTTTTCTCATTGGAATTGTCTTCTTTTTTTTCGGGCGTCGGATAGCATCCGAGGGCAAGACATGGATAGTAGTTGACATTGTAAGAGGCCGGATCAAAAAATGCTTTTGGGGCAAGCTGGATAACCTCACGCGGTGTATATCCGGTTTCTTCGGATAACTCGCGACTGCCAACCGCAATTGGTGAGTTATCTTCAAACTTAGGATTTGGGTTCCCGCCCGGTACCTCAAGTGTAATCTCGTTGGGACTAAATCGAAACTGTCTAACGACAAGAACTTCAAGTTTATCGGTAATTGCCATGATGATGGTTGGCCATTGATTCTTAAGTGATCCAAATTGAGTAAAGTCAATCCGTTCGTTGGTGTATGGATTGATAAACCATTGTCTGACTAGAACTCGGCCATAACCCTTGGCAATAATTTCAGGTTCGCCGTCTTTACTCCATGCCTTAATTGCCACAAGATACCTCCTTCGATGAGTGTTAATGAAACTATGAAATATAGTATATCTTTATTTTTGTAAAGTCAAGGTGTCCCTTTAGCTAATAGAAACTGTTACCAAGAAGGGCACGGTTAGACAATAAATGGGTTACCGTAATCAGTAACATGATTATGGCAACAAAACACGATGTCATTAAGGAGGAGTTGAAAGGATACCTCGTGGCTTCCAAG
>DATDTA010000118.1:0-2130 GCA_035291085.1 Candidatus Nanoarchaeia archaeon | reverse complement strand
TTTAGATGATATTGAAGAAGACGCTTTTTGTGCCACTCAAATCCCTAAGAAACTGATACCTAAAGTTTACATAGAAAAGTATGGAATTGATAACTTATGGAAATATGATTTGCCAAGCGGATGGAGACTTCTTTACTCTGTGGCAAATAGTGACGTGATTGTTCTTGCCATAATTATTGAATGGTTTTCTCACAAAGAATATGAAAGAAGATTCAACTATTGAGATTGCCCCTTTCTTCTTTAACTATAACGACGAGAGAGCCCCTAAACGAAAATCTAAACTGAAAATGTTTTTGCCCTCGATCAATGTGGTAACTGTAAATGTTAGTGCCCCTTAAATTCTAGTCTGCTAACGCAGGATTTACTGTAACTCAAAGAAAACTCTTCGTCGCTTCACTCCTCGCCATCATTTCATTCAGGTCGCCTAACAACAATTAATCTCAATTAAAGCGAACTCTGATACCCCCGACCACCCACCCCTAACTATTGACTCTTAAATAAAAAGCCTTTCAAAGCAGGAATCTTCCCCGCTGCCAGTCTTCGATGATTTTTCTTGAGACGCGTTGAATGTCTGGAAGTCCTCCTTTTTTTAAATAGTTTAATTTTTTTGCGAGATCTTCTAAGGTTTCTACGAAATCTTCCTTTACGGGTGTTTTGTAGTATGTTTCCATTCCTCTTGATCCTGCCTTTTTGAACTTTTCAAGAATAGCCATGGCGATGATATCCGGCTCCTTGATCTTGGCGGTGTCGAACGCGCCGATGAGTGCTTGTGTTTCGTAGTCTTTGGATTTGTAGGGGATGACGCCTGGCGTGTCTAAAAGGTAAATATCTTTTGAGACGCGAACTTTCTGTAGGCCCTTGGTGAATCCTGCTCGAGCGCTGGTTGGCGCTGCGTGCCGTTGACTTAAGCAGTTGATAAGTGAGGATTTTCCTGTGTTTGGGTAACCGACAACGCCTGCTATGACTGGCCTCTTTCTGGTGAGGCTGAGGATTTTCTTTCTGAGTTCATGGACGCCATAATGTTTAAGTGCTGAGAACCAGACAAAGTTGTTCACCTCTTTGGGCAGTGTAATTTCCTGAAAGTGTTTCGTGACAAGTTCTGATTTGTTTAAGACGAAGATGACTGGTTTTCTGCACCATTTTATTTTTTCTAGGATCTCTTGGTTTAGTGTTTCTTCTGGGAAGCGTGCGTCCATGACGAGGAGAATGACTTCTGCTTCATTGAGTACATTCTTGACGACTTTCCAAAAAGATGGCATGAACAAAGCTGGTTCATGAAATTATTTAAGAGTATTGATGAGGCGCCTCTTGGACCTCTTTTTCCATAACTAGTAAAGGAAGCTTGTTTATAAGGATTTAGCGGGTTTAACGAGTATATGTGAATGGTTGTTGGAGAAAAGAAGCTTTGAGAAATACTTTTTGGATGAAAATACTATCAAGCAAAAATCATAGTTCTTTTAGACGAATGCCTCTTTCATTTTGAAAATTCTCCTATTATCTATGTTTAAGAGATTATATCCAAATATGGAAATCAATATAAATTAAGAGAATTCTGTAATCAGATGGGAGTACTAAGTATTGTTGATCCTACACAAGAATTATTAATCCAAGCTTTAAGAGACATTCCTAGAAATCCTGTATTTGCCTCAATAGATTTTAGGGCAAATGGTTTATACCCAAATTGGGGTAGTATTGAAGGCCAGAGAAATTATGTAGAAGCATGTAAAAAAGCAGAACCATTGCCAATCATTCCTTTTTCAAGACAAACATTTGTTTTTAATAGTTTTAATGGAGCGCTAGAACCCTCCACCTCAGAGAGAGGGGTTTTACATTTTCACGAAGAAAATCCAGGAGAGATAAGAGAATCTACTTTAACACAACTTATTGCTGGTGGAAGGATACAGCGTATTACTGTTTCTTTATCTGGAGTTTATTCAACAGATGATTCTAGAGAAGGAAGGGCTTATGCTGCATTTAGAGAAAGATTATTGCCACAACTTGTAGACAAAGGCTATAAAGTTGATATTTTAGATATATGGTTATCTTATGAAACACATAGGGGTGGTTGTTACTCTGGTCCAGATGATGAAAAAACTTCTGGATTATCCTTAAGAAGAGAAACTAGTCCTA
>DATDTA010000117.1:0-12190 GCA_035291085.1 Candidatus Nanoarchaeia archaeon | reverse complement strand
CAGAGCAGCGATGAATTCCTCTTCCGGATGAGATTTTCTGCCGAAAGGTTTTGGAAATAGCAAAGTAATGCCGCAGCTATCTACTTGAGCGACGGTATCGATGAGAATGATATTATTGTTTTGGTCAATGGTAAAGGGATTAAATTCGAGGTAGCAGAAATGGTTCTGTTTGAAAAGGGTAAATGTTTCCTTAATGAAATGTTTTATTCTTTCTGGGGCATTTAATTTTTGCAGATCCGGTTCGGTTAAGGTCTGGACTTCTATTTTAGTAACTTTGTGCCAATTTTCTTCGACATTAATGCCGCCTTCTTCTGAGAAATGAATGATATCATAATCTCGTTCTGAGGTTATGCTGAGGTAATATTCCTTCTGGTGTGGTATAAATGGCTCGATCAAAAAGTGAGTAAGCTTATCGGTGACTTTGCCAATGGTGATCTCTTGGTTAAGACGCTGTTGCAGATATTCTTTCACTTGCTGGAAATCAGCATTGAGCAGGACTAATCCTAATTTACCGCGCTTGCCAAATAATTGGTCTGGCTTGATGACTAGTTTTTTTTCCAATAGCCAGGGATGTTGCTGTGATAAGATGTTGAGGTCTGTATCTGGATCTACCAGCACTGCTAGGTATTCTTGCTTAAGGTTTTTGAGAAGCAGATTTTTAGCATCAAATTCCCTGATTTTAACCCTGGCCATAAGGCTATTTTGCTATAATCTTCTTTTAAATAGCTTATGGAATATTGATTAGTATTGGGAAATCTTTAAAAGTCGATCTTCTCTCTCCTTTTCATGGCTTCCTGCGACATGTGTGGAAAGGAGACGAGTTTGGTTACGGTAGAAGTTGAAAAAGTAGAGATGAAAGTCTGCCAGAATTGCGCTAAATACGGCGCGATTAAGAAGCAATTAGGTGAAGTGCGTCTCCCTCAGAAAAAGATGCATACAGAACCAGCTTTCCTGGTTGCGGGAAATTATGCTGGAGTTTTGCGCCAAGCCAGGGAGAAGCAGAAATTAAGCCAGGAAGATTTTGCAAAGTTTTTACAGGAAAGAGAAAGTATAGTAGCCAAGTGGGAGCAAGGTAAAATGCAACCTTCCGTGGAAGTGGCGCGGCGGTTGGAGAAAGTATTGGGCGTTTCTTTAGTGGTGGAGGATGTGGAGCAAGCGGTTGAGAAAGAGAAGAATGTCAAGTCTGATGGTTTCACTTTAGGGGATTTTATGAAGGTTAGAAAGAAAGTTTGAATTATCCTGCAAACGACACAATATCTCTATACTTTCTCTGAAGTTTTCCCGAAATTTTAGAATAACTCCTAACTATCCTACGGCAATTCTTCTCTCCGCAAGAGCAGGGCATATCCCATTTGGGAATATTTACCAAAGTGCTGTAATCAAGAGTTATTTCTTCATTTGATTTAATATTTCTGAGAGCAGCCAGATGATGTGGAGCAATAAATCGAGCATTAGGACTACAAGAATGGTTGACATAATAACCTAATTCTTTAGTACTTGGATTCAACCATTTGTTTTTGCCCAGCTGGATGCTGCGATGATTTGCTTTACGCCAGGGAACGACCTTGCTGCCAAAGGAAAAGAGGACTTCATTTTTAAAGTGTGTTTTAGTGCTGAAAACTCCTTTACCGCATTGAGGAGTTTCTTTGATGAGGAAATCAGTTTTAGCCATCTTCATTTTTAGAAAAATAGTTTTGCAACAATAAAATAGGTCACAACCCCCACTACGATTCCGCCCGCAACATCGACCCAATCATGTTTCTGAAGATAAACTCTGGAGTATGAAACTAAAGCAGCAGTAACAGTGAAAAGAGTAGTGGAGTATACATTTGAAAAATAAACGCTAAAAAGTACAGCTAAAAAGACAATGCGGGCAGTATGCAAACTCGGAAAGGATGAAGCATCGATCTTTTCCCAGAAATTCTGATATTCTTCTTTTTTCGGTCGGTTCTTGAAATAGAAGATCCTGATCAGAAGCACAAAGGCTGCGGTAAGAATTGAACCAACTATAAGCGGGATTAACAAAGGAGAGGAAATGAAGAGCAGTATGATTAAGACAGAAGCAGCCAAGCCGCCCATAGCAGTCACATCTCGCAAGAATTCATGGAGTTGTTTTTGGATGGTTTTTTTCATGGCTTTTGAGAAGATATAATGGTTAATAAAAACTTCGTTTTATCTTGGAAATTCTAAATGCAAACTGTGGTTAATAGATTAATGAGAACTTTGCATAATTAATAAAAAATAGGCAAAGTTATCAAAGAGACTTTGCAATGGCGCGATCTTGAGCCCATTTCAGCACTTCACAGTGCCACTAATTTGGACAAATCGCTTTTTGCAAAGTTCTCTAATGACATTTGTAGGCTTACTATTTTGAAAGAGCAAAGGTTTATATTATATTGATTATGGGGAATTTACGATGGCTAAACCAATTACTTACGCAGATTCTGGAGTTAATATTGAGCTTGGAGATGATGTTTCTAAAATTTTGTACAACGCAGCAAAACAAACCTGGAACAATAGAAAAGGCAAGCTGGGAGAATTGATCGTGCCTTTTGATGATTTTAGTGGAGTTAGAGCAATTGACGTTTCTAATCTGCCTCCTGGAACTTTGATGAATATCGGTTTTGATGGTGTTGGAACTAAAATGGAATTAGCTGAAAGGATTAATGACCATAGGACAATTGCGTATGATCTGTTTGCCATGGTTTGTGACGATGCCGTGGTTAGAGGTGCCGAACCGGTTTTAATAGGCTCAATCCTTGATGTTAATTCTTTAGGAAAGGTTAATGGAACTTTTATTGAACAGGTTAGACAATTAGCTGAAGGTTATATTAATGCTGCAAAAAGTGCAAATGTCGCCATTGTTAATGGGGAAGTTGCTGAATTGGGAAATAGAATTGGCGGATTTGGTCCATTCAATTATAATTGGGGTGCAGCAGTAGTATGGTTTGCACAGAGAGATAGGTTATTTACAGGTAGAGAAATACAAGCAGGAGATTATTTAGTAGGATTACAAGAAACTGGATTTAGATCCAACGGATTATCTCTGGTCAGAAAAATAATGAAAGCAACTCACGGTGAGGATTGGCACACTCAAACCTATCGCGGAGAAAGCCTAGCAAGATTGGCTTTAGAACCATCAAAAATCTATTCCGGCGCAGTGGTTGATATGTCCGGGGGATTTGAGAATGAGCCGAAAGCGAGAATTCATGGGGTTGCGCACATTACTGGTGGAGGAGTTCCAGGTAAATTAGGGCGAGTTCTAAAACCATCGGGATTAGGAGCAACACTTTCCGAACCTTTTTCTCCAGCAGAATTAATGTTATATTGCCAAGAAAAAGGAAATGTTCCGGATGAAGAAGCATATAAAACATGGAATATGGGGCAGGGAATGATTATCATAACTCCTGAACCGGAAACAGTCATGCAGGTTTCTCGAGCTCACCATTTAGAATCTAAAGTAATTGGTCAAGTGGATTCAAAACCAGGAATACGAATTTTAAATTTCGGTGCTTATTCTCAAAATGAGTATTTACATTTTGAATAAGTCTTTTGTCATTATTCTTTTGTTTATTGAACTTTGTTCTCGATAAATAGCGTTCTGAAAAACTCAAGTGAACGCTGCGCTTTCGGGCTACGCCGCACTTTCCTCTCCTAAATCATCCGCCCGCAAGAAAAAGAAACTTTTTTAAATGTGTTGATTCTAATGATTTAATATGAAGCTGAATTATATTCCTTTATTGACCATTTTGTTAATTGGGGTAGTTTTAATAAGTGGGTGTGTTCAACAAAATGAAACTCTTTCTGGAACAGAACAAATAACACAACCAACTGAAAGCCAAAAAACAACTTCTATACCAGAAACAACATCAAATTTGTATAAGAATAATGTTTATGGATTTTCAGTAGAATATCCAAAAAATTGGGAAATTAAAGAAAGTATTAATGTTGAGGGAATTACGGCGATTGTTGCATTTATGGGTCCAGCTAAAAATAATTTCCAACCAAATATAAATGTTAAAACAGAAAATGCACCGAGTTATACGTTGAATCAATATATTCAAGCATCAAAACAAACTCTTTCTCAATTTTTTGCGATGAATGATTACATCTTAATTGATGAGGGGGGGTTAACAATAAGCGGACAAAATTCTTATTTTTTAGAGTATGCATATAATTTACAAGGCTATCCATTAAAAATTAAACAAGTAGTTTTAATGAAAGGAGACAACGCGTATATAATTACATACACTGCATTGCAAAATACTTTTGAAGATAATGTAAGAGATTTTGATAATAGTATCTCTACATTTAAATTTACGAAATGATTTTATCACGAGCAGGCTGCGGCCGACTTCTTCGTCGCTTCGCTCCTCGACCCAGCTGTACTCTCCCCCCCAGAATAGTGATGATGTTAACCGACATCTTATTTCTGGTAAATACAACAATATTCTCTCAGAATACATTTATATACCTTTTTGCTTTAACAATATTATGGTTTCAGATCGGGCATTATTCGTCATCAATGTCTCTTTAGGATTGCTTTCAGTGCTCTTATTGCTAACGTTATTGGGATTAAAATTTCCTACAATAGGACAAGCACAGTACGCATTAGATAAAGAAGAGCCAGTCTGCATGATTCAATGGCAGGAAGAGCTTACTCCAAATCAGGATATTGATCGATGTTGTCTGCAAGCACGGCAGCAGTTTCAATGTCGCGCAGAAAGTAAGGATACTGTAGATTGGATGTGTGGTAGTGGAGAAGGCTTACAGATTTGGCTGAATAACAAGGCTTACAATTATTGTCGACAGCAGCCGTATTGGTAGCAAGTGTCACGCCACAAGAAAACTGAAGAATACGAGCAATATGAAAAATATCATATTGCTGTACAGGAATGAAATCTCTGTTTCATTCCACGTATCAGTTTTCTGTGCAGAAATGAGGTAGTTTCCGCATTTCTTGCACTTGAGAGGCGGGGCGACTGCGCTTCGCTTAGTCACCTAAAAAGATGAAAAGAAAAAAGGGATTGAGTGTTCAAAGAAAAGTATTTTTTATATTAGTAGTGCTGGCCTTATTCTTATCGATTTTAAATGTCGTTAAAGCAAATGGATTGCTGATCCCAAAACAAAAACCGGTTGATATCGAGAATAAGATTGTTGATTTGCGAAAAATGACTGTAGAGCAAAAAATTGCTCAGATGGTGGTGGTAGTAGGAGATCCACAGAATTATTGGCCTTGGCGAAATATGCAGTTGGGTGGGATACATCTATTTTCTCGACAGACTGAACATGTTTTCAATAATACAGTCATTGATTTTCAATATCAAATGCCCATTCCTTTTTTTGTGACTGCTGATCTGGAAGGATGTGTTAGCCCGTTTGGTTTTATCCGTGAGTTTACTCCTGCATCAGAAGTTGACACGGTAGAGAAAGCTTTTGATAAAGGGGTTGAAGAAGGACAATTTTTACACAAGCTTGGTTTCAACCTTAATTTTGCTCCCGTGGTTGACTTGAAAGATGATATTTGGAAATGTCGTTCCTTCCCCGGGGATGAAGCAAAGATCTCAGAATTAGCACAAGCCTATTTGACTGGGCTACAGACTCAGCAAGTATTGGGAACGGCTAAACATTATCCGGGAAAGACGCTTATCGTCAAGGATCCGCATAAATATGTGGTAGCAGCAGAGATCGGTAAAAAGGATGTTTATCCTTACCAATATTTAGTAGAAAAAGGTGAAGTGAAGGCAATCATGGTGAGCCATGTCATCAGTTCAGGGCAGATTGATTCATCAGGAATACCTGCCGTTGCTTCTAAGAAAGTTCTGGATGAGTTACGAGCTAACTATGATGGTTTAATCGTTTCTGATGAGATCCATATGCTGGGTTTGAAAAATTATTACAGGTCCCTAGATGAAGTATATGTAGCAGTATTTAAGGCAGGGAATGACGTAGTGCTTAATTTTGATAATGATCCCAATGAGATTTATCATATGATCCAGGTAGTTAAAGCAGCAGTCGAGAGGGGAGAAATACCGCTAGCGCAGATAGATGCATCAGTTACTAGGATTTTAGAAGCGAAGGGATTTAAAGTGGTTTGATTGGACTCAATTTTTCTGAGAACTTACACAATCAGTAGGGATGTTTTTTCCCATTTTGATAAATTCTTTGCAAATATCATCCATAAGTTGTTCCGTAGTTCTATGTCCCTGATAGACTTCTTCTTCAATGACTACGGCTGGATATTGAGTTATTTTGTAATAGGTCAAAAAGATATTAATCATGGGCTCTTGGGGGAACTGTGAGTTAAGAGAAAAAATTAACAATCTGTTACCAAAGCGTTTTTTAAGATAGGCTAAAATGTCTCCTTGGGTATCATCGCGGTTTTCGTCATAGAAATAAAGGATTTTAACGCTGTTCTGGGGGCATTTCTGTTCGATTTCTTGAGCTAGTAAGTAGAATTGAATCTCGGTAAGAAAATAATCCTGCAGCTGTAGGTTAAATTCTTCTTCGCTGAAAATGGCTTTTTTTTCGTAATCAATAATAATGCTTACTTTTTTTCCTAGTTCATTGATGTTGTTTTCTAGGATAGTGTTTAAGGTTTTGCAATCGGTGATGCCCGAATCAATATAATTGTGCTGCAACTGCAGGCTGCGCAGACTTACTTTTTCTTGCAGCGTTATCTGTTCAGCGGAACTTAAGCGGGCATTTTCCAGAGTAATTCCAACTACTATACCTCCAGAAAAGACCAGTAAGGTGAGGAAAAATGCGAGAAGATATTTCTTAAGGCTGAGTTTGCGTTCTGAGCTCATAAAAAGCTCGGAGAAGCAGGGGTTTATATGATTTGTGGTCAGTTAGAAGAGGTTGGGCGATCAACGCCAGAAGTTCTTCTTCCCGCTGACGACCATAAAGCCAATATAAACCCAGACTGCAGTCAGGAAGAAACCGTAAATTAAAAGATAGGTGAAAAGAGATAAGAAAGTTCTTCCATAATTGGTTATTTTTTCTTTAATGACCTTGTGAGAATAAATCATAATAAAGAAGCTTATGGCCATGAGAGTAGCAGCGATAAACAACTTGGCGAAAGGTAAGGTAAGGAGATTAATGTCCGGCCTATAGTTCATAATGAGGGTGAGAAAATCAAAATTAATGCTCTGATAATAAATCAGTTTTCCAACGATAGTCTTGCCTAAGGAATGCAATAAAGTCGCACCTAAAACTATGGCAATTATTCCAGATAAAACAATAGTGGGCATACGGATCATGCCGAAGTCCCCATATTTTTTGTTGAAGACTAAATCTTTGTAGCGAAAGGTATTGTCAGTAGCTCCTTTATACCAACGCACGCGCTGGCGGAAAAGGGCTTTCCAGGTGACGGGAGCAAAGGTTTCTACGATAGCCTCAAAGGTGTGCATGATTTTGTAATGATTTTTCTGTAGGCGTATGGCGATTTCTAAATCTTCCGTAATGGTCTCTTCATCAAAGCCGCCAATTTTCCTGATGACGTCAGCTCGGTACACGCTAAAAGGTCCAGGAGTAACATGGAGGCAGTTTAGCTTAGCGTTTAAGAAACGATGGAACATGTTAATGATATACTCATACCATTGCACTTTTTCCAGCACACTTTGCGGTTTTTTGACTTTAATCATGGGGCATACGGCAGCTACATTTTCATCGTCTTCAAAAAGCGGCAGCATTACCTGCAAGGCATTGGAAGAAACAAAAGAATCAGCGTCCAGGCAGGCAAAAAACTTTCCTTTTACTATGCTTAACCCATTATTCATGGCGCTGGCCTTGCCTTTATTTCTCTGGTTCAAAAGAATAATTTTTCGCTGCGGATGTTGCTGGATAAATCGCTCTACAATCTCTTTAGTTTGGTCGGTCGACCCGTCGTTGACGACAATGATCTCCATCTTTTCGGGAGGATATTCTAAATTCACCAGGGATTGTAATGTTCCGCGAATAGATTTTTCTTCATTGTAAGCAGGAACAATGGTGCTAAAGAATGGTTCTTGATGGGCTTTTTTCTTTTTCTCTTCTTGCGGGGCAAAGAGTACCAACAACCAAAAGATGGATAGAAACAGCAGTATAAAATAGGTACTAAATAGTACTGTGTCCAAAAGGGTAACCATGCTCTTTATTTTATAAAACTCCAAACCTCAGTGTTTTCGGAGGAGTATAGCAATTTAAATCTTTCGTTCTGGAGTAAGAATATCAATCCTTGGTTAGGTGGAAGATTTTCTTTCATTTTTGAGCTCAAGTAAATCAGAGAAACATTATTATCTTCTAATAATGGAAATAAATCCTCAATATAGGTAGCCATAAATATTTTTTGCGCTAATTCTTGCTCCTTGCGATATTCTCCTTGATGCAGGTTAAATACTGTTTTTTCTCCAGTGAAATACTGGATGTAATAGCTATTCTCTGGTGCAGAAAGAATTGCTCCATTTTTTTGGGTACTTTTTATTTTATTAAGAGTAGCTTGATCGGTTGCAGAAGGAGAATAATCTGAAAGGCGGTCAAGATACGCCACTGCAGAAAAGCCAATCCCTAATATCAGCAGGAAGATGGTTGCTTTTTTGAGTAGGGGCAGCATCCAATGCTGTTCGTATAAAATTTTAAGTCCTGCTGCGGCATAGCAGATGATAAGAATTGAAATAAAAAGGATAGTATTAGTATTCAACAGAAAAGCAACTATAAAGAGAACCGTTAAAGGTAGAGACCATAGAAAGATTTTTTTCTTCCCGGTGACAATAATCCCGATAAAGGCTAGTAGAAAGGCGAATAATCCAATTCCGCTTACTCCGCCAAAATCAGAGATGAGGTCAGGGACTATTTTTTGAATATGAAACGGACCTAATATAATGGGCAGCTTGAGCAGCAATTTATTGGTGACCAAAAGAGCGCTGACTATTACTAAAATCAAGACAGAAAAAATATCTCTGATTTTTTTTGTGAAGACAAAGTAGCTTACAAGTAATATAATCAAGAGAGCAGTGCTGTAGAAATCAAAGAAGGTAGCAATGATAAAAGGAAAAATGGAGAGATATTTTGTTTTGTTCTCTTGCACGAGCAAGGAAAAACCGCTTAGGGTTAAGAACAAAAAGCCCAGGGTTGAAGACAGCGTAGTAGATGAAAAAATAAAAGCTGGAGAAAGGATAGCAAAGAGCGCAATAAGAAAAGTCGTAGTCTCAGAAAGTTCTAGTTTCTTTGCAAGATGAAAGAAGAGGAGCAAGGTTGTGATAGAAAGAAGCGGCGAAAGTAAAAATATCCCAGCATCAGGGATTACTGATGCTAAGACTGCTAATGGATTATACGAAGATCCCTGTTGGGCTGCAGTTAAGAGATAATATGTTTCTCCGCCGGTTAATAGTGGCTGTTGAGCAGCGGATCTCAAGAGTAATGGTATAGAAATTATTATCAGTAGGAGTAGTGAGAGATATTTTCTTTGATGAGAGAGCAGGTGAGAAAGGAAGGGATTCTCTATCTTGATGTTGCTAGTCATATTATTGTGCCTCTTCTAACTGGCATTGGCGCCGGTAGATTTTTGTTTCATGATCGTAGACGAGCTCAAAGCAGCGTTTACTCGTATAAGGAAATTCACGTTTAAGATTATATTTTTCTTTTGCGGCCGGAGTTAGAACAAAATATTCTATGTCATATTCTTCTGCAATCTCTAAGGCTTGGGTTTGAAATCGAGTGGTGAAAAGAGAAGTTAAATCTTGGAAGCGTTGTTCGGCATCTTTTACGAGCATAAAGCGGTCATCAATAAGATTCTTACGTTGGGCATAGTACGTGATAAGATGGCCTTCGTCAAGAGTAGCTACTACTGCCGTATCAACCGAACTGTTCTCCCAGAGCCAATGGAAAGCGTTTATCTCTTCTTCAGAAGGACGTTCCTGGGCCAGGGCGGTAGTGATAGCTGGAAGTACGGTCGAAAGGAGTAGCAAGATGATAACTACGGGAAGTAAATATTTACGAAAATGTGAAAGCCTGGTTTTGTGAAAATATCTCTCTGCATCCTGATAAAAAGAAGCAAAGAGGATGGCTAATATGACGCTAAAAAAAGCGAGTGATTGCTTAAAACGGATCAACCGCAGCCAGCTTAGGAGGGTAGTAGCAATAACTAAACTAATCAGCAAAAAAGACTTTTGGTTCTTAAGCTGAAATAAAGATCGATATACTACTACTGCCCCGGCAAGGAAGGGGATAATGCTTACCAATACTAATGCTTCTCCTACAGAAAATTTGGGAAAATATTGAACAATGATCCGTGAAGGAACATTCTGCCAAATGAAAGACAATCCTTGCTCTACAAATGATTGCTTAAAGAACAAGAATTGTACCCAGAGGAAGAAAAAGGCTGAGAAGAGTATCACTTCCAGCTCGGTCCGATTGATTTTTTTCCCTTCTAATACTGAAAGGAGGATGTAAATCCCAAAGCCAATCAAGAGGAGAGCAGTGAGCGGGCTCGTTAAGGAGAGGATCAACAGTAAAATGATGTATGCAGAAAGGTATTTTTGCTGTTTCTTGTTCCTAAGAGGAGATTTATTCCCTTGGATGTTGATAAACATGTAGATAGCCAGAAAAATGAGTGGCAGGAATAACGCATTCACGGTAAAGGCATTGGTAAAAAATAGCAGCGGCAGAAACCCAGCTATAAATGCAGCAAGCAAACTTCCGGTTTCATGGTTGGTTATTTTTTTACTGATCAGGTAAGAAGTAATTACTAACGTGGCAAGAAGCAGATTAGGGATAATCTTGGCGGCAATTTCGAGAGGGATCACTAAAGCGAACAAGGCAGTGAAATAATGGAAAAATGGTAGAAAGCGTAATTCCCGTCCGCCATATGATAAACCGTCGTGATATAAAGGCAACCCGGTATCGAGGATATGGTCTACCTGGCGAAGATTGAAATAAGATTCATAAGTAAATTCCGGCAAAGTGAAAGCAAAAAAGAGGCGGACTGCCAGAGTAAAGAGGAAAATTCCTACCAGTATCTTGGTGCTTGATTTCATCTGTTATTAGAAATAGTATAATTGTATGTTTTATAAATCTGTATGCTTGAAGAGAAGTGTCAACAATAGGGCCCTGTAGAAAGTCTCGAAAAAGTCGCCTTGGCCTGCACCTTCGCCTTTTTCTCGCAGTAGATTGCAAGGAGAAAGTAACTTAACTTTGTCTTACGAATAGCTTAGCTTGGTGCAATCTTGGCCTAGGCGGCGACTTTTTCTACAGAGCCTCAACAATAGAAGGATTAATATATTGAAAAGATTTGGTCATTCTTGTGGCTATAATCAGAGAGATTAATCGGTACGAAGTTAAATGTTCTAGGTGCAGTAATAAGTTTGAAAATCACTTTCCTCAAAAAGTGGGCCTGCCGATCTATTGCGGACAGTGCATCAAATTAATGAGGGCAGTTAGCATGGTTCAATCAAAATTGCTGAAGGAAGAATTATTATTAGAGAAAGATGATGAACAAATTGCTCAGCAAATTAACTCTTTACTTGCTAAAGAATCATTCGAGGTTTCTAAAGAGAATGAAGACCTTTTGAATTCCTTAGTGGAAAAATTAGTTGATGATGAAAAAAGAAGGAAAAAATTGCTAAGACAGATAAGGAAACTACAAAATAGAAAACGTTAATTCTGAGCTGTAATCTATGGAAACCTATCAGAAAACAAAGTTTTCTGGGAGATTCCGGAAATTCTAATGAATTTCCGATATCTTTATATCTGTTCTTCTTTCGATATAGTAGATGGTTAAAATTTCTACTGGGGCAGCGTTTTTAGATCAATTGCTAGAAGGAGGATATGATCCAGATATCATCACCACTATTTTTGGTCCTTCTGGTGCTGGAAAAACAAATTTATGTTTGTTAGCAGCGGTAAAAGTTGCAGAATCAGGGAAGAAGGTTCTGTTCATTGATACTGAAGGTGGAATTGCTGTAGAAAGAATAAAACAGATTAGTTCTGATTATAATGAAACACTGAATCGGATACTTTTCTTTAATCCCGTTACATTTGTAGAGCAGAATGATGTTCTTGAAAAAGTGAAAGAATTAGTCAGCGACCAAATAGGGTTGATTGTGGTTGATTCTATTTCCATGCTCTATCGCTTGGAATTAGGAAAGAGTGAAGAAGTATACGAAGTGAATTCTGCTCTTGGTCGACAGATAGCCTATCTAGTGGAAATTGC
>DATDTA010000116.1:0-2330 GCA_035291085.1 Candidatus Nanoarchaeia archaeon | reverse complement strand
TAAATTTTTCTCAATATTCCGTCAGCTTCCTATCCGCATCATAATGGAGTATAGTGCTGTTTCCTTCCCCGGAAACACTCCGTTCCGTATTCACAAATTTTCCTTCTTTTAACTTCATGATTCTGCGCTGGAAGCTCTTATAACTCATCTCCCCGCCGCGTTCTGCATACAGCGCAAAGATATCTCCAATTTTTCTACCGCTTTGTTCTCGTATTAAATCCAGAATAGACCTCATCTCTTCGTCTAATCCTTCTTTAGGTTTTATATGAAAATCATCCACTTTCTTCATCGCTTCTGCTACATATACACCGGTGATCTTGCGTGAACTTCGCTCTTCAGCCAAATTTCCTGCTTCGCGCATTAAATACAATCCCACCCGCACGTCATTGGTTTCTGCGCATTTTTCTACAATTTCTTTGAACGCTTCTTCATCCCAACATTGGTCTACAAATCCGTAATCGCAACGTTGCTGTAGAATTCCAGCAATTTCTGTCTCATTATACGGTCGAAAGTACACGAATTCTGGTCCCAGTCGGCTTCTGATACGTTCATCCAGTTCACCATACGTGTCCCGGTAGTTAGTGATAAGAATAATTGACTTTCTATAAATATCTTCAAGAAGAGAATACAAGAAATCCATTTCTTCTAACTTATCAATTTCATCAAATACAAACACCACGCTATTTTTGTTTAATTTCTGCTTTATTAGTTCCAGCAATTCGCTCGTTTTTTTGCTCTGAATAAATTTGTATCCTAAATCTTCGCAAATCTTAGTATACACTTTGAAAGTGGTATTCTCTTTCCAGCAATTCACATAAATGGTAACTACCTCTCCAGTTTCTTCTTCTAATTCTCTGAGAACATGTCGGCAAGCAGTTGTTTTTCCAATTCCGGGAGCGCCATAGACAAACAAATTTCTTCCGTTATGCCCCTGCAGCAAGGGTCGAATTGCGGTTGCAAAACGCATCTGCTCATTTTCTCGGAACTTCATAATCTTGGGCTGGAAGTCATAATCTAGAACCACTGTATCGCGGAAAACTGTTTCTCCGCTGCGTAGCATATCTTTGAATAAGGACATAAAAAAGGAAAAGTGGGCTAGGCTTTATATTGTTTTTGCGTTTAAAGTTTTCATAATATCCTAAAGAATTGTTATTTTCAAAGACACAAATAAATAAAAAAGATTTAATAAGATCCTATTATCATGACCGTCACTAAGTGGTTCGATTCTTTTAAGGAATTATATCAAACAGAATTAGTTCCACGAGAATTTGACCTTATAGATAACGGTGCTTATCTGCTTTTGGCAAAATATTTCGGTTCTTCTCCTCTTCGTCGAGAAGATGATGGTTTAGTAAAGATAGCAAAGATGCTTCCAGATTCAGTCCGTCCTGAAGATAAACCTTGGAGATTAGAAGCTGATGATTGTTTCTATGCTAATAGGGCCATAATTTCCTTAGGTGAGGAACAAAGGTTACCTTTGGGAGAAAATTGTGGTCGTCCTAGTTATTGGCCAGGAAAGGTACTCAGAATAGATAGGCTTGAAAATGGGGTGGAACATCTTGCTAGAGAAGGTACAAATTTAAAGTTTCCTTTTCAATCTGGAGACACCTTATGGGATGTTCATTTTGAAGTCTCTCGTAAATTAATAGCAGATTTAAGGCGAGAAGGGTACGATATATCTTCTCATGGTTTTTCTCCTGAAGAAAGCAAATTATTTGGTTTAACTGATTGATTCCTTCTATCCTCTGGAGTTTCATAAAACTTAAAAGGGCTTTTTGTTGGAACAGTATTATGAAGACGAAATTGGTGGTAATCACCTTGTTTTTAGCAGTATTGCTAGTCTTAACTTCTTGCTCCCTGCTAAAGGGAGGAGTAACTGCTGACGATAGTTGTAGTGTTCTGGAAGGCGCTGCTCGGGATAATTGCTATTTTGAATCGCTTAAATGCAGTAAAATAAAGAATACCCAATTCCGAGATTCCTGCGTCGCCGAGCTGGCCAAGACCAAGAATGACCTTGCCGTCTGCGATTTGATTGTCACCAGCAAAACGAGGGGATTCTGTCAAGAACAAATCGCTTTACAGCAGAACGATGTTAGTCTCTGCGCAGAAATCCTTGATGAATATTGGCAAGGTCTTTGTTATTATCATTTAGCTATTAAGGCTGAAGACTATAAGACCTGTGCTAACATCCTGGAAGTTAATCAAAACATTGATTGTGTCAAGAAAGTAGCAATTGCCACAAATAATGCTGAATTATGCGATCGTTTAAGTAAGCAGAATAGAGCAGAATGTCTTTACAAAATAGCCACAGCCACGCTTAATGCTGATCT
>DATDTA010000115.1:0-2017 GCA_035291085.1 Candidatus Nanoarchaeia archaeon | reverse complement strand
TATTGTTGGAATTATTTTTATTAGTGGATGCGTTCAACAAGAAATCTCAGAAGAGGTTGAAAATGAAACACGAGAAGAACTTCCTGCTCCTCAAGAAATACCGATTGTTGTCCCTGAGACTTATCGTCCTGGCTTTCTCGGAGAATTTGCCTGTAGGGGAGCTTATATTGAAATTGAAATCACTGAGTTGAGGCACAATACTGTGCTTACAGGGGATGATATTCGATTTGTACTTGGAGGAAAGCAACAGAATTGTACGGCATTTTTTTCTAATATAAGTCCGAGACATTCTGGAAAATGTGCGTTCCAGGAACTTGATCCAGAGGAAGTTCACCACATAGAGCTCTTTGCCAAAGAGGAAAGTAGTTATCTGGTTTCATTTGGCTGCTCAGGTGTTGAATTTTCGGCATCGACACCAGCTGAAGCAGCGGTGATTTATGGTCTTTCAGGATTTCAAGTATGGGCACAGGAACGGGGTATTTCCTTAGTGGGAATTACCAAAGATGCAAATGAGGTATACTATCAAGGTTTGTATTCAAATGAAACAGTTCCTTTGGACGAAGTCCCGCAGTGGTGGGAAGTTAAAAAGGGACTTAAAAAAATTCCAGATAGTGTTTTGGGAGTAATGAATGATAAAACAGTCTATTTGAGTATAAAACGAGGGAGAGGCTACGCCATGGCGACAGATTGGTTAGAAGGGACTACAGCAGGTTTTATTCTCGAACAACAAATTACTGAATATCAGGCCGTCCATGAACTTGGTCATATTGTCGAGTCGAATGGGGTAAAAGGTGATGGTGATAAGAAAGCTCATATCTTTCCAAAAGCAGAAACTGAAAGTGACCGAATATTCGAAGTAACTGAACCGTACAATCCTAATCTCACAGCTCCACCACCGGGTTTCATAGATGTCTATTCCTCTGCAAATGCTGGTGAAAATTTTGCTCAGCATTTTATGTCATATGTATTAAAAGCAGAAAAATTCAGAGAACAAATGAAAAACGATTCTTTGCTTAAAGAAAAATATGATTTCTTCAAAAAATGGATATTTGAGGGAAAGGAATACTAAGTAGTAAAACAATTTACGCTTTATTATGACGTCCTCTCCACACTAAAGTGTGGAGTTTCCTGTGAAGGCTGAGCCATGGTGCTTTTCCTGATTTTGAATATAGGAAGTTGTCTTCTCAATGTCAGAGAAGCCGATGCTTGAAGCGAACTTCCCTCTGCTCCAAAGATGTCCTTTTGGATATCTTAATCTGGCTTGAGGATGAGCCCGAAAGAAAAGATATGCAGATCTGCCTTTAAGCAACTGCAAAGCCTTGCTCGGAGTCATTGTCAAAGGAAGTTCAATAATGCAATGAAGATGGTCAGGCATTACATTAAGCTCTCGAATGCCAATTTTGTATTTGTGGGCTGCCTTCCTGATGCAGGCAGTCACTAAGTTTTTATACTTAAACTTCCTGAACATCTGGTATCGGTATTTGGGGCACCATTCCATGTGCCAAATACTATTTCCAACTGAATGTGCGTTGTGTGCATATTCAAAATTTGTTTGAGTTTCCATTTTTGTTGCCTCCTGCGCAACGACTTGGAAACACAGCTCACGCTAATCAAAGGGTTTTGAGTGCGTGCGCCGAATTTCGCTGCGCACTCACTTTAAACATTTCAGGATTGAAAAATGTTAAGAAAAAATAGAAAAGGAGGTCGCAATTCCGCTACAGGCTGAAGCCTGTATGAGTTTCCTTGCGACGAGAATGAAAAAGAGGTTGTTATCGGTTTTAATAGTAGTTTCTCTTATTTTTATTAGTGGTTGCAGCAAAGTTCCTAAAGTAGAAGAATTAAATATAAAAAATTTGGACGCAGTGAAACTGAGTCCTTAAATCAATGTTAGGATTAGTCACGAAGTGATTGTTTGAGTTTTCAGTTTTATCCGATTTAACGAAAGTGACAATGGAAAGAATCTTCGGAAATGAACGCAGAGAATGCACCTGCAAGGCGAGAAAAATATTTTGGCTAA
>DATDTA010000114.1:0-1680 GCA_035291085.1 Candidatus Nanoarchaeia archaeon | reverse complement strand
CATGCAAAAGCAGACCGGATAGTACCTTTTGAAGACGGAAAATTGCTCTTTGAAAAACTTGGATCAAAAGACAAAAAATTCTTCGAAATAAAGGGCACTCACCGTTTCTTCAGCGTCCGAAACACCCTCACAAAAGAGTAGACTTAAACTTTTACTTGTTTTCCTCGTGTAAATTTTACCGCGGCTTCTTCTTGATAAATAACATTAAAAACAAGACGGCCTATCTTACTTTTCGAAACTTCGATCATGTTAATGCCGGTCGTTTGATCAGGGGCTATGACTTCTCCACCAAGTTGTGAAATCTGTTGTGCAACTCCTCCTTTTTGACCCGTTGAGCATGAAATTAATACTATGGTGGGATCGTCAACAAATGCCAAACTTGTAGCTCGTGCTCCCTTAGTCGAAAAATCTTCAACTGACAAATTACCTCTATCATTTCGACCAAACTCAATATGATCTCTATCGCCATGGCCGCCAATTACGGCAAACTGCATAGGGCCAAATCGCTTTCTAGCTCTATTGAGACTATGTACAAGATCAAGCTTGTTTTCACTCTCAGAAATTCGCAGATTATAACCGAGTTGTAGTAGTTGCCTGTATAAATGACCTATTGTCCCTACGTCCTCAAAGAAAGCCTGATTCCAATCAGCAAGAGGATAAATAAGCATCCCATAAGGAGTCGTCCGGTCGTCTAGTTCCTCAGCCTGACTCAAAAGAGCCTCTACAGGATAACGACCAAAATTCCTTATATTAAATTCATCAAAAAGAACTTTTGTTACACCTGGCTTTCTTTTTTCAAGTCTCAAGACCGCGCCCATATTTTCTAAAAGTTTTCTTTCTCCGGGCTTACCGGTTTGCAACCACGATCTTAAAATTTCTTCACCATCCAGACCATGACCCTCAAGTATCGTAAGAAACTGCGATCTTATATTCTTATTTAATTCTGGATTATCCTTCAGACGATTGCTCATAGCAGCTTGAAGAAAGTCAAGTCTTCCCATATCTTGGACAGTTGAAACAACTTCTGCGCAGCGCTCCGTACCCAATTTTTCAAGAACAGCAGTACATATAAATTCAATTGCTTCCGATGATGTTTTTCCGAAAGCGTTATCTATGTTCTTAAGAAGAAAGATTCCCCTAACGGTTTCCGGTAGATGATCGGTATCAAGTGAGGTTTGTAATTGAGGTAGATACAGGTCCCAGAGCTCATCTAGTTTCGTTCTCATATCTGAAGGAAATGGTTGTTGAAATGAAGATCGATCTCTATGAGCTGTAAGCATCCACTCCATAAAACTGTTTGCTTCTTGATAAGCAGGTTCATCGAAGCCTGATTTAAACACAGGTTCAGGGAGTTTTCTAACAGGCGGTTCTATAGTCCTAGGCTTAGGGACTTCTGCGGGTGGCTCAGCCATAGATTCAGTATATCTTAATGGCATAAGTATTAAGCGAAGATTTGATAAAATTGGGATACTTGCCCGGTCGTCTAATGGTAGGACAGCGGACTCTGAATCCGCTAATCGGGGTTCGAATCCCTGCTGGGCAGCAAATTCTAATAACAAAGAAAGCTCATGAACAAAAATGACGTCATCTCCAAAATGAAATCTCTGAGTCTTCCTGAGGGTTCTTATGTGGTCTTCGGCAGTGGGCCAATGGCTGCTCTTGGAATCCGCGAGGTGAATG
>DATDTA010000113.1:0-3001 GCA_035291085.1 Candidatus Nanoarchaeia archaeon | reverse complement strand
GCATTTGGCGGTGATGATGATGAAGACAATGACCCAGATACGGAGGAAGAGCAGGAAACATTATTTTGAAGATGAAAATTTCAACAATACCTAGTGAAAGTAGATGGAAGAAATATATTTCGGCAGGCTCTAAAAAAATAGTTTCAGTAACTGCCTTAAATGGTCCCGGAGAACGTCCGCACCATGATATTGAATGGCAGACAGAAATAAATCTAGAAAGAGCAGTAGAGCTTATCAGAAAGGTGTCTCGAGAAGCTCAGACTTACCAACCTTTGGAAAAGAAGCCTGCTTGGGCGGTATATGTTGGAAAAACAATAGTTGTTGATGATTTGGAATTTCTTACGGTAGAAAATTTTTTGGAAGCTGAAAATCCTTCTTCGATCGTCGCGGACGATGATGTCTGCATAGGTTTGCTTACTCCATATTATGCCTTAAATTTTTATAATAAGCCGCTTTCAACTAAAATTCGTACTGGTATAAGCCAGATAAAGATATCCGTGTATGCCAATGTTAGTGGCCTTGCTGCCGATCTTATTGCAAAAACATCACCGGTTTTCGCAGGAACAGCAGGAGATTTTGCTAAAGTGGCGTTGACTTATCATTTACATAGATTTTTAGCAGGTTATCAACCACAGGTCAAACTAAACTAACATGGTCAAGAAGAAGGAAGGAACAGGAAAAGAAGTTGTACAGAAGATCGTTGATGTAGCTGAAGGTATGCAGCAAGATATCAAAAAATTAAAACAGCCACAGATTAAAATCCCTTTACGAGCTTTAAGCAACGTCGAGTATAGTGATAAAGAAGGATATTTTAAATTGCTTCCCGGAGTGAAAGAAAGAACTTTAACCGCTTCTACCATAAAGACTTTTGCGCAAACTTTGCGTATGATGGCTCTCTCAAAACAGTTGTTAGAAACAGATGATATAGCTACCAAAAGGGAGGCCTATTATGTCAGTAAGAACTGGGGCGAGGCGCGATTCTTAGAACAGCCCGAATCTGACAACGTCATGGATGATATCGAAGCGATGATGACAGTAAACAGAGAAAAGATAGGATTTATCCCGGAAGAGAAAGGCGGAGATGTAGCTGGAGAACTAATAGTTATTGATATCGACCAGGAAACCGGAAAAGACTTAGAGATTGATTGCACTAAATTCGGCTCAGGAGCTTATTCTGTTCCCAGCTCTGGAGAGCATCTACGATTCAAGACCAAGGCAAAATTTATTTTAGCGATCGAGACCAGCGGTATGTTTGAGCGCTTGAACAAACATAAATACTGGAAGAAAGCTAACTGCATCTTGATTTCCATGGGAGGCGTCCCGACGCGGGCATGCCGAAGGTTTATCAGGAAGCTGGCTGATGATCAGAAGATTCCAGTCTATGTTTTTACTGATGGTGATCCTTACGGATTTGGAAATATTTATCGGACGCTAAAAGTTGGAAGTGGGAACGCTGCGCATATCAATGAATATTTTTGTGTACCACAGGCGCAGTTTATTGGCATAACTCCCCAGGACATTATTGATTACAAATTACCAACTCATCCACTGAAAGAGATAGACATCAAGAAAATCAGAGATTTAATCAAAAATGATCCTTTCGTTATCCATCACAAATCCTGGCAGAAAGCGCTGGAACAGATGGCCAAGATGAAACAGAGGGCGGAGCAGCAGGCGCTGGCTGCGCACGGATTGAATTTTGTCATCGATAAGTATTTACCTGATAAATTAAAGAATAATAAGACTTGGTTGCCATAATAATAGAATTATTTTGACATTGCTACTCTTCTTGCTTTTGTTTCTTCTGAAGCCGGACGTATCCAAATGAGAATGAACGCGATGCTGCCAAGAGCTAAGGGAAGCATTAGACTAATCTGAGTAAAAAGATAAAATACTGCTAGAGCATGAAATAAAGTATCTGAGCCCAGCATGAAAGTTTTTAGTCCTACAAATTTACCATCGCTAAAAATTGTTTCTCTTTTGTAATTGTGCATTCTACGGTACCAGAAGTCGCTAGAAAATAAGACACTATAAGCCAGATGCGTAACTAGGCCTAATAGGAAAAATGGCCAATACCAAGGAGCCGGTCCAGCGGAAAGTGCAACGTAAAGAACAACAAAAGTGTAGGTCGCGACATCAAAAAAGAGTGCCAGTCCGAAACCAGCCCTAGTGCGCTGTTGAGGCGGCTGCATCTTGCGGATAAACGAACTAAAGTGAGATAATGCATTATAACTAGAACAGCTTAATGCTACTATCGCCAGTAATTGAATAAAGAAAGCTGATTCCATTTTGGCTAGTAGGATAGACCGAGTTATAAAGATTATGTAGTAGAGAATGAAGAAAGATTTAAAATAAGTAGCTTATTTTTCCTTTTTTATGAAAAAAGGAATGATCATTTTAAGTTTCCTTTTATTGGGGTTACTTTTAGCGTCATGCGGAGGTTCAACAATGAAAAATAGAACAGCAGTATTTGAGACTAATCTGGGAACATTTGAGCTGGAGTTGTTTGAAAGCCAGATGCCCATCACTACCAAAAATTTTATTGATCTAGCACAAAAAGGCTTTTATGATAATACTAAATTTCATCGAGTTATTGAAGGTTTTATGATCCAAGGCGGGGACCCTTTAAAAAGACGATTCTAAGAAGGCGCGCTGGGGAACTGGCGATCCAGGATATAAGATTAAAGATGAATTTACAAAAGGATTGAGTAATGTTCGGGGAACTATTGCTATGGCTAATGCCGGGCCAAATACGGGAGGAAGTCAATTTTTTATCAATGTGGTTGACAATACTTTTCTCGACAGCAAGCATCCTGTTTTTGGTGAAGTCGTGGAAGGAATGGAAGTAGTTGACGAAATAGTTTCCGTTGAAACAGATGGGCAGGATAAACCAGTAGAAGATGTTGTTGTGAAGAGGGTAATCATCAAATAATTATTTTTTAATTCCAACGATCATTTCTTTATACGCACTTAATTCCTGAGAAACAGGTAGTTTTTCTAA
>DATDTA010000112.1:0-2165 GCA_035291085.1 Candidatus Nanoarchaeia archaeon | reverse complement strand
CCTAAAGTCACAAATTCAGCATTAGCAAGAAAGTTTCTTGCCGGCAAAACCGAAGTAGTATGATTCCTTTTATTAGCTGGAATTGGGATAGTCTTGCTCTCTAGTTGTAAGTTTAGCTGCTGGTAATATTCAGAGATAGTTTGATCTTCTGTCGGATCAGGCAGATCAACAGTATTATACCCTACATATTTTATTTCTTCATCGCTCCAGGAATTGATAGCAGTATATCGATCCTTAGGATCATCAGGGGGTTGCACGATCACTGACGGAGAACAGAACATGCCGTCAATTACTGAGCAGGAATTTTTTGGGGTCAGATGACTCTGCAGGAAGCTAGCGGCATTACAACCGTAGAATCCGGAATCTTCTTCATCGCCCTCGTTATAGAAAAGAACTTGTTTTGCTATCTTTCGTGCTTTAACATTACCATATACTTCGAAGTGCTTATTTGCTGGAGTGATCAACTCTTCCTCTAATGACCCAGTAACAAAATATAACTCATACAAGTTTGGATTAGTGTTAACTATACCATAGGGTGGATTTCCAGGAAGCGGGAATAAACATTCGTGCTCTTTGCAGGAGAAGGTCTTTTTATCAGTATTTGGTTTAGAGATAGGAATGGGTTCAGAAGGAAAATAAGTATCTGGCTTTAGAGAAGCTACGATCGCAATTGGACGATTCCAGACTCGTTCAGTCTCATCTTCACCTAGATAGATAGCCGGCCCTTCGAGATAAGTGTTTCCAAATAAATCCTTCTTTTCCGTTTTAACAAGGTCTGTATCAAGATATTCATGAGTAATCATATCATAAAAATCAACCTCTATTTTATCAGTGCTTATATCCTTAAACCATAATTCTGTTTGGCGATGAAGAGAAAATTGATTGCGGAGGGTGAAATTACAAAGCACAACAAAGGTATGTTCTGGATCGAGAGTTATTGGATTGGTTGTACAATCCGGACTTTGGGAGATGTAATCTTCTGGCACTAAATCTTCTTCGGCAACAAATTTCTTTTCTGCCTCAGATGTTGCTAATCTCCTGAAATTAAGCTTCAGCGCATCAAGAACAAGAGGCGTATATTCAAATGTCTTTTTTTCTTCAGTAGAACTAACCTCAAACTCGACATTCATGATCGTCTCGCCAGAAGCGATTGGCTGTGAATTCCAACACCCATAACGATTAAATTCGCTTTGCTCTCCTTCTGCTAATTCAGTTGTAGCAGCTACTTCTACACTTCTGCCAGAATAATATTCGTTTGCGGCATTACCGCAGCAGTTGGCAGTTGTATCATCAAGCTCCTCATCACTGCCTAACCAAGCGTTAGGCCCATACAAATTAGTACAAAGAGCTGCTCCATTTATCTCTGCATCGGGATCGCCAAAATCGGCATCTTCCAGCCAGGAGGACGATCCTTCTTTTACCGCGTCTTGTCCAGAACACAGGGGATTCACTCCTTCCTTGCTGAGATAAATATCTTTCACTTGTATGGTATTCACTTCTGCACCAAGACTCGTACTCGTCCCAATCTCAAAGGACTTTACTGCTTTATAATCTCCTATGGGTACTTTAATATGCATAAAACTGTCTTTGCTAAATAGTAAGCCATTCTGCACATACCCGAGAACTTCTCCATCGAAATAAAGCTCATTTCCTGGACCATAAATTTTCAGATTTACGCCGGCAGGAAGATTTAACTCTTCACCCACAAAATGTACCATGAAATTAAAATAATCGTAATCAGAAAAATCTAAATAATGATAATCATCGTAAAATTTCTTATACCATTTTGAGTAAAAATCAATCAATTTTCCTTCTCTATAAGGTACAATGTCGTTCTCATCTGCATCTATATCTGGGGTTTCGTCTTTCACTAACGGCAAGGAAAATAATCCTTCACCCTCATACCGGCCCTTAATCCCGAAGTTTCTTCTATTATTCTGCGTATCAGTACATTCGGCTAAACTCCATCTGTTTCCCTCATCATAACAATAAAATCGATGTGTTTTTTTAAAATCATCTTCGCGATCAGACCCTTCTTGTGGAGCAGGCTCTGGCACTGATTCCGGCGATCCTTCCTTGCACACAAACCAGTCGTCGTTATTAGAAACAGCATCAAACGGCTCTTCTCCCGGCTTGCGTAAAGTTACAATCTGGAATTTAGTCTG
>DATDTA010000111.1:0-42196 GCA_035291085.1 Candidatus Nanoarchaeia archaeon | reverse complement strand
GAAATAAATATCATTGAAGAAGGCAAGAATTATGGCTGGCCGATCTGCTTTGGAAAAAATATTCATGATGATGAGTTTGATAAAAATATCTACATTCGAAATCCCTGCATGGAACCTTTCGAAACTCCTTCACTTATAGATATGCAGGCACACTCTGCTCCGATAGGATTAGCCTTTTACGAAGATGATTTGTTAGTTGCATTTCATGGCTCATGGAATAGAGACCCTCCAACCGGTTATAAAGTAGTGAGAATTAATTTGGAGACGCAGGAAGTAGAAGACTTTGCCTCTGGATGGTTAGGTGAAGATGGCTCTGTCAGGGGCAGACCGGTAGATATATTAATTGTCGATAATTCTGTTTTAGTGACCGACGATGTGGCGGGAAAAATTTATCGTATCTATAAAGAATGAAAGCAAAACCAAGTACAGTTGAACCACAAAAAAGAAACTGGCGTATCTTTGCCGCTAGCATATTCTTTGTCTTGGGTTTTTCCTTGGTCTTTTCCTTGGTAGGGGTATTATTGCAAAGTGTTCTCGCCAATGTTGCTTCAACCGTTCAAGTTTGGCTGGGAAGGATCGGCGGAATCATTATCATTCTCTTCGGTATTTATCTTTTAGGCTTAATCAGAATTCCCTTCTTGGAGCAGGAACATAAACTTACTGTAAAACGAAAATTTAATTCCATGTATATCACTTCTTTTGTCTTTGGTGCAGCATTTGCAGTTGGCTGGACTCCTTGCGTTGGTGCAGTTCTCGGTGCAGTACTTAGTCTAGCTGTAACCCAACCAGGAACTGCTTTTTTGCTCATGTTAGCATATTCACTAGGTTTAGGAATCCCTTTCCTGTTAGTAGGCTTATTCACCAATCAAGCCCAGAGAGTCATCGAAAAATCAGAGAAAGTAATTACCTATTTCAAATATATTTTTGGTATCATTCTCATCTTGCTGGGAATCTTAGTCTTTGTCAACCAGCTCAGTCGGGTTGCTAACCTGGCTTTTGCAACTACTTTTTTAACTTCACTTAATATCGGAACAGTAGGTTCAGGTTCATTAAATATAGGTATTGCTTTTATAGCTGGATTTGTTTCTTTCCTTAGTCCTTGCGTTCTTCCCCTCATTCCTGCTTTTCTATCGTATCTTGCCTCCGTCGGAGTGCAGAAAAAATAAAAAAATGGAAAAGAAAACAATTGCCTTAATCATACTCAGCGTTATCATTATTGGAGCGGTTTATTATTTTGAATCGACCAAAGTGAAACCAATGCAAGAATTAGGGGGCGATGCTGCGCAAAGCACAGAGGAACTTACTCAACCCTTGCTAAAAGAAGGAAAATATCCCTTAGCTCCTGAACTAACTGGCATTGTAGGTTATATCAACGCAGAAGAAGGATTGCAGCTACATAATCTCAGAGGAAAAGTAGTCTTGGTTGATTTCTGGACCTATTCCTGCATCAATTGCATCAGAACTCTTCCGCATTTGGTAGCTTGGGATAAACAATATCGTGATCAAGGGTTAGTAATCGTCGGAGTGCATACTCCAGAATTTGATTTTGAAAAAGAGATAGAGAATGTAAGGATGGCCACAGAAAAATACGGCATCAAATATCCGATTGTGCAGGATAATAATTACGCAACGTGGAGTGCTTTTCGCAACCGCTATTGGCCGCACAAATATCTCATTGATGCTGAGGGATACATTCGCTACGACCACATCGGCGAAGGCGGCTATGAAGAAACAGAGATGAAAATCCAGGAACTTCTAGCAGAGATTAATGTTAATATTGAAGAGATGGGCACAACTGCAATTCCCGACGCGACTCCTACTAAGCCTACTACTCCCGAACTCTATGCTGGTTATGCTTTTGCCTTAAATCGAGGACAAAATATCGGGAATAAAGAGGGCCTGCAAGTTGATCAAACCATTAACTATATCTTGCCAGAAACAATTGAACTTAATTTAATCTATCTTGATGGTCTCTGGAAGAATAATAAAGATAATCTAGAAGCAAAAGAAGCAGGAGCTTCGATCGTATTAAATTATCTTGCCAACGACGTTAATATTGTAGCCATGGATGGAGATGCTGAGCTGGATCTGTTCATTGATGGTTCTTATCTTCCTCCGGAAATGGCAGGAGAGGATGTCCAATTCGATGGAGAAAAAGCTTTTATTGAAATAAACGAGCCGAGATTATATAACATCGTTGACGGAGATTACGAGCGACACACCTTAGAATTGAAAGCATCTAAATCTGGTTTTTCTTTCCACGCTTTTACGTTTGGATAATATGTTCACTAAATTTAAAAAAAACAAGCCTTTCTAAAGGAAAATATGGTAAACAGAAGAATAACAGTGCTCGGGAATACACTTCCAAAAGTAGATCATGCTATAGTAGCTGAAGGATTGGGCGCAGAGAATTATCCTTTTCTTCGCGAGTTGACTAAAGAAGAAGCACAGGAGTATGAACCAATAGGGGGCCCTTACTCTATGGGAGCAGCTGATAGACATATGATTCGCCGGAATGCTGGTTTCATGGTTGCAGTATTAGGAAAATCCATCGACGATGTTGTCGGCTATCGTATCCTTGACATAGATGAAGAAATAGAATTCAGAGAACAATGTGGAAATAAATATGCAACCGTCGTCCGCTACTACGCAAAGAAACAGTAATTTATTTCTTCTTCAACGCTTTTTCAATTGCCTTAGGGTCGTATCCAACAATAATCTCTTTGCCAATCTCTAGTACTGGAACACCCATCTGTCCTGATTTCTCAATCATTCTTTTGCGGGCTTTCTCATCCTTTGCGACATTATATTCCGTAAAAGAAATTTTCTTCTCCTTCATCCATTCCTTGGTCTTATGGCACCAAGGGCAGGTTGGGGTTGTATAAATCTTGACGGCGACCATATTTACACCTCATTGATTTTTGTTGTTAATACCTAACAGTTGATGAAACAAGCACCATCCTAGGAAACTTTCTACCAAAGCAATCCAACCTGCTGCGAGGATAATCCAGTTTACCCACATCACGCCATATTGCAGTGTCCACGGGCCAAGCCACCAGAAAGCCAAAGCAAAACGCAAGATCCTATCTAATTTTCCTAGATTCTGTTTCATGACTTACCTCTTTTTACTGCTGTTTTTCTTAGTAACATGATGTATTCCGGTGACAATAAATAATATTGCTAAAATGCTGACACCGAGTCCGCCACCAACATCCACCATGTTGTATCCGCCGTAATAGCCCATCATTCCCATCATGCCGGTATAACCTACTCTGCCAGCCGATAGTAACGCCAATGCGCCGCCGATAATATGTATCCATCCTAAGACTTTATGATCCATTGTAACACCTCTTTTAGTATAGAAGTAATATCTCTTAATTTATATTCTTTTGGATAAAGTTTATTAAATATCCCCCCCCTAAACAGGTATGCAAAAAAAGTATTTTATAATAATTCTTATTGTTCTCAGTATCATCGGTTTAGGAACTTCTTTTTACTTGGTGTATAATCATTATTACCCAAATTTGCAAGGCAGCGTCTGCGACATAACTGCAGCCATTTCCTGTGCGGTGGTTAACTCAGGTATCTATTCTACCATCTTAGGCATACCGGTGGCTCTATTCGGAGTGCTTTGGTTTTTGATTTTGGGTGTTTTTTCATGGAAAGTTCTCAAAGGCAGAACCTTTTCCAAGCAGCTCTTAGGCTGGAATGTTATAGGAATGTTCTTTGTAATCTATTTCATTTACATAGAAATTCTGCTTACCACTATTTGTCCATTATGCACGGTAGTGCATGTTTTAGTCTTATTTTCACTAATCCTGTCATTGCTACTTTACAAAAAATTATAAACTCGAATTTCTTTCTATGCAAATAGGTGCAGAAAGACTGATGTCTTTCTTACCTTTTTTTAATGCAAAAGCGTTAAAAAAGAGGTGATAGGTATGGCTAAAAAGAAAGCAACTCCAAAAAAAGCAAAGAAATCTACTAAAGGCAAGGCTAAGAAGGCTAAGGTTTGTGAATTTTGTTAAGACAAACATTTATTAACTCTTTTTTCTTTATTTGACCTAAAAAGAGCTTATGGTAACTATTAAACCTATCAAGAAAGTAACTGATCTTAAGCAGCTTAAACTTCTGGCTAATCAAATCAGGCAAGACCTCATTGAAGCTCTTGTCTCTGCTGGTTCTGGACACACTGCCGGCCCATTAGGGATGGCTGATGTTTTTACTGCTCTTTACTTTAATGTTATCAAGCACAATCCGAAATATCCGTTCTGGGAAGAGCGCGATCGAGTAGTTCTTTCTAACGGGCACATCTGTCCGGTGATCTATTCTACCATGGCTAATGTTGGATATTTTCCCAGAACAGAATTGAAAACGCTACGTCATTTTGGCACCAGATTGCAAGGTCATCCTCATCGCTCATCTTTACCTGGGCTAGAAACAACTTCCGGCCCTTTAGGCTCAGGATTAAGCCAGGCTGCCGGGATGGCTTATGCTTTTCAGATGGACAAGAAAAAAAATAAAGTATATTGTCTGATGAGCGATGGAGAACAGGAAGCAGGGCAAACTTGGGAGGCGGCCATGTTCGCAGGAAAAAATAAATTACGCAATCTGGTTGGTATCATCGATAGAAATAATATTCAGATCGATGGACACACTGAAGACATCATGCCTCTCGAACCATTAGCTGACAAATATCGAGCTTTCAACTGGCATGTAATAGAAATTGATGCTAACAATATCCAAGCAGTCATTGATGCCTGTAATGAAGCAGCAACTATTTACGAAAAACCAACTTTGATTATGGCTCACAATATCCCCGGAAAGGGTGTGAGTTTCATGGAGAATGATTTTCTCTGGCACGGAAAACCACCGACGGCAGAGCAAGCAAAAGTTGCTTTAGCAGAATTGAAAGTGTGGCGAGAAAATATCGTGAAGGATAGGGATTAGATAAAAATAAAATGGAGAAAAAAACAATCAGGAATGTATGGCTAAGCGAACAAAGTGAGCGCATGCCTACCTCTTTGGCTGATAAGCTTTTGTAAAGGTTATAATGGGAAAACTAAATCCATCAGCATACTTAACGGAAAATCTGTACTCAAAGGACATCAAGAGAGTTAAAACCAGGGACGGTTATGGAAAAGGTTTAGTCAAAGCCGGGGAAAAAAACAAGAATGTCGTGGTCCTCTGTGCTGATCTCTCCGAATCTACCCGCAGTGAATGGTTCCAGAAAAAATTTCCTGATCGATATGTACAAGTAGGGGTAGCAGAACAAAACATGGCTTCGCTTGCTTCGGGCATGGCCGCAGCGGGAAAGATTGCCTTCATCTCCTCCTATGCTGTCTTCAGTCCAGGGAGAAATAATGAACAAATTCGCACTACCATCAGTTACAACAGTTGGGGCAGTAAGCCCGGAAAAGAAATCAATGTCAAAATTGCCGGGGCACATGCAGGTATTTCTGTTGGTCCCGATGGAGCGACTCATCAAGCTTTAGAAGATGTAGGATTAATGCGACTGCAGCCGGGTATGGCTGTGATTGTTCCTTGTGATGATAATGAATGTGAAAAGGCAACGATCGCTGCAGCAGAAACTCCGGGGCCATTCTACCTGCGCTTCGGCAGAGCAGATTACCCTTCTATCACTACTGAAAAAACTCCCTTCAAAGTAGGAAGGATCGAAGAGTTTAGATCGGGAAAAGATTGCACTATTGTCGCTAATGGGCCATTAGTCTATGAAGCAATGATTGCCGCTAAAAAATTGGAGAAAGAAATAGATTGCCAAGTGTTAAACTGTCACACCGTCAAACCATTGGATGGAACAACCTTATTGAAAGCAACTAAGATGACTGGTTGTGTGGTAACCGCAGAAGAACATCAATGGCAGGGTGGCTTAGCAGGTGCAGTTGCAGAATTTCTCGGAGAGAATTATCCTGTGCCAATTAAAAGAGTTGGCGTTCGTGATAGATTCGGTGAAAGTGGTACTCCTGATGAGCTATTCAAAGCCTTTGGCTTGACTGCTGATGATATTGTCAAAGCAGTTAGAGCAGCAGTGAAGATGAAGAAATGAAAAACCTTAGAAAAACAATAAACCATAAGGAAAAGGTTACTAAATTAAAGAAAGGTTTTTCCTGCATTAAATGTGGTTATGATGCGTATAAGTTAGCTAAATTATCCCATTGCCCACTTTGTATACTATGTAAAGGCTGTAACCAGCAAGTGGGGAAGTGCAGCTGTATGGAAGGAGAGTAGATGAATGGAAGACACACCAGAATTTGATCATCCCAGCAGAGGAAAAAATTACAAAAAAGCAAATAAGGAAATGCCTTCTGCACGAAAGAAAGAAATCGATTTAATGCTTAAAAAGATTAGTGCAAAGAAAGGAGAGGTAATTGTTGATTTTGGTTGCGGAAATGGAGTGATTACTTATCCTCTAGCTAAGCAGGTTGGTACAACAGGAAAAATAGTTGCACTTGATAATTCTACAGAAATATTATCTGATTTATTGAATAGAACTGATCATAAAAATATCCGCACTAGACTCCTTCATTCTGAAAAGATTCCTTTGAAAGATAAGTCCGTAGATGTGGTTGTGACTTTAGCAAATTTACACCACATTCCTAATAAAGAGAATATCTTTAAAGAATTTGCCAGAATTTTAAAAAAGGGTGGCCGGTTAGTAATCGGTGACGTCGCAGACCGGACTAATGTCCAAAAATATTTTGATGGACCAGTAGATCAGTTCTGCAGTACTGGCCACAAACATAAGTATTTAGATAAAAAGTGGGCAAAAGATTTATGTGCTAAATCCAGGCTTAGGCTACATTCTTTTTCAATTATGGATACTCCTTGGGTCTTTGAGGATGAGGAACAGGCCAAATGGTTTCTAAAGACCATTCATGATGCTACTTGCACACCAGAAAAATGTCTAAAAGAAGCTAAGGATTATCTTGGTCATGGACAAAAAAAAGGAAAATTTTTTCTGAAATGGAAACTATTCTATCTGATAGCGCAAAAATAATCTAAGATAAATTTATAAACTTCTCCTCGTAATTCTGGGCATAATCTGTAGGGGTGAACCGACATGGACTTGAAAGAATGCCCCTCTTGCGGAGAGGAAGTTGACAAGGATGATATCTGTCCTGACTGCAAGAGCTGCGTAAGTTGTTGTGAGTGTATTTAGAATATTTTAATTTTTTGTTTCTTACTTCTTCAAATTCTTAAAGTATATGATCTGCCTTTCCCGTTTCAAGGCATCTTTCTTTGTTCGAAATGTTCCCAATACTTTCTTCTTATCTTTCGTATACAAAACCCATTTGTATCCTTCTTTTTTGATGACCATTTTTAGTTCTATAACGGCACGTTCAGTGCTGCCCTTTGCACTACTTCATTAAGAGAAGGATGAACATGCACGGTATCTCGCAGTAAATCCAGCGCTTTATTCTTTCCGGCTTTCATGGCGATCAATACTTCATGTAGCAACACCGATGCTTCCGGTCCGATGATGTGGCAGCCCAGAATTTCCTTACTTTTTCTGTCAACAATAAGCTTTACAAATCCGTGCTTTTCAGCAAGCGCAAAACCTTTCCCTGTATCTTTGTAATATGATCTTCCAATTACATAATTCTTTTTTTGTTCCTGCGCTTCTTGTTCTGTTAATCCAACCCCGGCGATCTGCGGTGAAGTGAATATAGAATGCGGCATTGGATAGTAATCAACCGCTCTTTTTGTTCCTAAAAGATTCTCCAAAACAAATTCTGCTTCCAGATTGGCGCTATGCCGGAACAGGTATATCCCTGCGATATCTCCTAACGCCCAGATATTCTTGACATTTGTCTCCATGAATCTATTGACAGAAATAAACCCTTTATCATTTATTTTTACACCGGTCTTCCCCAGTTGAAGCGTATCGCTGTTTGGTTTTACTCCGGTTGCTACTAGTAGTTTCTCTGCAATAATTTTCTTGGTAGCATTTCCTACCTTTACGGTGACCGCAACCTCTTTTCCTTGCTTTTCTACTTTTACTACATCAGCGCTGGTAAAAACAGTATGCTTCTTCTTCCACAATTCCGTGATTAAACCGGCAATCTCTTTATCTTCTCTGGGGATCAATACTTCATTGCGCTGCAGTATAGTCATCTTGGTCCCTAATTCTGCATAAAAGAATCCTAACTCAACTGCGATATAGCCGCCCCCAATAATAATCATGCTTTTGGGTAGGCTTGTCTGTCGCAAGGCTTCCGTGCTGGTCATATAAGGAACTTTATCCAGTCCAGGGATAGGTGGAATAGAAGGCCTTGCACCCGCAGCAATCACAATTTTCTTTCCTTTAATCCTCTCGCCGTTAACTTCTACTACAAATTTGTCTACAAATTTCCCCCTGCCTTTAAACAAGATCGGATTTTTGTCAGCGCGAACATTTCTTTCAATAGAGCGAGCATCTGCATCTACGGTGTGGCTGGCTCGGTCGGTTACTTGTTTGAAATTCACTTTATTTACTTTTGCAGAAATACCAAATTCAGAAGCACGATGAATCATCTCGGCAACTTCCGCAGAATGGATGACGATCTTAGAAGGGATGCAACCTCGGTTGAGACAAGTACCGCCCATAGCGCTATCTTCAATGATTGCTACTTTCAATCCTTCTTCAGCGGCACCGGTGGCTACATTTAATCCTGCGCCTGAGCCGATCACGATTAAGTCGAATGTTTTCATTGTTTGCGTTTCTTAACTCCGTTTGGAAGATAAATCACATTAACTGGTACATCATACTTAGCTGTAAGATCTTGCTTTAATTTTTCTCTTAAATCTTCGCTTGGAGCGTCTGTGCCATCTTCTAGCGGACTTAAGTTTAGTATAATAGCTAATCTATCTTCCAACAGGCCAATGGCAGGAGAAACATCATATCCCAATTCTATGATTCCAGGAATATCTTCTTCTGTTACTCTTTCTTTTACTTGCTGAAAATATTCTCTACTTTTATCCGACATTGTTCTAAACCTCTTTTGTTTAAGTAAGAATTTATGTTATATAAACATTGTCCTCACCAAGTCAAAAAGAACATTTAAATACAATCCTTTCTTCCCATTCTCATGCAAAAAAAGAAGGTGTTTGTTACCAGAATAATCCCGAAAAAAGGAATACAATTGTTGCGAAGACATTTCCTGGTCAAGGTATATCCGAAAGATCAGGCCATTTCGAGAAAAGAACTTCTCAAAGAAGTAAAGCAGTGTGATGCTCTTCTCTCTCTTCTTACCGAAAAGATCGATCGGGAAGTTTTGAATGCCAATCCAAAATTAAAAGTTGTTTCTAATTATGCAGTTGGTTATGATAACATTGATGTTAAAGCAGCTACTGCCAAAGGAATTATTGTCTGCAATACTCCAGGCGTTTTAGAAGACGCCGTCGCTGAACATACTTTTGCCTTGATGTTGGCACTTTCCAAACGTATTGTCGAAGCGGATTGTTTTGTACGCGCCGGAAAGTACAAACGCTGGGAGCCCATGCTGTTGCTGGGGACAGAATTGAAAGGGAAGATTATCGGAATCATCGGCTTGGGAAGGATCGGCGCCGGTGTCGCAGAAAGAGCAAGAAGAGGCATGGGTGTCAATGTTTTATATCACGATATCAAAAGGAATAAAGATTTTGAAGAAAAATATCAAGCCAAATATGTGTCCTTGTCGGAATTGCTCAAAAAGTCAGATTTCGTCTCTCTGCATGTTCCCTTGCTTCCTTCCACCCGGCACTTGATCGGCAAAGAAGAATTAAGGCTGATGAAAAAGACTGCCTATCTTATCAACACTTCTCGTGGGCCGGTAGTGGATGAAAAAGCGCTGGTTGAAGCATTGCAAAAAAAGCATATTGCTGGCGTAGGTTTGGATGTGTATGAGAATGAGCCAAAATTAACTCCGGGCTTGACCAAACTCAAGAATGCAGTATTAACCCCCCATACTGCTTCTGCCACTGTAGAAGCGAGGACAGCCATGTCCGAGTTAGCCGCGCAGAATATCATTGATGTCCTTAAGGGCAAGAAAGCGAAATTTACAGTTAATCCTGAAGTGTACGGAAAGAAGAGAAAGTAAAATTCTTGATTACAGATACCAAGTCATAATAATAAAGAGGGAATATAATACGAATCCAAGGCCGAAGTAGAATGGTCTTCCCTCCCGGCCGAAGGGAATATGGTGTCTGATAACTGTATACAACAACAAACCGCTTGCCAGTCCTGTGAGAGAAACCTGCAGCCATTCTGGTATCGCACCAAGAGCAAGACTGAGCAAAACCCCTATGGCCGTTGCACTGGCTGCAATCGCCGTCTTAATTCTCGTTGAATGTTTAATCCTCAAAGCGCTGACGATAGTAAAGGCAAGGATCGGCAGAAACGCTATCATTCCCCCCATGATATCTTGTCTGAAAAGGGAAACCAAGACAAAACCTAAAACAAGATGGTCAAAAAAATAAAATGCTTCTTCTTGGAAGGAAAGGTCTTGCACTAACTTTTTTCTGTGTTTATGCTGATAAATCTCTTTCTCTATAATATGATGGGCGCTAAAGCCTAACAGCAGTGAAATGAATAATAATTTGTGTATGGAAAGCGCAGCCACTGTAAAATTTGGAAATAAATCTAACAGGACATAAGTAATGGAAACTCCTGCAGAAAAGGAAATAATCTCAAAATGATACCTACTGCAATTATTATGCAGCCTATTTATGGAGTAATGTGTTATAGCTATGATAAAGGCAAACAGTATAGGAAGATAAAACTGCATAGCTTAGAGATACTCTCCTCATTTAATACCTTTTTGGTAAGTCAAAAATAAAAGATAAAAAAAGAAATACTTACTTCTTTGCGCCCATGATCCTGAACATGGTAGTTCCGCACTTGGAGCATTTTCCTTTCATCGCTCTTCGCTGCACGCCACCTTTTCCTTTCATAGCTACTTCTTTTGCGTCGGCCATCTGTCGCTTTGACTTACACTTTACGCAATATCCTTCTACACTTGCTGCTGCTGCCATTATAAAACACCTCAATAGTTTATTAGAACGTAATTATTCACGCCCTTTACGCATATTGAGCTTATTTGTATTATAAACATTTCGGAATAATAAGGGTAAATAGGCTTAATTTGAACTCAGAATGTAAATGAGATTTGTTACTTAAGAATGACTTCTCACTTCGCTTATCTTAATTTTACTGAAGGAGTTCTACGTTTGCTGTGCGCAAAATCTGCGATAACATAGGTGTAAAAGTTAGGCCTTTTTTGTCGTTTTGTGGCAGTATTTTACGAATAAAAAGACAATTTAATTGTTCTAAACCTTGATTATTGCGAATATGTAGGTGTAAAAAATCTAGGATTTTTGTAGGTAATTTTGCGTCAACTAGTTTAATCTTTGTTTTAATAATCTTTTAGTAACTCTGTCAAAATCAGATTCAAATAATCTATCCTGCACTATCCTATATTTTTCAAATTCTGTTTCTGCAAATTCTTTTGCAATCTCTGCGGTTATTTTACCGGCGTTTTCTAGTATTCCCCTCTCGTCAAATTCCAAGAACAAATCAAGCCTTTTTGCCCAATCTTCCATAGTCATAGGTATTTTTCTTTTTGCTCTTTCTTCTGCTAGATCAAGGTATGCACTGGCTATCCTTCCTAAAGACTCTAATTCTTCTTTGGTTAAGTAATTCTTTGCTATTGATACATCTGTTTTGAGTATTTTACCTTCTGGAGAATTCTTCCATGATGTTAAGCCCATACGATCCTTCCTGCTATCGGCTCTTTTCACAATCAATTCCGGCGCGGTATGTTGATGGATTGCATAATGAAGCTTGTTTTGAACTTTTGCAAAGAATGTTCTGGTTGTTTCTGCGTTTCTATCATAATCTAAGCTTGTTGCATAAATATCAGTTATTTTTTGGTAGAAATTTCGTTCACTTAAGCGTATTTCCCTAATCTCAGCTAGAAGCTCATCAAAATAATTTTGATTTAGGAAATTTCCATTCTCTAATCTTTTTTTGTCTAGAACATATCCTTTAATTGCGAATTGTTTCAATACTTTGGTTGCCCATATCCTGAATTGAGTGGCTCTATGTGAGTTTACCCGGTATCCTATTGAGATTATTGCATCTAAGTTATAAAATTCTACATCTCTTTCTATATTTCTATCTCCTTCTGTTTGAACTTGTCGGAAATTCCGACAAGTTGCATTTTTATCTAATTCCCCTTCTGAATAGATGGCATTTAAATGCTCAGTAATTGTACTTCTTCCTTTATCAAATAATTTTGCAATCAGCTTTTGAGAAAGCCAAACTGTCCCATCCGCATACTTTACTTCAATAGATTCTTCTCCAGACTGCGTGGTGAAAATTAGGAATTCCGCAGTGCTGTTTCGTATTGCTAAATCTTTGGCCATTTTAAGCAGCCCCCAGTTTTAATTTTGTTTGTCTTCCTTCCGGAATACCTTTTTCTAACGATTTTAAGCGTGTGCAGATAATCATTCTGAATTTTGGAATACCTTCGATGGAAATGCTTCTACCATTGCTAAGCTTTTCTGCCAACGCAAAGCACTCTTTGTGAGATTTTAAGACCGTGAATGTGTATTCATTGCCATCTTTCTTCATTTTGAGAGTAGTGTTGCCTTTTTTGGTGGTTCCTTTCTCCATTACTTTCCCTTTTATTCTTAATCTGCGCTTAAACTCTTTAATTTTCTTCTCTTTGTTGGCGAGTACAGTTAAGCGGTCTATTAAGGTGGTGTCAATCATTTTTAAGTTCCTCATAAATGTCCAGCATTGTATCCTTATGCGCCCACCCTTCGCAACTTTTATCAATGATAGAATCTAACCTTCCTTTAAATTTAGGTATCAAATTAGTATTACTATTCAACGTTTTAATTATTTGGTCAAACATAGTTTCCATGCTAGAGTAAAATGCTTCATACATATCACCATGCTCATTGTCAATTTTTTCCCCATTCTCAACATAGAAAATCATCAATTCCAGAAGATGCTCTGGATTCTTGGATATTTTCTTAAAGTCAACGAGTGCTTTTTTTGCCTCCCGAAGATTTGTCTTTTCCTGCCACAAAGCCTCTTTAATTTTCTTCTTATAATAGGTTACGGCTTCATCGGTTCCACTTTGCAGTTTTAACCTTAAGAAATCAGCATTTTCTTTCCTCAATGAAGATAATTCTAGAAGAAGCGAGTATAATTCTTCTTTTCCTAATTTCTTGAGTTCTGGGTTCATTTTAACAGCATTTGTCACATCTTCCGGCATGCCAGTCTTTATTGAAATTTTTTGGAATACTATACTCACTTCACCAATCCAATCTTAATCCCAAACTTCTCGCTCTCTAATGATGTCTGTCCCGCAAACACAATCTCTTTCACATTCAGAACTGCTTTCAAATCAGCTTCCATGCTCTTGATCATCTCATGGAATTCCAAGTCTTCATTGCCTAAGATCAATCTACTAAAAGTTTCTTTCATAGACAGTTGCTGTTCTGATTTGTACTTGCGCACTGTATTGATGATATCTACCCCCATATCGCCGATTAACTCTGCCTTCTCATTGACTAATTTCTGATCAAAGGCAGGCCAAGAGGAAATATGGATGCTCTTCTTTCCTTCTTTTTGCGCAAAATACAGATGATAAATCTCTTCGGTGATGTGGGGCATGATCGGTGCAGCCATTTTGAGAATTGTCAATAAGCTAGTATACAATGCCTGCTGCGCACTCTTTCGTTCTTCATGTCCGCGAGTATCGGGGTTGTACAATCGATCTTTGACAATCTCTAAATAATTGTCACAGAAGGTATGCCAAAAAAATAGTTCTACTTCTGCTTTGGTTTTCGCATATTCGTAGTTCTCAAATGAGTTAGTGCTTTCTTTGATGACTTTGTGTAATTTGCTCAACAACCATTTGTCAAATGCCTCTGTAACCTTATCTTCACCCTTGTAATCTTCTAAATGCATCAAAGCAAATTTGGAAGCATTCCATAATTTGGTCACGAACTTCTGTCCGGTAAGTAGATCTTTATCTTGGAAAGGTAGATCATCACCAAGCTTAGAGCCAGCCGCCCAGAAGCGCAGTGCATCGGAAGAATATTTCTGGATCATCTCCTGCGGTTCAACAATGTTTCCCAAGGACTTAGACATTTTTTTTCCGTGAGGGTCCTGAGCATGGCCGGAGATCACCACATTCTTCCATGGAGCACGTTGATTATGGTAATAACTTTTAACCACGGTATAAAACAACCAAGTTCTGATAATATCATGCGCTTGCGGGCGAAGATCAAATGCTTGATCATGATATTTGAAATCATATTCTCCTTTACTGACCCAATTACTGGCAATTTCTGGGGTAACGGAAGAAGTGGCCCAGGTATCGAGAACATCAGTCTCTCCTTTGAACTGGGTAGAACCGCAGGCGCAAGCATTGCTCGGCTTTTGTGTAGTTGGATCTACGGGTAATTCTTTGATTTCCGGTAAGACGTATTTCTTACAACGACTGCAACTCCAGATGGGAATAGGAATTCCAAAATGTCTTTGTCGTGAAATACACCAGTCCCAGTTCAGATTTTGCACCCAGTGATCGTAACGTACTTTCATGTGCTGAGGATACCAGGTAATTTGGTTTGCTAATTCTAGCAGCTCTTCTTTTTTATCTAAGATTTTGATATACCATTGGGTGGTCTTAAGAAACTCAATTTCCGTCTTACATCGTTCATGCACATTTACATCATGCATAATTTCTTTTTGCTTGAGCAGCAAGCTTTGTTCTTTTAATTTATCCAGAATAGCTTGTCGTGCTTCTTTAATCTTCAGGCCCTTGAACTCTCCAGCCAATTCGTTCATCCTGCCGTTCTTTTCAAAAACCGCGCGCAAAGGCAGCTTGTAACGGAACCATTTATCGACATCTTCTTTATCTCCAAAGGTACAGACCATCATCAGTCCGGTTCCTTTGTCTTTCTGAACCGCTTCATCGGCGAGGATAGGGACTTCATAATTGAAGATAGGCACTCTTGCTGTTTTTCCTTTCAAATGCTGATAGCGCTCATCAGTCGGATTGTAAAATAATGCTACACAGGCAGGAATTAATTCTGGCCTGGTGGTTGAAATGACTAGTTGTTTTCCACCTGAAGAGAAAGCGATATCATTGAAATGCGATTTCATCTCTACTGACTCGAACTCTGCTTGCGCAATGGCGGTCTGGCAAAGCACGCAATATGTTCCGGGAGATTCTTGCTGGTATATTCGTCCTTTCTTGAATAGATCGATGAATGAAGCTTGCGAAGTGATCTGGCAATGACGGTTGATGGTGGAATAGGAACGCTTGAAATCAGCAGACATGCCGATATCTTTCCAGCTTTGGATAAACTTAGGCTTTTCTTCCTCGATGACCTCATTGCAGATCTTGACAAACTCTTCACGCTGCATCTTGGCCGAAAGAATATTCCTTTTCTTCTCCACTAATTTTTCGGTTGGTAAGCCGTTATCATCGGTTCCAAACGGAAAGAATACATTTTTTCCTTTCATACGTTGATATCTTACTACGATATCCTGTTGAGTATAGCTGAAAGCATGCCCCATATGCATCTTCCCAGAAACAGTTGGCGGAGGTGTATCTACGGCATAGGTTTCTCTCTTTGGGTCAGAATGATAGACAAAGATTTCCTTTTCTTCCCAATACTTCTGCCAGCGCGGTTCAGCTTCTTTTGGATCGTAACGTTGAGGTAATTCCATCTCTTAAGATAATTTTATTTCTCTTTAAAAAAGTATTTCTCCGATTTTACCTATAATTGAGAATTCTTACTGAGTTTTCGTTAATATTTTACGCAATCTTTGTAATGCTTGTTTTTCAAGTTGTCCGATCCGTTGCCTTGTAAGCCCTAATTCTTCGGCTAATTTTGGCCGTTCTGTTTCGGTCCCATCAATAAAACCATATCGTGCCCGCACTATCATTCTTTCTAAAGGGGGTAATTGTGATATTGCAGCGCTTATTTTCTCTAAAAAATCTTTCTTAATAACAGCACGTTCGGGATCTGCATTTTCTGATCTGTCTCTCATATAATAATCTCTAAAAAAACCTTTGCTTTCTAATTTTTCAATTGAGAGTTCAGAATGATCTGTAACTAATTTCTTAAGAGGTCGAACAATTGCGTAAGGAATGAAAGTGCTTATACTTGCTCTATCTGGGTTATATTTGTGAAGATCTGTACGAAATGCAACAATCGCTTCATAGACCAGTTCTTCAAATTCAAAAGTATCACTCTTAAGCTTAATTATCATCTCCCGACCGTGCGGTTTAAGGATCATTCCAGGACCTAGGGTCATCTGATAAATCAATTTAGAGATATAATCTTGAGTTCCTTCAATTAACGTATCAGCAATCTCAATTTGTCTTGGAGTTCTATTCTCTACAGAAGTTCCATGTCCCCCTTGCACTAAGGCATGATATTCTGCCCCTAAAGCATCAAGGTATCGCCAAGTGGTTTGATTCTTTTCTACATCCCCTGAAGCTTTGTCCTCCAAAGACTTTACCAATCTAAATTTTCGATGCTTCTTCCCAGGATCTTCAGACAACTCTACGATATCAGAAATTCTCTCTTTTCTATCAGAAGAATATGCATAGTCAAGCGCCATTACCGTCGCTTATCTTAAGAGCTTTATAAATTTATCCCTGCAAGGTAGTGATTCATTCACTCAATTTGCTTCCCCGACTCTTACTCTCTTCCCAGCCATTGTTCGTTATCTGCATAAATTCGGCATTCTCTTGCATCCCCAATACATCGGAAGCACCGCAATAACTAATGCCGCTTTGCAGCCCTTTCACTAAACCCTTAATTACTTCGCGAACAGAACCCTTGTAGTCGACTAAGATAGCAACTCCTTCCACAAAGACATCCAATTTTTCTTTAACCTTTTTTCCGCCAATATTCTCTTTTCGTTCATGATTGCTGTCATACGATGCGCTACCCATGTAGCGCTTGTAGCGTTTTCCGTCTTTAGTAATGATAAAACCTGGCGCTTCGTCTGTTCCGGCAAAGAAGCTTCCAGAATAAATCGTACTAGCACCAGCAGCGATAGCTTTTGCTACATCTCCGGGATACTGCAATCCCCCATCGGCGCTTACCGGAATACCGTACCATTTAGCGACAGAAACAACATCAATAATGGCTGTAAGTTGCGGTACACCTGAACCAGACATAATTCTCGTAGTACATACTGCTGATGGTCCTATGCCGACTTTCAACCCATCGGCGCCAGCTTCAATCAAATCTTTTGCAGCTTGCGCCGTTGCTATATTTCCTGCCATTAAATCGATCTTAGGAAAATGCTGCTTAAAATCTCGTATTCTTTGCATAGCCAATTCTGAATGGCCGTGAGCAATATCTAAAATAATCACATCTGCGCCGGCTTGGATAAGCGCTTGTGATCGCTCCAGGGTGTCTTTCACTCCTACTGCTGCTCCCACCCGTAAGCGGCCTTTTTCGTCACGACAGGCACAAGGCCATTGCTCTAACTTACGAAGGTCTTTGGTCGTAATCAAGCCGCGCAATTTTCCATTCTCTAGTAAGGGTAATTTTTCAATACGATGTTTATGTAAGATCGCCTTAGCCTCTTTTAATTCAATGCCAAAAGGAGCAGTAATCAAGCGTTCTTTTGGGGTCATTACCTCGGCAATTTTTTTATTGAAATTTTCCTCGAACAAATAATCCCGCGAGGTGAAAATACCGATGAGCTCTTCTTTATCTACCACTAACAAACTAGTAACTTCTTCCGTCTTCATGATGGCCACAGCTTCCTCTACGGTAATAGTGGGCGGAACAGAAAGGGGATCTTCAATGACGTGACTGGTGCTTCGTTTAACCTTTTTGATTTCTTCAACTTGTTCTTCAACCGTATTGAATTGATGGATTACTCCCAGACCGCCTTCTCTAGCTATGGCTATTGCCATTTTATGTTCAGTAACGGTAGCCATATTAGAACTTACTAAAGGAACATTTAAGGAAATATTTTTAGTAAATTTTGTCCGTAGGTCAGCCTCTGCTCTTGAACGAAGGGGGGTCTTTTTAGGAACAAGAAGAACATCTGAAAACGTAAGCCCTACCCTCATTTTTGACCATTTTTTCTTAACAGTCTTCTACTTTAAATAGATTATGGAGATGCACTATATGCAATTAAGAAGTCATCGCCATGCAGTAACTTCCATATCACAAATCTTAAAAATAGGAAAGCTCTCAAGTATTTTTTAATGTCAATTACTTTACCGGTAAAACCGTTTCTTTCTGATGAAGAGATTTATTCTGGGTTAGAAATAATGCTAGATTACTTTTGTGAGCAGATTCCTCGCTATAGGCCGCGTTCCGGTGAAGCTTTCGAAGAAGCACGTTGGGATTTAGAGCGTCGACCGTTATTTCAAGAACACTTTAGGAAGCTGCAGGATATAGGGTACGATGAATATACTGCTCGAGATTTTTTATTTGCAGGTTATACTCGCTTGTTACAAATAGAAGCAATACGAAGGATGGAGAATGAAGGCTATAACCAACTGACTGCTGAAGCTTTTTATGGCGTTTGTCGGCGTTATTTGGTAGATAGGAGAGCGTTAGATGATGATCAACTACGGATTTCTACCGATATTATTCCTTTTGGAGCTCTACCGCCAGACACAAAAACGGATTGGTGTATGCAAATGTTCGAGCAAAATGAAAAATATATCAAAGTAAACTATGACCGTTCGTTAAGAATACCCGAAAAGCCAGCTGTAAAAAGCCTCCCTCCGAGACCGTCTCCATTTGATAAACCCCCGAGATTATATTTTGGTGGGAAGTAAACTCTTCGAAAACATTTTAAACTGCCGACTATAATTCCCCCCATGGTTCTCTTCACTACTAAATATGCACCTAAGAATGCTGATCAGGTCTTCGGGCAGCAGCTAGCAGTATCACAGCTACGCAATTTTATTACTCAATACAAGCAGCAGCAACACAAAGCAGCGCTTCTTCTTGGATCAATTGGATGCGGAAAAACATCTTCGGTCTATGCATTAGCCAAAGAATTAAAGTATGATGTAGTAGAATTAAATTCTTCTGACCTGCGCAATGCAGAAAACATCACTCAATTCCTCAGCTCTGCTTTGGGGCAGCAGTCTTTATTCTTCACACCTAAAGTAATCCTTATTGATGAAGTAGATAATATTTCGGGAGTGGCTGACCGGGGCTGTATTCCTGCGCTGGTCAAAGCAATTGAGAAATCTTCTTTTCCCGTCATCCTTACTGCCAACGATATTGAAGATAGTAAGTTTAAAGCTTTAGCGAAAGCGTCACTGGTTATTTCTTACCACAAACTTCAGTACAAAACGGTTTCTCATTGTCTGCAATGGGTCTGCGAGCAGGAAGGAATAAAGTTCGATGAAAAAGCTATTAACTCTTTAGCACGGCAAGTTGACGGAGACCTGCGAGCAGCATTGATAGACCTGCAAGGCATTTCTCAGGAAAAGAATGTTTCCTTTGCAGATGTTTCTACTCTTTCCGACCGCAAGCGCACAGAAACTATTCTCAATGCGTTAATGATCATTTTCAAATCGTCCTCGGTAGAGACTGCTCTTCCTGCTTTAGAAAATGTTGATCTGGAGCCACGAGATACAATTCATTGGATCGATGAAAATATGCCTAAAGAATATCTTTCTGCCAAGGCCTTAGCCAAGGGATATGAATATCTGGCTCGCGCCGACGTGTTTCAGGGGCGGATCATGAATAGGCAGCACTGGCGTTTCTTAGCTTACATAACTGATCTTTTGACTGCTGGCATTTCTTCTGCAAAAGAAGAACGTAATCCTGAATTTGTTCCCTACCGTCAGACCATGCGCTTCCTCCGCTTATGGCAAGCCAAGATGAAAAACGCCAAGAAAAAAGAAATTGCAAAGAAGCTGGCTATGAAGACTCATACTTCTACTAAAGTTGCGGGAGAACAAGTCCCTTACTTGCAGGTAATATTTCAGAAAGGTGCTGGAAACAATATTGCGCAAGAACTGGAACTTGATGCAGAAGAAGTGAATTGGCTGAAAGGGAAATAGACTACTGTACAATAATTCTTTTAAATCAATACTGATTCGAATGGCAAAATGGTTTCATTAGATTCTCATTTTAATCTGCAAGGGGCAGAATTAAATAGTGAACGCCCCCGCTTTCCTTTTGATTCTTATCGGCACTGGATGGAAAATGCGAACCCGGAAGAATTGCTGGAGGGGGGAGTAAAACCAGGCATCCTCATCCAATTGATGTATGATCGGGAACCGCGTAAGCACCTTGCGGATCATGAAGAAATCGATCGCTGTTTGCTTGATGGTGGATTTAGAGTTGATTTTAAGAGTGATCCCACAAATATCCAACGCTATGTTCTTGAAAAGAATCCAGTAATTAATCTTTTAGTAAATTATAGCCCGGGAAGAGTCAGCATTTGTATCAATAGTGATAATCCTCCCCCCTATGATCAAGCTTTGCTGCCAGACCTATCTCAGATCTTGACCAGAATTATGGATTTTATACATGATCAAGGAATACGTGCCAGCCTTTTACCTGATGATAACCTATACGAAATTTTCCAAACAGCCAAACCTATTGAAGGCAAGCCTTCAAAACTTTACAACGAAAACCTTTAATAATTATCCTTTATAATTAGTAGTATGGCTCATTCAGCGCAAGATCTCGCAACGTTCTGTAAGAAAAAAGGATTTATGTATCCTTCCTCGGAAATTTACGGCGGAATTGCTGGACTTTATGATTACGGCCATCTCGGCACAAAACTGAAACATAATTTTGAAAATCTTTGGAGAAACTATTTTCTTAATTTGAACGAAAATTTTTTTGAAATCGAAGCAGCGAACATTATGCATGAACAGGTTTTCAAAGCTTCTGGTCATTTGGAAAATTTCACCGATCCGATCGTTGATTGTTCCAAATGCGATTTCTCTGAACGTGCCGACCATTTTATCCAAGCCAAAACAAAAACGCGGCACGAAGGGCTTTCTTCCGAACAGCTGACAAAACTAATCGAGAAACACAACTTAAGCTGTCCTAAATGCGGCTCAAAGTTAAAACAGGTCTCCGCCATGAACATGATGTTCCCCGTACATCTGGGGACTGGCAAAAGCAACCGTGCTTTTCTTCGTCCGGAAACCGCGCAATCCCCCTTTGTCAATTTCAAATTGCAATACGAACTGCAACGAAAAAAACTTCCCCTAGGTTTGGCCGTCATCGGAAAAGCATATCGTAATGAAATCTCTCCCAGAAACTTTGTGCTTCGTCAGCGCGAATTTACTCAGGCTGAGCTTCAAATATTCTTCAGCCCAGCAAAATTAAATCAGCATCAATATTTTGAAATGGTTAAAGATTACAAAATAAGAACCCTTCTCATTGAGGATAGAGCAAAAGGCCAGGTAGTAGAACGAAGTGCACAAGAACTTATCTCGCAAGAACTTCCCCGGTTTTATGTATATCACTTGGTTAAGATTCAGCAATTTTATCTAGATACGCTCAAAATACCGGCAGAAAAACTGCGCTTCTACGAACTGGATGAAAAAGAACGGGCTTTCTACAACAAATTTCACTTTGACATCGAGATAGAACTGCAGGAGTTTGGGTTTACCGAAGTGGGGGGTTTGCATTACCGGACTGATCACGATTTGAAAGGTCACGAAAAGGTTTCCGGTGAGAAGATGGAAATCTTCGATGAAGAATCTGCCGGTAAATTTATTCCCCATGTTTTAGAGTTATCATTCGGTGTAGATAGGAACGTCTATGCTTTACTTGATTTGAATTATGAAGATGATAAAGGGCGGGGAAATCTTGTTCTTCATCTACCTGCTAACGCTGCGCCCTTTTTCTGTGCTGTTTTCCCATTGGTGAAAAATAAACCAGAAGTGGCGGCAAAAGCAGAAGAAGTCTATTCATTGATAAAAAAACAATTTCCTTGTTTCTACGACGAAGCTGCTTCAGTAGGGCGGCGTTATGCCAGGGCAGACGAGATCGGAACGGTGGTGTGCTGTACGGTTGACTTTCAATCGTTAGAAGACAATACTGTTACTTTACGGAGCAGAAAAACAACCAAACAAATCAGAGTTAGGATTAGTGAGCTTCTCAAAACGCTAGAAAAAGCCCATCATGGGGAAGAAGTGGAAACTTTAGGAAAAGTTATCGTAAACTAAGCGGCTTTTCTCAATTGTTCCAAAAGGAAATCTAACTTCGGGCATTCTAGAGAAGCTTGGTGAATTTCTTCGACAGAAGTAGTTAGAAGATGTATTCCCTGCTCTTTATTGAGGGGGTTTCTTCGCTGATCAAGCATCGGTTTCTTCAACGTTAAGGCCAGAAGGAATTCCTCCACACTCCCATTAGAATACTCCCAGCCGTCTTCAAAAACAAATTCGGTTGCTTTCAGCCGCATCACTTCTTTAGATAAATCAACATAATCACGCTGAGACCAAATGTCGGCTGATCCTAATTTTCCAGGTAGAAGGACGGGGCTGTCGTATTTTGCAACCCATTCCTGCTCTATTCTCCTACTCCTATCCACATTTTCTTGTCTGATGCGATCATAAGCTTCTTTTGGCAAATCTTCTTTTCTTCTAACACCGTGCTCTTTCATTGTTTCATATAAGGATCTGCTTCCCGTGATAGGGCCACTCATATAGGTATGGCTTTTAGCAACAACCATCATCAGCGCCCAGCAGGATCTTTCAATCTCTCCAGTTACCTTCTCATATTTCAGATATTGTTCAAGGATCTGTTTTGCAACTTCCTCAGGAGCTTTTGTAGTCGTGTCAATAGGAAGATCAAAATGGAACGGCAATCGAAAATCAGGGATGCCATATTTTTCAGCATAATTTTTACGCTCGTCAGCATTAGTCCTCTTTTCAATAGTTTCCCTAGCTTTTTCAATCGTTTCATATTCAGCTGAAGCATAGGCTGGATTGCGACTTCTGATCTGGTGTATTCGTTGAGCTGCTACCTCAAAATCACATGAGAGAAAAACTCTAAAAGACTGCGGAACAAAATAAAATCCTAGCCGCGAGTCAAGGATGAATCTTTCTTTTTGCTCACCCAGCTGCTGCTGCCAAGGATCAAGATATTGGTCCAGTTCTCTTTTCTGGCCATCGATTTCGATTTCATTTTGTTTATAGAAAGCTTCAGGAGTCAATCCACTTTCGAGAGCTAATTGTTTTACCCAGGAACCTATAGAATGGGTTTGATACCCTAGCTCTTGTGCTAAAATAGTATTGACGGTTGATTTTCCCGAACAAGGAGTGCCAGAAATAGTAATGATACGCTTCCTCTGGGAGGAATTAGGATTATACATAAATCATTATCAATTTCTTGGATATTTAAAGAATTATGGCGGTAGAGAATCTAATATTGCATTAAATAACCAGAAAGCCATGCACTCCAGTGCATGGATGATGGCTCTGGTTATTTATGTCACAATAGGCGGGGTTAGAAAAATCTTCTCCTTTTCAAGCCACGCACTAAAGTGCGTGGTGGAGAAGATTTCCCGCCTATTCATGACATTAAAAGGTCATATAATAATAAACTTTATATTCTCTTTAAGTATATTTCAAACAAATAACTCCTGGAAAAGATGAAACTCTCTAACTATGGTTCAGCAGCACCCATTGTCATCCTCATTCTCTTAGCTCTCACTATTGCTGGAAGTTTAGTCTTACTGGCTGATCCTAGCTCACTGCAGAGTACTTCTTCAGTAAGAACAACAGTGATAATAGTGGTGGGAACAACCGCGTTGGCAGTGCTTTTTTCTATAGTTTGGGAGTTTTCTGCAACTAATCGTTTACGACGCGCTTTGAAGAAAATTACTCCACTTATCGATACTGAAGCAGCAGAGAGTATCAAACAACAATATCTTCAAATTCATGATCTTTACCTTAAATTAGGCGAAAAGAAAAAGCAGAACTTCTTTGCCAGAGTAAATTCGCTTCGAGAACGTATCGAAGAACATTTGCAGAGTGAAAAAGAGATCGGACGTTTATTTGAAGAAGTCAATCGTGGCGATATTCGGGAACAAAAAAAGACTTATCTACAAATTTATAAGGCCTATGGACAGTTGCCCAGAAATGTTCAGCACGAGTATTATCCCAAAATCGTACAGCTTCGCGACCGCTTAGAAAGAGGAAAATAAACATGAAAATAAAAGACTTGCAAGTAAATCAGGGAAAAGTTGATTTAATAGTGGAAGTTATTGAGAAAGATGAACCCAGAACTTTTGAAAAATTCGGTAAAACTGGAAGTGTCTGTAACGCTAAAGTCAAGGATAATACCGGCAGCGTTATCCTTACCTTGTGGAATGATGATATAAGTAAGATAAAAGTTGGTGACCAGATTCATTTACAGAACGGCTGGTGTTCCGAGTTTAAGGGAGAAAAACAAGTTTCAGCCGGTAAGTTTGGCAAGATTGAAACCATTAAAGACACAAAATGAAACTCCTTCCTTCCTTACGGCAAAAAAAGCGCTATCTTGTTTTTGAAATAAGAGCTATGAAAAAATTTTCTCTTTCAGAAGTCCAGGAAGCAGTAGAATCTTCTCTCTTACAATTTTTAGGGGAATGGGGGGTAGCGAAAGCTGGACCTCTTTTTATTAAAGAGAAATGGAATGCGCAGAAACAGCGTTTTGTGGTTAAAGTGAATCATACTTTTGTGGATGAACTTAAAAGCGCGGTAATCTTAAACAAAAAGATTAAAAATACTCCCGTACTTATCAAGTCAGTTATTAGTTCCGGTACGCTTAAAAAGATAAGCTCCTACCTACAATAGTTATGGATAACCTATAATCATTATCGAGGTGTAAAGAAATGCAAAATAAACAACAACAAATGGTTGATAAGATGGGCTATGATCGTTCTATTACTATGTTTTCCCCCGATGGAAGACTATTACAAGTAGAATACGCTAAAAAAACCGTCAAGCAAGGATCAACTGCCATGGGCATTGCCTGTAAAGATGGGGTGGTCTTTGTAGTTGATAAAAGAATCACTTCCAAACTGTTGGTTCCTGAGGCTATTGAAAAGATGTTTGTAGTGGATGATCATATCGGTGTTACTGCTGCAGGAATTATTTCTGATGCCAGAGTGTTAGTTGACCGAGCACAACTGCGAGCTCAACAGCATTCTGTTACCTATGATAGTAAAATTGATATCCTTTCCATTGTGAAAGAAGTCTGCGATTTGAAACAAGTTTGCACTCAATCTGCTGGACTACGTCCTTTCGGTGTTTCCCTGATTGTCGGCGGAGTAGAAGAAGACGGAGAAGTAAAACTGTTTCTAACTGAGCCATATGGTTTGTACTTTCAGTACAAAGCGGTAGTAATCGGCGAAGGAGAAGAAGAGATTGAAGCAGCCTTGCAAAAAAGATACAAATCAACCCTTACTGTTGATGAAGGGCTTCGCTTAGGGTTAGGTTTGCTAAAAGAATTTCTCAAAGACGGATTCAATGTCGATCGTGTAGATGCAGCCTACATAGATGCTAAAGACAAGCGCTTTGTCAAGCTCAGCAATGAGGAATTGAAGAAGCTGGTGAAGTAAATTCTGTTTATTTTTTTTAATAATTTTTTCTTTTTAAGACGAGGTTTTATATATAGCAAATGTGTTAACTATTCGAATATTAAACCCACACATTTGCTATTAGTAAGTGTGAATAGCGAAGCTTTTCTGTTCGAAAATAATTCACACTTACTATATAATTAAAAATCTTAGAGGTCAATGGACGACAGAAATGAAACCAGTAAATTGGAAGATTTAACAAACAACTCAAAATCTAGTAATTCTGATCTTATTTCTCTGGCTGGTTACATTGGTACTGGAGCAGTTATAGGAACTGTCTTAGGTCTCGTAACTGGGGGAGCAGCCTATTTGTTAACAAAAAATCCAGCCTATGCTGTCATGGCTATGGCTTTCTTTGGAACATCTTGTCCTATGACCGGGTTGGCTACATATTTTAGCCTCAAGCAAGAACAAGAAAACGAGTTACAAGAATAACAACTTTTCTTAAACCCTTTCCCATTTTTCACCAAAAACCTTTTAAATAATAGCCTTAATCTTAGCTTTGCGTGAATAAAAGAAACGGAGGATTCGTGCCCACGCTTATCATACCAGCACGAATAGAAAAGAAAAATGAGTGAACTATTAGTACAAGAACGAAATGTGGTTGTTCCTGGCGAATCTCTTGCCCAAGGCATGGATTACTTACCTGGAGACAATACTTACCGAGAAAAAGACAAAATTTATTCTAAAGTTTTAGGATTAGTTTCAGTTTCTGGAAGAGTGATTAAGATTACCCCTTTATCTGGACCTTATCTTCCTAAAACAGAGGACAAAATCATTGCCAGAGTGATGGATATTACCATCAGCGGCTGGCGATTTGATACTGCTACTGCTTACACTGCTATGCTTAATGTCAGAGACGCTAGCACTAGATTCGTCAAAAAAGAAGAGGATTTAAGTCAAATTTTATCTATCGGCGATTATGCTGTAGTGAAAATTGTCAATGTTACCTCACAAAATTTAATTGATTTGACCATGAAGGAACCAGGTTTGCGAAGAATCAGCGGCGGAAGGATCATCAGCATTAACAGCCAAAAAGTTCCGCGAGTAATTGGAAGACAAGGAAGCATGATTACGTTAGTCAAAGAAAAAACCGGCTGCGATATTACTGTCGGTCAAAACGGGCTTATCTGGATAAAAGGAACGCCGGAAGGCGAATTAAGAGCTGAAAAAGCGATCAAGCTTATCGAAGCAAAATCCCATCTGGAAGGACTGACCGAAAAAATGGAAAAATTTCTAGGGGAGAGTGCATAAATGGCATACAAAAAATCAAGATTTTTTAATGCAATTTTAGGGGTGAACAACTAAAATGGCATACACTAAACGAGTAGATGGACGTAAGATCGAAGAGCTTCGTCCTATGGAAGCGAAAGCAGGTGTGGTTAAAAATGCCAATGGTTCAGCTTCTTTCAAGATTGGAAAAACCTGGGCTATTGCCGGGGTTTACGGCCCTCGGGAAGTCGTTCCTAGATTCATGGCTAATCCAAGACACGGTATTTTACGCTGTCATTACACTATGATGCCATTCTCTGGATCAGGAGAAAGAATCAAACCGGGAAGAAGCAGACGCTCGCAAGAAATTTCCATGGTTATGGAAAAGGCGCTTGCTCCGGTAATAGACTTATCTGCATTCCCGAACTCAGTGGTAGACATTTATGTCGAACTTCCACAGACTGATGCAGGAACAAGATGTGCAGCCATTTCCGCTGCTTGCATTGCGTTAGCTGACGCAGGAATTCCCATGAAAGATATGGTAAGTTCCGTCGCGGTCGGTCAAGTGGATGGTCTGGTAGTAGCTGACTTGAATTACAATGAAGAAGCGTACCCGGCTATTGTATCTGATATTCCGGTAGCGATGCTGCACAACACCAAAGAAATTTCCCTCCTGCAAATGGACGGAGAAATTTCCAAAGAAGACCTTCTTGAAGCTTTGGAAATGGCTAAAATAGCAACTGAAAAAGTATACCAATTACAAGTAAAAGCGTTGAAAGAAAAATACGCTGTTAACGAGGACAATTAAAATGATAGTCAATAAAGAAACAATCGCAGAATTAGCGAAGGAAAATAAGCGGCTTGACAACCGGTCATTGACCGAATTCCGTCAGCCTATCTTGATCGAAACAAATATCTCCTGGACTGCTGAAGGTTCCGCCCGAGTACAAATTGGCGAAACTGTGGTTATGGCCGGAGTAAAACTGTCGTTAGAAAAGCCATATAACGATACGCCCGATGAGGGCGGAATAATGGTGAATGCCGAATTATCGCCTATTGCTAGTCCGGAATTTGAATCAGGGCCACCAAGCATCAAAGCAGTAGAATTAGCTCGAGTAGTTGATCGGGGTATCCGTGAAGCGAAAGCTATCGATCTCAAGAAGCTCTGCCTTGTTCCAGGCGAAAAAGCATGGTTCGTGATTGTTGATATCATCAGCCTTAACGACGGTGGAAATCTGCTAGATGTAGCCGGTATGGCTGCTCTTGCTGCTCTTAAAACAGCACGATTCCCAGTAGTAGATCCAGAAACCGGAGCAATCGATTACAAACAAAAAACCGATAAGCCTTTACCATTAACAAAAGAACCATTACCAATAACTATTTACAAAGTAAATGGTGTATTATTAGTTGATCCAACCAATGAAGAAGAAAAAGCATACGAAGCGCGCTTAACTGTGGGTTCAGATGCTAAAGGAACTATCTCTGCTTTACAGAAAGGTGGAGAAGTTCCCCTAAGTATTGCAGAAATCGGAAAGATGGTCGATCTGGCTTTAGAAAAAGCAAGTTTTTTAAGGAAAGAGCTTAATAAAGCCTTAAAAGCATAATAATAAACAAAAACTAAAATACAAACCTATACAAAAATGGCACGCGAAAAAACCACGATGGATCAAGAAGAACTGATTTATACTAAATACGAAAAAGCTCGTATGATTGGTTCTCGAGCCTTACAGCTTTCCATGGGAGCTCCTTTTTTAGTAAAGTTGTCTCAGGAAGAATTAAAGAAGTTGCATTTTGACCCTATTGAGATTGCCTTGCGGGAATACGAAGAAGGAATTCTTCCCATCACTGTGAAGAGACCGAAGGCCAAAGCAAATTAATTCCGCCATGAATAACCTTATTTCTCAGCAAAAGTTGGAACAATATTTTTCTATAACTCGGGAAGCATTGGAAAAAGCTACCAAAGCAGTAGATCTAAGCCGGAAAGCGCAGGCGGAAGATTTTTTAGATATGGCTTCTCGATATGTTGAAGATGCGCATTACTTTCTTACCCACAAAAATGACGCGGTATTAGCCTTTGCGGCACTTAATTACGCGCATGGTTGGCTCGATGCTGGTGCTCGAATAGGCTTATTTAAGGTAAAAGACAGCCGACTTTTTACCGTGGACGAATAAAGCTAAAAAGTGTAATAACTACTAGCTAGTACTCAAATCCAAAAGTTTTATAAAGCAGGGGCATTCTGAGGTATATCATTGAGGTTCTAGGTGTTATAGGGCGTAAGCCACGGGGGAAAGTCAAAATATGATTGTTCAAAAGGAATTTTTAGACAAACTCAAAGATTTCGGACTTAACTCCTACGAACGAAAATTGTGGATCGCTCTTCTTTCCAGAGGAGTCTCTTCTGCCGGAGAATTGTCCGATATTTCCAATGTGCCTAGATCCAGAGCGTACGATGTTCTTGAATCTCTCGAAAAAAAAGGATTTATTGTAGTTAAAGTTGGAAAGCCCATCAAGTATTTGGCGGTATCACCTTCCGAAGTTATTGAAAGAGTTAAGAAAAAGATCTCTGAAGATGCCGACCAGCGCAGCAAGACTCTTTCGCAACTGAAGGATTCTGACATTTTAGAACAACTAAATGTCCTTCATACGGAAGGAGTTACTTTAGTTGACCCAACCGACAAATCCGGCGCATTTCGCGGTCGGGAAAAAGTATACGAACATCTTATGTTTATGATTAAGAATGCCAAAAAAAATATTACTTTAATGACTTCTGCTTCTGGTTTGGAACGCAAGCACGATCTATTGTCTAATCATTTGCGAAAAGCAGCAAAATCCGGCGTGAATGTGCAAGTGATGGTCCCTCAAAATGCAGACAAGGAATTGGTAAAAACAATCTCCCAGTTCGCAGCGGTAAAAACAAGTAAGAATTGCCCGGCTAGATTCTGCATGGTCGATAACAAGGATATTTTACTATTCTTAACCGACGATCAGAAAGTGCACCAGAGTTATGACTGCGCGGTGTGGGTAGAAGCACCGCACTTTGTTGATTACTTCAGCAGATTATTTGACATTGAATGGAAAGGAAATAAGTAAGGTGAAGGATGGTTTACGAAAAGAAAAGTTTAGGGGAAATTGTTAAAAATGGTTTTCGTGCGGGCTGTTTTACAGGAGCAATCTTTTATCCTGGTTCAGCCGCAATAGATGCAGCGCGCGGATCGGAAACATTTATTGAGAGATTAACAGACGAAAATACAATCTACATGGCTTTATTGTTTCCAGTTTTATACCCAGTTGCTGATGTTGGGATTGAACTCATAAGAAGAGCTTATCAATCATATAAAGAAAAGAGTTAGAGCAACTAATTCTAACAACACCTTTTTATAATCCTCATTCTTTCTATAATGAATGGTTAATTACAAACAAGTAATCTTAGTCCGTCAAGACTTAAAGCTCCCTAAGGGAAAATTATCAGCTCAATGTGCACATGCAGCAGTAGAAGCAGTCCTGAAATCTTCTGACAAGAAAGTATCCACTTGGCGGAAAGAAGGCATGCCTAAGATTGTTCTCAAGGTCAAAGATGAGAAAGAGCTTCTACTTTATTTGCAGAGGGCAAAAGATGATGGTTTAACCACGGCCTTGATTACTGATGCTGGTCGCACCGTAGTTGCAACTGGAACAAAAACCTGTGGTGCAATAGGTCCAGATGAAGAGAAAAAGATTGATGCGATAACTGGTAAACTTGCTCTCTTATAATAACTGTGAATTTTGGAAACCTTTTTAAATAACCACCTTTCTAAAGCCTTATCAAGCAATCAAAATGAAGATCCCAAAAACTATCAAAAAATTCTGCCGGTTCTGCAGAAAGCATACCGATCAGAAAGTCGCTCAAAATAAGAAAAAAGCTCCAAGCTCTTTAAGCCGAGGTTCAAAGTACCGAGCTAGATTAAGGGGAGCAGCTAGAGGAACAGGTAACTTGGGTAGATACTCAAAACCTGCGCTTACCAAGTTCAAACGTACTGGAGCAAAAAACACTAAAAAAACCGATTTACGATTCACTTGTACTGTCTGTAAAAAAACTGCTTCTCAAAGTGCGGGGATGCGAGTAAAGAAAGTGGAGCTGGTCTAAAATGGTCGATGCTGTCAAATTACCAAAAAGCAAATTCATCAAAGTTCGCTGTGCTAAATGTAAAAACGAACAAATTATCTTTGGCAACGCCAGCAGCGTTGTGCCTTGCTTAGTTTGTAATAAAGAAGTCGCTTTCCCTACTGGTGGAAAAGCTAAGGTTTCTGCAAGGGTTTTGGAAGTCTTGGAATAGGATTTTTATTTTTTAAGGGTGTGGTTTTAGGTTATCGGTATAAAAAATGCTAGAAATAACTTTACTTAAAACAACTCATCATGGAATGGGTCAAGTGAAAAAACTTCTTTCTTATATTAGCAAAGCAAACGTATATTCTGCTGAAGGAGCTTTTCTAACTGAAGAATCTGCAGAAGCTTTAGAAAGGAGATGGGAACGATTGTTGTCTTCCGGAAATTCACAGTCAAAATCAATAGAATTGGTAAGAGAAAAATCCGAAAAATTATCTAAAGAAGTAAAAGATTATGAATCATTAGAAAGAGAATATTTGCTCAGAAATAATGTTTTGTTATGGCTTACGGAAAGATTTAGCGATAGGGATAGCGCAAAACTAAAGGAAGGGATAGAAGAAGAGGACGTGTACCGAAGAGCAGCACTAACGGCTTTATCTGAAGGAGACGTTACTGGTTTTTTAAATTATCAATGGGAGAATTTTCAGGTATCAAAAAAATTAGATGAAACTCGTGATAGGGAGATTGCTAGAAACATAGATCGTGCAGAAGAACAATTAAGGGAGAGATATCCTTCTTTGTCTTGGGATAAAAAAATGCATTTTGTGGTTAACATTGGAGCAATCCATTCACCAGAAAAGTATACCAATAAACTAGCGAATGTCTATGACATATCTGGAAATTGGCACCCGTATGATAGGGTTTACCAAGCCGTATTAGAAGGTAAGCAACTTGAAGAAGTTAAAACATCTATGTTAGCGGTAGAAATGCTACGTATTGCAAAATTGGCAAGACTTCCATTAAAAGAAAAGCAAATCATGTCTATGAACTTTGAACAACTATCTGCGAAGTTTGTAAAATTCTAAAGCCTAAGTTCTTCATAAAAGTTTATAAATACTCTTCTAAGTTTAGTAGAAAATGCTGCATAAGAAGAAAGGAATCCCGGAAGAAGAAGAAATCGTCTTCTGTAAAGTTACTAAAATCTTTCCTAACTCTGTCTTCGTGGAACTTCTAGAGTATGGTGAACAGGGGTTAGTGCACATTTCTGAAATTGCACCGGGGAGAATACGAAACCTCCGCGATTATGTCAGTGAAGGAAGGCAGATTGTCTGTAAAGTTCTGCGTATCGATCGGCAAAAAGGGCACATTGATCTTTCCTTGAGAAGAGTCAACTCTCATCAGCGCGCTGCAAAATTGGAAGAAATTAAGCAGGAAGCGAAAGCAGAAACCTTAGTGCAGCAATTAGCAAAAAGACTCCAAATCCCTCCAGAAGGGTTTTACCAAAAAATCACGGAACACGTTTTCAAAGAATACTCCTACTTATATTTATATTTTAAAGATGTAGCTTCAGGAAGTGCAGATTTAGAGAAACAGGGTCTAGAGAACAGAATCGCTACAGAATTGACCAGCGCGATCATGGACAAGTTTAAACCACCTAAGGTGGTCCTTAAGGGAGAAATGACCCTCCATACCTATGTATCGGAAGGCATAGAAAAAATTAAATCTACCCTGCTGTCAATCGAAAAAATCTCCTCTACCATCCGTATATCCTATCTGGGCGGGGGCAGGTTTCAATTGATCATAGAAGATGTAGATTATAAACCGGCCGAGCAAAGCCTTAAAAAAGTCCAAGACCTCTTGGATAAATTCACTGACAAGCTTTCCACTGCTTCATTTGAACGAGAAAAGACAGAATGATCTTTTAATCTTAAGACAAAAACTCACAATGGCAGAACATATTCACAAGTGTTTGACTGATTTACACTATACTATTGCCAAGCTTTGCCCTCTTTGTAATACCACTACTATATTGCCTCGTCCACCTAAATTCTCTTTGCAGGATAAGTACGCAGCCCTTAGGCGGGAAGAGAAGAAAAAAGAACTCAAAGAAAAAAAACTTTATTGAGTTGCTCTATCAAAAACATAGAAAAAAGAAGATAAATTCTTAGCAGAATTTAATATCTGTCTCTTGGTTTTCGTTTTGCGTAACAGGCTCTGCAGTATACAGGTTTTCCTTCGGTTGGTTTGAAGGGCACGTCACATTCTTGTTGGCAATCAGAACAAGTTGCTTTATGCATTTCCCGTGGTCCGAAATTACTCTCTCTTCGGAATCCGCCGCCACTGCCGCCGTTTCTGTTAAAATTTCCCATTTTATTCCTCCACTAGACTAAACAAAAACTGAGAATTTTCGTTTGTCGCTTTGTTGTTTAAATAGAGGTCTATTTATAAAACTTTGTGGTTAAAGTGGATTTTTAAGCTTATTTATAATACACTCATTTCCTCTGGTCTATTGACCAGAGGCGCATTCGTAAGTCAAAATGCACAGTTCCCATACACTCCTTAGCGAGTGACCCGAGCGAAGCGAGCATGCAAGAAATTAAGAAACTACCTAATTTCTGCACAGAAATACAATCGTTGTAGTATTTCTTGTGCCACCAGTCTGTGACTGGTGGTGGTCACGAGCATTTTGACGATCAACCAAAATCCTAACGTAGAGTAAAGGTTAAGAGTTCTCCCCCAATGTAAAGACCTTTTACTTCCCCTTCCATAGCTAAAGAAGTGCTATTTCTTGCTTCCTTGTCAATAGTGAGGCCGCCATTAAAGTATAGGATTTTAAGCTCTTCATCATCTAAAGTATAGCGTAACTTCTCGCCTACCGTCAGTTCGCCATTCCCACGGTCCAGCTCTAAATCCTTTAATTCTAGGTCAGCAATATGCAAGTGCTGATAATTTAGGCCCTGAAAGAGGATGGGTACTTCTTTCTCTGAGGAGAAAGCAATATCGTTCACTTCAATGCGTCTTGCTGTCCCTGCCAACGAGAATTCAGTGCTTCCTAGAATTACCTTGCCTGCAAAGTCTTCAATGGATAAATCCACTTCTTTGAGATTCTTTAATTCCAATTGATCTCCGTTCACAGTGATAGTAGTGCTGAGATCATCAAATTCCAAGTTAAGGACACTAATTTTAGCTTCCTTTTCCACTTCTGGAATCCTGTTAAAAGTAAGAGCTACCGGAACACCGCCACGATTGCTTTTTAGTTTATTTCCTTCACTTATGAGCTTGTCAAATTCTTGATCTAATTCCCCAGTAGGATCGGTGTCTGCATTTTCTTCAGTATCAGCAGAAGAATAACCGGTAATGGCGCTGATTAAACTGGTATCAGATCCATCGCCATCATTTAAGTACAATAAAAAGAATAATCCACCTACTACGAGGGTTACCATAAACACATAAAAACGTAAATGCGGCCGATGCGGTTGGGGGCTATTTTGCATTACATTACACCTTTTTTATGAGACCTTTTTTACTTATTTTCAAATCCTTGACGTTAATAAACTTTTTGGTGATAGAAATAGGAACACCTCTCCCTCTCGCCCCGTAGGCTGTCAGGCTAAGTTTTAAATATCTTCCTTTATTTTCAAATCACATGCCAGAACTGCCTGAGGTAGAAACCATTGTACGACAATTGCAGAAGAAAGTAGCCGGCAAAAGGATCAAGAAAGCTGAAGCCTATGACAAAATAGTTGATCCTAGGATTAAGAATTTCTCTTCCATTTCCATTACCTCAGTACGGCGCCGTGCTAAATATATCATTGTTGAATTGAGTAATGGGCAATATCTGCTTACTCATTTGGGGATGACTGGGCATTTCCATTTCGTCGACCTTGATCAAAAACGCGCCCCTAATAATCATGAACGATTCATGGTAGCAAAATTTCAATTTTCTGATGGTTCATTCTTAACCCACAATTCCATACGTAAATTTGGGCATATGAAATTAGTGACAAAAAAACAACTTGAAGCGCTGTCAGCAAAGCATGGTCCTGAGCCTTTAGAAAAAAGTTTCACTCTCCAGATATTCCAAGAAACTCTCGCTAAAAAATCTAAGGCAAATATTAAGACTACTTTAATGAACCAGTCAATCATTGCCGGCATAGGCAATATTTACGCTCAGGAAGCACTTTATTTTGCAGGCATCTCGCCATTTCGGCAAGCAGGTTCATTGTCAGAAAAAGAAGCAAAAGCGCTTTACACAGAAATACGTAGAATTTTGCAGCAGGCGATTAAACATCACGGTTCCACGGTCGATAATTACAGCAATCTGGAAGGAAGCGGCGGTTTTCAGAACTATTTAGCAGTGTACCAGAAAGAGAAGTGCGAAAAGGGCCACTCTTTGCAAAAAAAGACTATTGGCGGCAGGGGAACAAGTTATTGTTCTACCTGTCAACAGTGAAGAGTCGAAATTGAAAGAAAGATAAAATGGTTTTCAAAAAAATATTACAAAAGCTGAAAGAAATAAAAGAAACAAGGTTGGAAAAAAAATCCAATCAAGATTATTCTGATCGTTTTTTGAAATTCTATCACAACCATAAAAAAAGATTATTAAAAGAACGAAAATCATTATACCATGAGAAAAAAGAAAAGGGTATTTGCGTGCGCTGCAAGCAAAAGGTTTTGGAAGGCATTATCTTTTGTGAACATCATCAGCAGAAACAAGTGGGATATAATAAACAAGCGCGAATGAAGCAATGATAACACTTATTTGAGGTTCTTTATTTTCCCAAAAAACAAGGTTTCTTTTTCTCCGACCACATAAACTTCGAAATTCCGTATATCTTCAAGGAATGGGCTTAACAACTGTTCTTTTAACACGTCCGTTCCTTCCAGCAGTGGGTTGAAACTAGGAACAGCAATCAACTCCTTCAATCCTTTTTTTTTGCTATCTTTTCCCTTGCTTTTCCAGGTCCCTTTCAGAAAACATTTGTATTTTTCCCACTTGCTGCCTTCTCGGATGGTGACTGCCGGATGTTCGTGCCCGATGACGATTCTTTTTGCGGTAGTTTCAACCAATGAATCACCATGCACTATCAAAGTCTCTCCGACCATATACTCGCTTACTACATCTACACCCTTCTTGTCTGCAATCAGTTTGATGATGGGGTCATGGTTGCCTTTGACAATTATCACTTCTGAAACAGGTTGTAATAAAAAATCTAAAAATTCCAACACTTCCTTCCATTCCTGCTGTAAGAATTTTCCAAATTCATGTTTCAAATCCCCATTAATAATAACTTTTGCAGGTTTTGTTTTTTGAAGGATGATCTTGAGCTTATCAATGATCTGTTCTAATTGGAATCTTGGAACAAGGACTCCTTTAAGATGCAATGATTCCTCATAACCGATATGCAAGTCATTGATGACCAGCACTTTTTCTGCTTCAAACCATAATGCGGTGTCCACAATTTTGATGCCTTTTGATATCTCCATATTATGCTTTGGATAAAGAAATGTTTATAAAGAATTTGCTTACTAAAAGGCTTATGCCCCAGTGGCTCAGCGGCTAGAGCGGATGGCTGTTATCCTCACTCTCGTTCGGGACTTCCCAAGCTGAGTTGGTAAGTAACCATCAGATCGTCGGAAGTCTTGCTATCCATGCAAAACTGGCGAATTCGAATCCGACCTGGGGCGTTTTTTTTAGGGGAATTTTATTCCCCTTTCTTCTAATATTTTTATCCGATCATACAAGTTGGTGCCTGGTGACAGTTTTCCTGTTTTTGTCCAAACTAAGTATCTAGTAATAGTATTATAACTGGAAAACCCTATCTGATTTACCCATTGTTTTAAGTTCTTTTTTCCATTAATATCAATTTGGTAAGTGACCAATTTTGTTCCTTTACGTTCTCTATGATAAACTGCAGCGAAATATGAAATACCCAGCTCAATCAGTAACCATTTTACAGAGTAGTGAAGGGTTTTACTGTAAGTGCAATGATTAATAGTCGGGTATTTTCCGTCTTTTTTGAAAGATAAACTAAAATCAGTATCCGCCAGGCCTCGTAAGAAGCTTGCTTTGATATTATTATCTGACTTCTGAATGATTGAAGGTACACTAATGTACTTTTTTTGCCCACACGGAATTTCACAGCATCTATTTAGGAATACTAAAATTGCCTTAGAACGGAAACTTATATTCACAGTGCCTCTTGTTGTTTTAGTGATATTAGCTTCTTTGTTAAATAATTTTTTAATCAGTGGGTTTATGTACTCTATGTACCATAAAAATCCATTTTCATGGTGATCATCATACGCTAATCGATAATCAATTTTATTTTTTCTTCTTTGGACGCTCATATGGCCATCGCCAACATGAAATCCTAAAAAATAAGCTAATTCTTCCGTAAGATGGTCTGGAATCTTAATTCCTAATCTTAGGTCATTTTTACTAAATTCAACCATCGACAAATCGAATTTTATCATTTTAATTTAACCTCCAATCTTCTACAAGAAGAAAGATTGGATATTTTTCATTTAAAAGAGGCAGTTTAGCGAAACTTCTTAAATTTTTTTCTTGGTTAAACCAAAAGAATTTTATTGAAGTTTTGCGTTGCCTTTCCTTGATTATTGGCTTTTCAAACCAGCTTCGTAAATTTTCTGGGCAATTTTTTCCATTAAATCCAAATCATCGCATTTCTTGAACAATAATTCTCCATAGCCATGGACAATAATTTCTACTCCTTCAACCGAGACGACCAGCAAGATGGGCGTTTCTAAAACTACTGAAAATTTCTGTTTGATTTTCTGTAAATCTAATTTTTGCTGTTTTTTCAGTTTAGCAGAATACGCTGTCTTGGTTTTACATTTCTCTACTGTGAATTCAATCATGTTTCTTTATTTTTCTTTTTTCAATATAAATCCTATCTAAGAAACACACAGACGCAGGCGAGGCTGGGGTCGCGCCGTCCGGGCTGCCGAGCGAGGACAAAGCGTAGCTTTGGACGACTGCCGTCTGTTGTGTTGGTTTTAACTAAGAAATAACTAAAGAATAAAATCGTCAGTAACCGAATGATTTATATACATAAATGTATTTTCAAGTAGTAATATCGGAGTCATTATTAGAGGTGAAAGGATAGGATGGTTCAAAAAAGAGGTCAATCATTACAAAGCAGGGGGCAATTAGAACTTCATCGTCTTGCTCATTATGCTTTTTTCGTAGGAATTTCGTTAGCTCTTCTGGTGGGGATTTTTCATCGCGTTTTTGATTCATGGCTTGGCCCAGAAGCATCGCGCGTCTATGTTACTACATTCGTCTTGTTAGGTACCTTAGTGGGTTTGTTTAATCTCACGGCAAAAGAAACTACGCCTTTCTTGACTGCTGCTGTTGCCCTGATGTTGGCTGGAATTGTCAATCTAAATCTAGTTTACGGAGTTGGCGACATCTTACGGCCCAGCTTAAGCAACATAGTAGTGTTTGTCGTTCCAGGAGCAATTATCGTGGGAATGAAAGCAATCTGGCGCTTAGCTTCAGATTAATTTTTTATTGCTTTTCTTTTACTAAGTTTTTCTTTTATCAAATTTTGGTTGATTTTTGTTTTCTTTTGCAAAATACGAGGCAATAAATAATCTGCAAAATTATTCTCAAGAAAAACCAAACATAAAATGTTATACTGCGCGTAACTCTCTTTCTATCGCCGTTACTTTTTCTATTTTCTTTTCCAGCATGGAAGCTTTGTCCTTGGTAGAAGTTTTCTTCTTCTCCAATGTTGCTTCTTTTTTCATAAGTTCAGAAATCTGATTGCGCAAAGACACTTCCTTATTCTGAGTTGAGCCGATTTCGTTAGTGAAAGACTGCATCCTTCGTTCTAATTTCATCTTTTCAGAACGTAAGTCGCGCAACTCTTTATCTAGGTCCCTAAGCGCTCCCTTTAACAAGCTATGCTGGCTTTTCAAGCCGCCGTTACCAGAAGACCTTTTATTTTTGGCGCTTCCCTTTTTCATAGAGTTCTCACGCTTTGTCAGCTCCTTTTTTATGTGTGTAATTAAATAGTAATTGTTTATAAATCTTTTGCAGGCTCAACTCCTGCTTTTTATTAAAATACTGTCGAAAAACTATCTCCTCATCAATTCATGCAACTTTTCCTTTCCCTTTCGATAGGTATCAGCCTTGATGAACCCTCGCCGGTATCCTTCTCTCAGCAGGGCCAGTTTGCGCTTATACCCAGAGACATCGCGCCTGATAATTGGCTTGATGATCGTTCTCGGGCGGATAATAGTTTTGATAGTTTTTTGCCGGATGATTGTCGTTCTGCCTTTTCTAATTTTACGCTGGGTGAAGTATAAAGCAAAGAGTATGCCGACAATTACTGTTGCCATGACCGGTACTGCTATAAGGAAACCTTTTCCGCCTTTACTTGCCGCTAAGCCGACTAAAGCAGAAGGTTTTTCTTCAATGGTAAAAATTTCCGTAGCGCTGGCAAAAGATTCTAAATAGATTACTTTCAGCGCGTAAATGTATTGGCCAGGAGGGATAGTTTCCGACAAGGGGATGCTTTTGGAAAATGATGCTCTTTCATCAATCGAAATTTTCTCTTCAACTTCATAGATAATATTATTATTTGCATCTAAAATGGTATGAATCAAGGTTACTTCGGTGCTGGGTGCAATTCCTTTTAAGTCATAGATGGTTATGGTTGCCTTCGCTTCTTCTCCTGGGCTAAAGGTCTTTTTCTGGAGATCAAGACTGGCATCAAAGAAAACTAGTTCGGATTCAATTTCCAGGACCACTAATACATCTTTTGTTATCGACTGGGTTTCAGAAGAGCCGGTCATTTCTATAATATCCGTATAAACGCTAGGCTTCGCATTTAATGAGGGATTAAACACCAGCCAGATATCCTGGCTTCCTTCTGGAAGCAGGGAAAAGAATGCTGGGCTGAGTGATATTATTTCAAAGGGGTTGGTTATATAAACATTAAGTTTGACATCTCCTTTATTGGTTGCGGTCAGCTTTTTGCTAAGTTTTTGCGATTGTTTTAGTGCAACTTTGATGGTGTCTTCGCTGAGATCAAGGATAAGTCTCTCTTTTTTCTTAGGAGGCCCACCTCCACCACCTCCACCACCTCCTCCTCCACCTCCTCCACCAGCGCCCCCTCCTCCTTCTCCTGCGCCACCGGCCTGAATAGTAAGCACAAAGGAATCAGAATCATTCAAGGCAATATCGCAGCTGGAACTGTCTTGGGCCGTAATGAGTATATCGTGAGTTCCAACACTGGCAGCAGCCGGGGTGAAGCTGATGTATCCGCTTCCGTTGATATTAAACAGAGAAGTATCATCAAAATAATTTATGTTGCTATTTGATCCATAAAAAGTGGTTTGCACTTGTAGTGTAAACGCAGTTCCAGCGGTTGCGGTTTGATCGGCGATTGCGGTAATTTCTGGCGGTTTCATGATACAAAGATCAACAGTCCCGCTGGTATCGCCGGTTGTTTCTCCGGTAATAGAAGGAATAGTGAAGAATGTGAAAATATTTACTGCTAAAAGCGCTGCAACTAGGACTAGGATCGACAACCCCTTTTTTAGTTCCATGTATTGCTTAAAGAAATATTTACTCTATAAATACTTTTTCTTCAACAGATAAAATAATCTAGATAAAAAATTAAATCACATTCTTTCGTCAATATCTTTTGCTACTTCTTTTAATTCTGCAAATAATGATTCAGCATCCCGCTGCAGGTCTAAAACCAGCCGTTGTAAATTATTCTCCCGCAATAAATATCCTTCTTTCTCTCGAACAACTATCCCGGAATCCATCAGCTTGATGAGGTGGTGGACCACTGTTCCTCTGCTCAAATGTAATTTTTCTGCAATATCATCAGAAGAGATCGGCGCATTATGATTTGACTTTTTAATCAAAGTAATAAATATCCTAAAGCAGCTGCTATCCCTGTCCCTGAGATTGAACAATCCCAGAGAATTGCCCAGCCATTGTAGGTCTGCATTTACATTTCCCTCGCCTACACGGCGGACTTTGATCACTGTCACCTTTTTCATAAATCTTTGAAAACTTCTCTGATTTTTAAGCTTTTTCCGAAATATTTATATAAAAGTTCAATTTCAAACCAACTAGGTCGACTTAAAGTCAACACAGATTAGGGATGAGGAGAACAAAGCATGGAAACCAAACCACAAACGGAAGAAGAAGTGAGAAAATGCTGCGGTGGCAGTTGTCATAGCAAGGATAAGCTTGCAGAACCTGAAAAAAAACAAAATGAAAAAGCTTCTCCCATGACGGTAGAAGAATTAACTGATCTGTTACAGCGCACTCATGCCAATTTCGAAAATTATCGTAAGCAAATGCAGCTTCAGATTGAAGATATCAAAAAAATGTCTGCCAGAGATATTATACTGCAGATATTGCCGGTGCTAGATAACTTTGAATTGGCGCTCAAAAACATGCCTGATGAAGTAGGAAATGGTAAAAACAAGGATTTTGTTCAGGGAATGGAATTGATCTATGCGCAATTACTGGAGCTAACACAAAATAATAATGTTGTTGCTATTGAAACAAAGGATAAAGACTTTGATCCTTATTACCATGAAGCCTTGATGAAGGTACCTTCAGAAGTTCCTGAAAATAAAATTATGGAAGAATTTCAGAAAGGATATATGTTGCACGGCAAAGTATTGCGGCATGCTAAGGTGAAGATCAGCGCTGGTCCGGAAAATAAAACTAATAATCAAAACAAGAATGGATCTAAAAATGAAAATAAAACTGGAGGTCAATAAAAATGACTAATTACCAACCAAACGAATATCAACCAAATGTAGGAAATATCAAGAATATAGTTGAAAAATTATATCATGCAGTAACTGGTGATAAACCAGATGATGCAAAGAGAGAACAGCTCTATGCAGGTGTTGAAGGGATGCACCAACTTTACAGAGAAAATCCTAATGCCTTCTATGCAGTAGCAGCAGTTGCTATTTTAGAAACAAATACCCAACTTGGTTTGAAATCTGAGTTAGCAAACATAGTAATGAAATATATAGCGCAATCTTTCGCTGAAAAAGCAGGATACGATCTAAAAGATAAGAAATCAGGAGGCCAATAAAAATGACAGACACACAAAAAAACACAAAAGTTTCAGGACCAACCATCGGGATCGATCTAGGCACAACTTTCTCTGCAGTAGCAGTTATGGAAGGTGGAAAGCCGGCCATAATTCCGAATGCGGAAGGAACTCGCACTACTCCCAGCGTCGTGCATCTTAAAGATGAAGAAGTTATCGTCGGGCAAGTGGCAAGA
>DATDTA010000110.1:0-3631 GCA_035291085.1 Candidatus Nanoarchaeia archaeon | reverse complement strand
ACCCTATATAATGAACATCTTTCTTTTTGCCATGTGCGCCAGCTTGTGGCTGAGCAAATTCATCAGACATCCAATCAGAAGCTTTCTGCAGTAATTGATTCTCGACTTCCAGGATATCCTTGCTAATCTTTTTCAGATTAACTCCTAAATTAAATTTCTTTTCCAAAACTTGCACTATTTCTTTTGCTCCTTTGATACCTAAATACAGAGGATTGCCGAAAGTTTCCGCCAATAAGGCTACACCTTTAATCCCTTTCTTCTTTCCTAAAGCCAATAAGATTCCAGAGACACCAATAATCGGCCCTACTACGCCGAATATTTCTTTTTCTACCGACATTCCTTTTTTAGTATATTCTTGTAGCAAAATCTGATTATTACCGGCGCAATACACTTTCGGGGTATCGGGAACGTGCTGTAAGCCAATGCCGCCGGTAGTGACAAGATGATTACACTTAAAATGCTGGGCAATTTTTAATACTTCATCACAAAATGCATAGCAGCTCTCTTCATCAATTGGTTGAATATCACCAACTAAAAAAAGCAAATCCTTCTTTTTGCTCCCCTTGCCAAACTGCTTGTAATATAATTCTAACTTGGGCATTTCCACTAAATTCTTTTCGTTGACAAATACTGAGTGAGGAAATCTGTAGGAAAAAAAAGAGTATAATCTCTTTGCTTTTAATTCTTCGACAAGAAAATCTACGGCAATTTTTCCCACATTGCCGATGCCGGGAAGGCCTTCTATTAATACTGGGTTGTTCAGAGTAGGCAGGTTTTTAGTTTCAGCAGTAACTTCCCAGATTTTATTCATGATTTAGAGAAGGATGCAGAGTTTAAATAGTTTTGGTTGGAAAAATAGCTGCAAAAAGTTTATTTAGCACGAGGTTATTCAATTCTCATGAGCTTAGAAGAACAACTTTATGTAAAGAGATTTTACGTGACAGAAAATTGTGCGCAAATAATCCCTTTAGATAATGATTTCGGCGATGTTAATCTAAAACCAGTTTCGGAAGTAGAGCATGGACCATATATCTCTGAGCTAGAGGCACAAGCTCAGATAGCAACCCTAAGAACTGAGAGATTACAAGAGGGATGGAAAAAATGGAGTAGAGATCAGCAAGACCTATTAAAAGGAAAACAAAACTTATGTATCTATTATTCAGTTCAAGAAAAATTTATTCCTTACTCTGATGAATAAAAGTGCGGGGGACGTGACTTTCGTCCAGTTACACTTTAGGCTGTTCGTGGGATTTCCGTAAGAATATCCCACTTGACACATGAAAACAAACACAAGAAAATCAACAACGATTGATTTTCTGTGCTGAAAAACCTTGTTTTTCATGCAACGATTTGTTTTCAGTGCAGAAATGAGGGATTTAACCTCATTTCTTGCAACGTTCGCCTAGTGTAGCAGGCAATTCGAACACGCGTACCCACTAAGGGACCACCCCTTCTTGTGCAGATTTGCTGCATCTCAAGGTGGCGGATTTGACCGCTCTCCCACCCCCGCATCAATTGAGCAAATTGACTGATTATTTATTAATCTTCACTCTGCTAATATACTCATTCCCTTCAATATAGAATCTCCATTGTAACTCTAACGCATCTTTTATGCCGATTCTAGAACTGGATGCAATTTTAACAATTTTAAAGCCGTCGTCAAATAGTTTGATTTCTTTGCCTAATTTAAGGCCATTATATTTTTTATCAATGCCTAAGGCAAGGCATAATTTTCCTGGCCCAGAGCAGAGATTTTGAATCTCCTCTGTTTTTCTATTCTTCTTCATTGCTTCTATGCCTACAAGCGGCTCTACTGCCCGTATCAAGACTGCGCCGGCTTCATCTTTGTGAGAGGTAAAATTCAGGCACCAATACATCCCGTAAATAAGATAGGCATAGACGTGTCCATAGGTATCGTACATCAAGGCACTCCGCTCCGTTTTGCGATAGGCATGAGAAGCTGGATCTCGACCATAGGCTTCGGTTTCTACTATGCGAGCGAGCATGCCGTTAATAGATATGATTTTACCTAACAGATCTTGGGCAGTCTTTACGGTATCTTGAGCGAAAAATGAGGAGGATAATTCTTTCATAGAGACTGTAATTGAAGAAGACCTTAAATATTTTTTTAAGAATAATATCGGGAAATAGAGAAATAATAATTAGTAGTTATTTCGTCTTTTCTATCCAAAATATCGATTTCAGCCGGTTCTTTGGTTTTTTCTGGCTGATGGTCTGGAATTCTCGACATAGGATTTTCCACTGGAAGCTCTAACGGAATTGGCTGCCCCCTTTTCCTTTCTTTTTCCCGCTCCCTCTTCAAAATTTCTTCAATGATAAATCCCGGTAACATACTAAACGAATAATCTGTAAATTATTTAATTTTCTGCATATAGAAACTAAATACCATATGTCTCATCATAAATGGCCTACAAGCCAACCGACAAAATAACCTATTAATCCAGCGCATAATCCAATCAAGACTACTTCCAATCCAGACTTAACCCTGCTTAGTTTAGTATAATATGTCTTTGCTAAACCTACCCCAAACAAAGCGGCAATGGTAAGAGCTGAAGCCAGAATTGCGGCCTGAAATAATGAGATGGAATTAAATTTAGAAATCAGAAACGGAAACAAAGGAAAAGCTGAGCCTAACAGAAAAGAAAAAAACATCGCAAAGGCATTCTTGAAAGGAATTTCCAGTTTTTCTTTAGAGATGCCGACTTTTTTTTGCACCATGTAGTTGCAGACAAATTCAGGATGCTTATAACGGGAGGATTTTTTAAGCAACCGATTGACTTCTTCTTTGGTAGGACCCTCTTTTATCAAGGAAGAATGCATCTCTGTATAACATTTACGCGGATTTTTCATCAGTTCATCGCGAGTGCTTTCTATTTCATGCTCATATACCTCTCGCTGCGATTTCGAAGAGAGATAGCTTCCTGCAGACATAGAAAAAGCGCCAGCAAACATGCTTGCTGCTCCAGCAAGAAGTATAATGGATGCATCTCCTCCGCCAGCCGCTACCCCCAAAACCAGGCCGAGGTTAGAGACTAAACCGTCTTCCATGCCGAAGACAAAATCCCTGATCACTTCTTTGACAGTTGTGGGAATCATTTGCTTATGAAAGTTGTGAGTTAATTACTGCCGTACAGCGGTTAGAAAGGCATTTGATCTCTCCTTGCCCGCAATCTAAAGTTCCCGGCTCACAAACTGCGGTACAGAAAGCTTCACTGCAATCAGGAGCATATTCCTTATTCACCGCACTAAAAGGATGGCAGCATTGCGCAGGAACACAATCACTATCCACCGAACATTGCTCTGCATTAGGAGTGCAGGAAATCAAAAATACAGAAATTATCATCACTAGCCATAATATCATCATCCATTTCTGTTTCATCTACCTCACCTCACTGAGGAAATCTTCTTCATAAACCAATCGTCCATTAATCTCTCCACGAATATTTTGTGTCATTAATTTTTTAGATTCTTCACCAGAATAATTGCCTAACAGCCAAGATAATTTTACTAAGGCGGTGTTGGCAAGCATATCCTTCCCGGGGATTACTCCTAGATCCAGTAAATCCCGTCCTTTATCATAGACATTCATATTAACTCCGCCAAATAAACA
>DATDTA010000109.1:0-18205 GCA_035291085.1 Candidatus Nanoarchaeia archaeon | reverse complement strand
ATTTTGATGAGTGATTCTAAATCGGGGTTGGAAAAACTTCTTGTATCCTATGCCACGCTTGATTTCCGGGCCGACAAATGGGGCATGGAACGAATAGTTTATGATGCAATACAAAACCACTTTCCAGAAGATGCCCATGGGACAAAATATTGGATCGTATTCACCCAAGGAGACAAGTATGTTGACTTCCGAGATTATGATCCCACGCAACCGGTAAGTGAAATCTTCTTTTGTGATGATGGTGTCGGATATGGTTATATTTATACTGTTCTCAGGCATAGCAGTAAAAAAGAACGAGAAACACAAACTGGAAAATTCGGTGAAGGCTTAAAGATGATTTCTGCGGCTGCTCTCCGCCACGGCGTCGACATCACTTTCAGTTCACAAAATTGGTCAGCAAGACCAAGAGTAGGCAAAATCCATCTCCAGCGAGAGAATAAGGATTTAGAACTACTCTGCCAGCGAGTAACCTTCTGCGAGACAGAGATAGATGGATCTTATACGTTGTTTCGAAATCCTTCTCCTGAATTAGTAACCCAAGTGCTTTCTTTCAGTCAAAAAAATATTGACTTTCGCTCAGATCTTGAACCGACAGAGATAAAGGGAACCCATCCTAAACACAGAGTTTTTTTACCTCCAAAAGAGTTTCAAGGTGAGCTTTTTGTACGAAGAATAAAATATCCAACTGAAAGACCACTCTATCTTACTTATCAAATCAATGGAGAAATTGCTGATTCCCTGCTTACGCCTGACCGCGATCAAGTGAATAAATATTCTCTGGATAATGCCATCTCCCAAGTTTTAGTCAACCTTAATCAAATAGATCTGATAAAAGGCCTTATCAATGTCAAGACGCCTGGATGTGTAGAAAAATCAATCATTTTTGCTGATGGAGCGCAAGTGCGCTATCCAGCGCTTTGGCAACAAGCGTTCTATGAATTATACGGTCATAAAGCGGTCTTAGAAGAACCGGAAAAAGTAAATGTAAATTTAAATGTGAAAAATCGAGGATATAATGTTGTAGCTGGCATCCCTATTGGCATGAAGACTATTCTCCATGGTTCAGGGGTCAAGAAAGCATCTGAAGTATTGAATTATCGGCCATCCTATGAGTTCCTTCCTGTTGAAGCACTTACAGAAGAGCAGCGTGAAATTTATCAAAAGCACATTGCAGTTAATGAGCTTCTGTTTGGAAATCAGTTCGCGGCGGATTTGCATTTATTTTCCCGCGCCTATGATGCAAATGGAGATGTAAACTGGTTTTTAGGCATTTGTGATTTCAGTGGTGAAAAACCCCAGATTTACATCAGAGCTTCAGTTTTACAAAAGCCACGTGAACACATTAAAAAAGAAACATTAGACCATCTAGAAGCGATGATTGCTAGTGATTCTATTAAAGATCCAGAAAGGTTTCTGAAAGAAGTCGCCTTTCTGTCAACCTATGTGCATGAGGCAATGCATGCTCAAAAAAAGGCAGTTGATGGTGAAGCTGTTTTTGAAGAAGGATTAACTGACGCGGCAGGAATTGCCCTGGCAGTATATTTTAGAAAACAACAGTAAAAATCACAATCTTATTAAACTTCATTTCTTTCCTACTGTATGGGTGCATAGATGAAGTTAACTATAGATACGCAAGTGGACACTCACGATGATATTCGTAAAGTATTACAAGTGCTGACTTCTATTCTAGAGAAAAAAGATTCTCAGGTTTCTGTAGCGAATACTGACACAACTAACTTAATGAGCATGTTTGGGGATCAAAAAGGTACTGTAGAAACTAAAGGAAATGCTCCCGATTTTGGTTCTTTTCTAAACCTAACTTCACAGAAGAAAGAAAATAAAGATGATGAGTCAGGGATTGAGTATTACTAGTCAATTCTCAATATCTAGTTCTCCCAATGAAAGCATCCCATGAGCAAGAAGGATTGCATAAGCATGCGGATCTCCTGTTTCTTCCCACTGGCGTAATATTTCAGCAAGATTAGCAGGAGAATCCGAGAATGGTGAATAGATGTCACTTAGTATTTTAGTCAGATCAGAAAATCGCTGGGCTAACTCAAAAAAAAGTGGCTGCTTTCCCGGAAGAGATGAGCCTACCTGTGTATAAGCAGAAGAGCCGATTCTGACATGATATTCTAATCCGCTTTCTCCCTGGCGCCGAGTAATGCTGCTAGGAAAAAAGCCCACTAAGGTTAAACATCTGTCACCCACATGCATAAGCTTGCGGATTTTTTCTCCTTTATTGGATTCTTGTAAGGAATCACCATAAGCCAGGGTTAGCGGTTTATCATCACTTGCTACAGATAATGGTTTGGTGAAATCCTGAGCGACACTAACTAGGTATATTTTTGTTTCAGGCAATACTTCCACTTGGCGCCTGGTGAGTGCTTCATCAACTATTCGGTGTAAGTACGGGGCCACATTTGATGCTCTTTCGAGGAGATCAGTCATTCTTTCTCTCATAGTAGGAAAATTAGTCCGGTGCCAATAATAATCAAGACCAGGAAAAAGCTGATCACGGTCCAAGCAAATTTTTTTTCACCTAAAAATAAGGTTAAGCCGCCTTTCAAAGCAATGTTTGCTAATACTCCGGTAATGATTCCATTTCTGGCGGTTTCATAACTGATTGATTTTCCAGCTATCTGCGCTAAGGATAAGGTAATGGCATCAGCATCAGCTAAGCCAGATAAGAAACTAACTAAATATACTCCTTGTGATGATAAGTACGCTTCAGCAAGCTTAAGAAATGCTAATACTACCGCGAATATAGCGGCAAACTTAATAGCTGGTTTCAAGGTGAAGGGCGATTTAAGTTCGATTTTTTCGGTAACATTCTTTACTTTTTTCCACATAAGATACGAAAATGTTCCGGTAACCAGCATTAAAATTATCATCGGAAGGAGAAGCTGGATGAATAGAATCCTATTCAAAGCAAACACTTCTAACAATACCCGGCCAAACATCATGCCATTGGCAAGAATAACTCCTAAAGCCAAGGTTTTGTAAAGAGCTGATTGCTGGTTGCTTTTTTCAGTAAAACTTAAAGTAACCGCGGTACTGCTGGCTAAACCACCCAGAAGTCCAGCAAATTGAATTCCTCTTTCACCAAACCATTTCATGAGAATGTATCCCACAAAACTAATGCCTGAAATGAAAACAACCATAAGCCAGGTTAGATAAGGATTAAATAATTGGTGAGGGCCGTAACCTTGGTTAGGCAGGAAAGGAAGGATAACAAAGGCAATCACTGCGAAAAGCAAGGTGCTGCGCATCTCTTCTTTCTTTAAATGCTGGGCAAACTGGTGCAGCATAGTGCGGGAATAGAGTATGATAGTAATAATCACGGTCAGCAGCACCGCTAACTGAATTTCACCAAAGTATGATAGTACCCCAATAAAGAAGGTTAGAAAACCTGCTACTTCAGATGTTGCGCCATGAAATTTTTTATTTCCACTGGAAAGGACAAAGTAAGAGAGAATAATAAGTGCGCCCATTAAAAGAATACCAACTACAAGTATCAATGGGTTTACAATTTCTCCTAAGAAAGCTGACAACGCTCCAAATAACGCAATGAGAGGGAAAGTTCTGATCCCAGCATAATCATGGGCATGCTTTCTATATCTGGCATACTCCCGCTCTAAGCCGATTAGTGCACCTAAAGCTAAAGCCAAAAGAAAATTTCCAACGACAACTAATTCCACCATGATTATCCCTTTTTTGAGAAGAATGGTTTTTGATTTTATATATTTAGTGGTGAAAATTTACTTGTATAAAACTGGAGGCAAGCCTAGTCGCTTTCTGCACCAGTCAGAATAACGACCATAGCCTAATCCTGCTACCGCCGATACCGCTGAACCTATAACTACTGGAACCATTATTCCTTGATCAGCATCCCTTCCGCCATAGAGAATAGGGAGATAAAAGGGCATGGTCGTAACGAATCCAACTGCCAGATCAACAGCCATTTTTTTTCTCTTTGATGCAGTCTTTTCCTTAGTTTCATTGGCATTTTTGCCAAAGCGGCCTCTGAGCCAATTGACAATATAACCGCTTAAAAAACCAGTAACTGCGCCGATACCGCGGGTCCTCTTTACTTCTTCCCAATTCATTCCTGAAAGGCGTTCTGCTCCGGTCATGAATAATCCATAGAATATAACATAGGTAGAACCATCTACTACAAAATAAGGAGCATGATGTTTAATCTTGTTTACTAATCTAGAATCTTGTTTGGAATCTTGATTAGGTTGATTATCTTGAGAGATTAATCCTTCTAGATCCGGTTCCTCATCCATGGAACTAACTTCATAGACGGCAATTTAAGAATATTTCTCCTAAAATGATATAAAGTTTCAAGTTACCGTAATTCTATGGAACAATACTGGGTGCCTAAAAGGTTAGATTTTAAACACCTTCGTCTATGTTTGAGCTGTTATCAAGCTGAAGAACTTTATATACGAGATTGTGGCGGATACGATGCTCAAGGAAGATATAGATTACAGGGTGAGGTTAAAGTTAGAGAAAGGCTTGAGGGTAGAACGCTTGATCTTCATAAAGATAAATCTGGCTTGCATTTGCTTATTGATGCACATAAAATCTTTCATTTTCCTTTAAAAAAAGATTATGATAAAGGATTTTCGCTGGCCTACGAAAGAATAGAAGATACCGATGATGGGGTTGGAAGAATGGTTATGTTAGGCACCGGCATTGATCCTTATGTTCCTACTCTTCCTGAACCAAGACGATCTTTCCTTAGACAATGTTTAGATAATCATCTCATGGAGATTTTTTTTAAAGGGAGAGTTCATCTAAAATTTCATTCATGGTGGCAAGAACCACATTGGAAATACTGGCAGATCGTGAAGGAAAAACCTACAACGTAGCAATTAACAACAGTCTCTTCTGATCCTTGGCATAATGATTTAGGTACTGGATATATTTCTGCAGATTTTTCTTGCGTTCTACGATAGCTAGAGAGTTTTCTGTCGGAGTAATAGGATAGACAGTACCTTTTCCATTTGTAAATGTAACAACTCCGCCCCACTCAGCGTTCCAATTATCTGTTAAATCAATGACGAGGTCAATACCTGGTTTTTCTAGATATTTATCGTTCAAGATCATATAATCCTTCCATGTTAGAAGGTAGGCGGTAAAAGTGATTTCATCAACTTTCTTTTTGGTTACAAAAGAAATAAAGTCACAGAATTCTCTTGAAGTAACTTTAATACTGGAAACCGCATAAGAATGATGAAGTATTACAGCATCCTTTTTGAAATTTAACGATAAAACCTTCTTTTGTAATTCTAGATACAATTCTTTACTAAAAAAATCATTCAGTAATACTGCTGGAAAATCAGAGTGAAGAAATGACTTCCGAATTTTCTGTTTATGTTCTGGTTCTAGGTAATGTGGATTGATTTCGTTGGCTCTACCCATAAAACCACCCGCTTAAGGTTATACGTTGTGTGTCGGTTGTAACTTCTTCGACGGTATGGAAAGATAGTGCTGATACTTCGAAGAACACTAATGTTCCGGCTTTAGGGATGATTCTTTTTGCAATTTTTGTTGGAGTTTTATTTTTTGTTTCGTAAAACCCTAAAGCACCACCATCTTTCTGATCTAAATCATTAAGATAAAGCATGAAGGCTATCTTTCTTCCTATCAGCTGATCATCGTGCGGGAGCAGAAAGTCAGTATCCTGATAAATAGAAGCAAAGAGGTCAATTTTTCCGTTGAGTTTTAGGTTGGTTACATTTTGCATGAAAGTAATTAATTCTGGCGAAGAAGATAAAGCAATGAATTCTTTCAAAACTTGATCATCACTATATAACAAATCCGGAGTTTGAAGAAACTGGAACAAATCGGCTTGTTTTGGAGAGAATTCTTGTTGGTTTAAGGCCTGTAGAAGTTCAATAATTTTTTCTGATTTGATAAAGTTCTTGATTTCCAAATGGGGAAAGGGTTGGTTAGAAGAAAAAGTGGTTTGAAGCTTCTGAATCTTTTCTTCTGAAAGATGTTCTGGATCAATCCAATTATCGAGATTCATGTTTAAGATTTGCCGGCTGTAGATAGTCAAACAAGATGTAATCTATCAAGTACGCAGCAACAAAGGTGGCCGAACCCATGGTTACCCAGCGATTATCAGAATACATCGAAGAAGCAGCAATCCCGGCTAAGGCTACTCCATCCCCGACGAGAAGACGCGTAGTCACTCGACAAGCAGTTCTGGTAAGATATTTGAAACTATACCCAGACCGCTTATCCTCATCTTCTATAGTTTGAAAGAATTTGTCAGCTTGTTTGGATTCCTCAAGAATATCCAGTAAGGTTACTCTTCTTGCTATTTCCTTGAGCAGATTGACCATAAGTCTTTCTTTTTCAGAATATATAAAAAAGTATCGTCTGGAATTGATTAGAAGATTTCTTCAAGGTCCTGCAGTCGCAAGCTTTCCGCTACTGCGCTTTCTAAATCCTGGACCATTTCAGAGGCTTTTTGATATCTATCTGCGGGATTGTCTTGGCAGGATTTCTGTATAACATTGAAAACTTTTTCTGGAATTTTTTCATGGGGCGGGATTGGTTCTTTACGTTTTTCGAGATGGAACTGCAGGCTTTCTTCTTCTAGTTTTTCCTGATCAGACTCTAACTCTTTTCTTCTTTCCTTAGGAAACTCATACAAGAGGCTATTAGTTAGTATTTCGTGAATTATCAGCCCTAAGGAATAAATATCAACTAGATGAGTCACCAGATAAGCGTCTCTCAACTTTTCTGGAGCCATATACTCGCGGGTGCCAGCGCCAGACCATGGTTCTAAATCTGGAATTCCATAACATGATCCTAAATCAGTCAACTTTGCGGTTAGGGTTGCTTGTGGAGCAGTATTGGACGAGCTTAACAAGACGTTGCCTGACTTCAGGTCATTGTGTATAATACCGAGAGTATGAAGGTATTCTAAGGCTCGACCGATTTGAACTGTAAGAGGTAAGGCTTCTATTAAGGATAGACCTTTTCTACTCTTGCGATAATCCCATAGGCTTCCTCCTTCAATGTACGGCATTACTAGATATTTTTCTTCAGGAAAAGAGTTTAGGATCGGCACAAAAAGACCATTAACTCCTCTTTCAAAAATCCTAGTAGAAGCGTTGACCTCACGACAGAAGTCATCAGTATACTTACATTGCTTGACCATGACGGATTGGTTGGTTTCTATATCGAATCCAGTGTAGAGGCGGGAATTTGGGGTTTCAATAGGCTTTTCAGTAATAAAGTAATTTGCTGGTAAACCCTTAAGTTTTGGTGCTAATCCCATGATTATTTATTTTAGCCTCTTTTTTATAAAATTACCTATTAAAAAATAATGGAAGACATATCACGGTCTTCCAAACTTTAGTTGAGGAAAAACATATGCGAAACTATCGTCCTCAACCAAAATATAGAGAACTTTGCATAATTCATCTTTTCTTAGCAAAGTTATCTAAGAGACTTTGAAATGATCGTGATTTTACCAAAAAACAAGTAAAAAATCAGCAAAATCCCTATTTTTCAAAGTTCTCTATAAATACTTTTATATAAGAAATTGACCTTTTTAAGGTTTATGGGCTTTCAAAAACTTGCTGATTTGTATGAAGAATTAGAACAAACTTCCTCCGGTAATAAAATGAGGGAAATTCTCGCTGAATTCTTTAAGAAAGTACCAGAAGATGATATTGCAGTTATAGCTTATTTAACCTTAGGACAAATTGCTTCTGAATATAAAGGGGTTGTGTTAGGCATGGCCGAGAAGTCTGCTCTCAAAGCAATCGCTAAAGCTGCCGGTGTAGATGAAATCAAGGTAAAAAAAACTATGCAGGAAGCTGGTGACGCAGGACTGACGGCGGAGAAATTGCTACAGAAAAAACCACTAACACTGGTTCCGGTAGGAAAATTAACGGTCAAAGAATTGTTCGAAAAACTACACAAAATAACAAAAACTATCGGAGTCGGCTCACAAGAAGAGAAGGTAAATATTCTGGTCAATCTTCTGCAAAAAGCATCTCCAAAAGGAGCTAAGTACATCATCAGAATTGCTTTAGGAACATTGCGCATGGGTGCAGGAGATATGACCGTGCTGGATGCACTGGCCATTGCGCATACTGGTGACAAGAAGAATAAGGAAGTACTAGAAAGAGCCTACAATATCTGTCCTGATGTAGGCATCATTGCAGAAACCTTAGCCAAAAAAGGGTTGAAAGGCATTGAAAAAATTGATGTGCATGTTGGCAGGCCTATCAAGATGATGCTGGCGCAGAGAGTAGAGGCGTTAGATGAAGTTCATGAGAAAATTCCCGGTAAGTTAGGGGTAGAAGCAAAGTATGATGGCGAACGCATCCAAGCACATAAAACAAAAGAAGGGAAAATCACTTTATTCTCGCGCAGGATGGACACCATTACAGAACAATATCCAGATGTAGTTCAGTATTTGCAGGAACAGATTTCTGCAAAAGAATTTGTGGTGGAAGGAGAAGTTATAGCTATAGATAAAGAGGGGAAGTCATTACATTTTCAAGTTTTGATGCAGCGCAAAAGAAAAATGGACATAGATGAATACGTCAAAAAAGTACCGGTGCAATTGAAATTGTTTGATCTCCTGTATTATAATGGAAAATCTTTCTTGCATGAATCGTATGAAAAAAGAACTGAGCAACTTACAAAAATAGTCAGCAAAGGAAAGCATCTTACTCTAGCTGATAAAATCGTAACTGATGATGTACAAGAAGTGGAAAAGTTTTTTCAAAAAATGCTCAAGGAGAAACAAGAAGGGGTAATGATTAAGGGCATGGACTCCGAATATCAGGCCGGTACTAGAGGCTGGAATTGGATCAAATGGAAAAAGGAATATCATACTGAAATGACTGATACCTTTGATTTGGTGATCGTAGGAGCTTTTTACGGTAGAGGAAAACGTTCTGGAACCTATGGTGCATTACTTTGTGCTGGTTATAATGACAAGGAAGATACTTTTGAAACGGTAACGAAGTTAGGAACTGGCCTAACCGATGAAATGCTGGCTGAGCTGCCTAAGAAGCTCAAGAAATATCAAGTCGATCATAAACCTGCTAGGGTTGTGGTTAGTGATATAAAGCCGGAAGTATGGTTTGAACCGGCAATAGTAGTTGAAGTCTTAGCTGCGGAAATTACTAAAAGCCCCAGCCATGCTTTAGGATTAGCTTTACGATTTCCTAGATTTGTGAAATTACGTGATGATAAAAAGGCTGAACAAGCTACAACAAGCAAAGAGATTAAGCAGATGTATAAGGAGAAGTGAGAGTTAGAAGCAATTATTGTTTTGGCTGATCTCGCTTTTGCACTTCTTGGAGACTTTTTTCAAACTTATTCATTTGTTCTTCTGTTAAAGTCATTGAGTAGAGGCAGATCGTTCTTCCCCGAGCAAGCACTTCTTGACCATTTTCAGTCACTTTTAGAACATCCTGGGCACCATCACCATTTGCATCAACCGAACAGAGCATCTCCCTTTCCAGAGGATAATAAAGACATAAATCAGGATTGCTGTCTGCATCGCTATGCTCTATTGAAGTTTGCGGTTTTAAAGCTTGATAGCCAAGATAACTCCCGACACTCCCACAAGTTGCCCCGCCCGCTACATAAGCTCCTAAGGCTATTAAAAAACCAATTCTTTTTTCCATGATTTGTAAATTTTCTTTTTCTTTATAATGATTATCTAAATATTGTATAGAGAAAATCCAAGCAAAGCGTTACTAAATATTTTTAAACCTGCTTTCTTTCATTTACAAAAATGAATTATAAAGAACTTGGCCTTAAATGCGGATTAGAAATCCACCAGCAGCTGGAAGGGAAAAAGTTATTCTGCGCCTGTCCGACAGTTATTCGAGATGATGAAGCTGATTTTAGTATCCAGCGAAAATTGCGGGCTGCTGCCGGTGAAGAAGGAAAGGTAGATATAGCAGCAAAGCAGGAGCAGATGAAAAGCAGAACTTTCACCTATCGTGGTTACAACGATACTACTTGTTTGGTAGAAGCTGATTGCGAGCCGCCGCATGCAGTTAATCAGGAAGCGCTTTATACAGCTCTACAATTATGCACATTAGCTGGGACAAACATTTTTCCAATAGTGCAAGTGATGCGAAAGACGATTGTTGATGGTTCAAATACTTCGGGATTCCAACGGACAGCACTACTGGCCAAAGATGGAATTATTAAGACCAGTGTGGGAGAAGTAAGGATATCAAATGTTTCATTAGAAGAAGATTCATGTAAAATTGTGAGTGAAACAGCAGAGGAAAAAGCATATTCTCTGGATAGATTAGGAATACCATTAATTGAGATAGGTACTGCCCCGGATATAACCACGCCTGAGCAATGCCAGGAAGCTGCTAAAAAGCTGGGGATGTTATTACGTTCTCTTCCCGGAGTTAAACGAGGTTTAGGAACGATCAGGCAGGATGTTAACGTTTCCATCAAAGGGGGGGCAAGAATTGAGATTAAAGGCGCGCAGGATTTACGTCAATTGCCATTATTAGTAGAACTGGAAGTGAAACGACAGCAGGAATTGTTGAAAATAAGAGAGGAGTTAAAGAAAGTTACTTTGCCAGCATTACATATTATTGAGGTGAGTTCTTTGTTTGTACATTCTGCAGCAAATGTGATCAAAAATACCTTAGCGAAAAAAGGTAAAATTCTTGGAGTAAAGCTACCTGGTCTCACTGGTTATATCGGCAGAGAAGTGCAGCCTGGCAGACGAATAGGGACAGAATTTTCTGATTGGGCAAAAGTAAGAGCAGGAGTAGGAGGTATATTCCATTCAGATGAACTGCCGCGATATGGTATTTCTGAACAGGAAGTGGTTTCTGTTAAAAAACAGCTTGGTTGTGCGGAAAAAGATGCTTTTGTATTAGTGGCTGATGAAGAAAGAAAAGCAAGACTTGCATTAGAAGCAGTTCATCAACGAGCTCAAGAATTATTGAAAGGAATCCCAGCAGAAGTGCGAAAAGCAAATGCTGATGGCACTACTACCTATTTACGCCCAATACCCGGAGCAGCCAGAATGTATCCGGAAACAGATGTTCCTTTGATTAAACCGGACGTAAAGAATATTGAACTACCTGAAACCTTGGAAGAAAAAATGGAACGATTTCATGTTACTTTAGGCTTAGGGAAGGATTTAGCAGAATTTGCCGCCAAGTCGGATAAAGTTGGCTTATTTGAAGAATTAGTACAGGAGTATCCTGCCATTAAACCTGCCTTTATTGCAGAAACACTTATTTCTACACCCTTGGATATTAAACGGCAATTCCATCATGACCCTGACAAATTAACCGAGGACAATTTTAGGGATCTGTTTAGGTACCTGACTGAGGGCAAGATCCACAAGGATATTGTTTTAGATGTGCTGATTGACATTATTACCGATAAATTTGACATTAAACGCTATGCTACGCTAGGAACGGAAGAGATTCACAAGGAATTGCTGAAGATAGTAGCCGAAAATAAAGGGGCGCCCTTTTCTGCCTTGATGGGATTGGCTATGAAACGACTAGCTGGGAAGGCTTCGGGGCAATTTATCTCTTCTGAGCTACATAAAATAGTGGAAAAAGGGCATTAGGGTTTTGTTGTTACATTAAATAGGCAGCCTATTCATGACTTATTTCCATTATTCTCTTCACACAATCTGAATATGTTGTTAAAAAATGTTTTTGCGTTGTTTATGCTTTCTTGTGCCGGCTCCCGGTTTGCTTGTGGTATTCTCTTATAGGTGAATTTTCCTCGTTTTCCTTTCTCTATTTCAAAGACACGCAGAAGAGTGTCTGCTCTCATCAGCATACTTTGATAAATCCTCAGTAACTCGACATCTACTATTCCCTGATCGACTAGTTTCGAGAATTCCTCAAATATTTTGCGGTGCTCTTCAGGAGCCTGGGTCTTGATGCCTTTCAACAATAAGTATGCTTTAGCTGCATAGAATATAGAATAGTAAGCGTGAGAAATAACTGCGCTATAATAAGTATCTTCCTTCACTCCAAATACCTCGACCTGTATTTTCTGGTCATCACTTATCTTTTGTATCATCATGGAAAGGTTCAATTCATTTTGTGCTCTGATGAGATAAATTTTATATTCGAAATCCATGCTTCATCCCTTCCTTAATTATTTCATAAAATATTCTATGATTATAAATAGCCAAATGTTTTCTCACTATTTGCTTTCCTAGATTTTCTTCCTTGTTAGCAAGCATTTCGAGCATTTCTGCTTTTGGTATAACGTGAATATCCATCTCAAGTGCGCTTTTTAATCCGGCGCTATTTGCCAAACTTTCAATTTTTTTTTTGTGATCTTCGTTTTCGATAAATATTGCGATATCGAGATCGGAATCTTTTTTCTGTTCTCCAACAGCATAAGAGCCAAAAATGGCAATTGAGAAAAAAGGAGTCTCTTCACTTACTTCCTTTTTTAAAATTTCTAAAGAAAATGCAGCAGGCTCTAGAATCCTATAATTATTACACAAGGCAAGATAATAAAATGTTACGTCATTATCAAGATTAAGCGTCAGTATTCCTGACTTCCCTATCTTCTTTTCGATCAAAACCCCTTCTTTTTTTAAGGAATTTATTGCCAAAGCTAAGGCATTGTTCGACTTCTCTTTTGATTCTTTCTTAATCTCTTTTCGAGTGTATTCTGCAAATGGTTTTTTCGCAAACACTTCAAGTATTTTTAATTGTTTTTTAGTAGCCATATAAAACCACTTTATTGGTTCATATAAACCACATTATTGGTTATTTATATATCTTTCGCTTTGCTAACCATAATAAGATTATTGCTACTTCTTAGTAACGAAATATTTATAAAGGCTATTCTTATGTAATGTGTTAGATAACTCAAAGAGGTAAATAAAAATGACCGATAACAAAAATACTGGATGTCTTTATTACGCTGCTTTAGCTGCGTTTGGAACTGCAACTTTCTTAGTTGGAGCAACTGTTGGTTATGGCATTGGAAAATACCCAGATACGGATGAGAAAACGCCTACGTATGAAGCTTCCATAGAATCTCAAAAAGGAGCAGCAATATGTGATTTAGCTATCGCGCCATTAAGAAATGATTTTATAGGGAAATGTACCATAGATAATTTTGAAAGAGGAACCGTTCTCAGACAAATAAGGGAACAAAAAGACCAGATTTTAGAAGACCTAAATTGTCCTGCACGGCGGTGGGAATGTAAACCTAATGAAAAATCTGACCTTGAAAGAGGCGTTCACGTTGAATTTGGATATAAGTAATTCCAAATCTATATAAGTCTCTTCTTTTTTCTTTTCTATAATGAAAAGGTCGTTGCTTTCAATTCTTAGTGCTGCTATTATCTCTTGTGATACGCCCGCTTATATGCCTCCCCCAGAAGATCCTTCGTATGCATTTACATCAGAGCCACAATTGCAGTTAGAAGAGATCGCGGATGATAAAGAAAAAACAGCTGAAACACCTATCTTCACCGAAGAGCTTAATCAAATAAAAAAACTCAGTTATTTTGAAACATTATCACCTGAATACAAAGCGCTGTTAGACACTATCTCTTGGGCAGAGTACACTCTAGAACCATGTATCGAGGGAATTAGCCCATACCAAGTTTTAGTTGCTGGCGAAGTAGTGGAAGACAAGCATAATCGCTACGGTGGTAAGTTCGGGAAATGTCCAGGGAATTATTTTATCGGCTTTGGCGATCATCCCAGAATAAAAGTGAAATGGCATCGCAAAGCTAGAGCTTCGACAGCTGCTGGAAAGTTGCAGTGGATGGAGCGAACTTATGATGGTCTTAGAAGGTTACAAAACTGCGGACCAAATAAAGATGAAGATTGCGGTTTGTTTAAGGATATTACGCCGGACTCACAGGATCAAGCAGGAGTGTATGTTATACAAGTCCAACTAGGAATCACTCAGGAGATGCTGGAAGCTTCTATTCAAGGCGGTGACTTTAAGCATATCTGGAAAAAGTTAGCAAGAACCTGGGCTTCCTTGCCATATTACAACTGGAGAGGCAAAGGAATCGGAAAATATCGACGCCAACGAAATACGCGGTCGTTTGAAAAATTACATGAAAAATATATGGAGAAATACGAATTTTATAAATCACGACCATGAAGAATAAAAAAAGCATGGTTTTTATTTTTAGCGTACTTCTGGTCTTTTTTTTATTGTTACTTTCTTACAAAGCAGTTCTTCTATTTACAAACACCGCTCCGGCACAGGAAAATGTTTTTCATTTTTTAGATGGAAAAGGAGGACTACAATCTGGATTTACGGATTTGGAAATTTCACATTTGGAAGATGTTAAGCAGGTGATGAAGATTGTTGATTATGGATTTTATTTACTGTTGGTAGTTCTGATCAGCATAACTATCTATTACAGAAAAGATAAGACATTTCTGTTGGAGTTATTGAGTTACGCAGGAAAGGTTACAGTGATAGCAATAGTAGTCTTAGGAGTTTTTTCTTTGGTTTTCTTTGAGGCAGTATTTTCTTTATTTCATAGAATCTTTTTTCCTCAAGGAAATTGGATCTTTGCGGCTGATGCTCTTCTTATCCAGACTTTTCCTCTAGAATTTTTTACGGCGATAAGCAGAAATATCTTTGTGGCAACTATGCTTTTAGGAATATTAATGATACTGATAGGTAAGATTCTGAAAGAGAAATAAATCTAAGCAATATTTAAAAGTCGCTGATTAAAAATAGATACATGACACAATCATCCTCTCAGATAGGATTAGGATTAGAAGAGACGGTAAGACTTCTGCTTCATGAACCAGAAGAACAAGCCCTGACTCATGTAGCTCGGCTGCGTGAGATTCTCATGAAAACTGTCGAAAGAGATCTTAGTATAAGAAAGACAGATTTGCCTTCAGGCGAAGCAGTATCTCCATATGTGGCAGCACTTTGCTTAGTTGCAGAAAAAAGAACTCTGGCGTTTCTGAGAGGAAACTATGCCGCAATTTGTCATAGAATTGAGACGATATGTGATCGAGTTGTCTACGTTTTAGACGCTGGGTGCGGACCACTAGGAGCATTGTCATTGCCTCTGGCCACGCAATTTTCCTCTGATCGTGTACGTTTTATTGCCACAGACATACACGAAGAATCAATTTGGCAAATACAAGATACTTTAAAAAAATGTGGTCTCTATAGACATTTTGAAAGATTTATCATCACTGATCTAACCAGCTACAAGCATCATGGAAAACCTTTAGATCTGATAACATCCGAGACGATGGGTGCGGGCTTGCTTGGAGAGCCACAAGCTGCGATCACTGCCAACCTTGCGCCCCAGCTGGAGAGAGGAGGTATTTGGACACCAGAAAGGATTGTGATAAGAGCGTATCTTGCTACAGATGGTGGTTTGGAAAGATATGAATTGGGGGAAGTTATTAACATGACTGCAGCAAATCCTACTGAAAAAGTTTCAGTCGACTTTACCCTACCAATATTGGAAGAGAACACGCATCTTTTCTTAGGAACAAGAATTATTGTTTATGGGAATCATATAATTAATGAAGGCGAATCTTCTATTACTGTACCTCTCAAAGTACCTAATGGCGCGATTAGTTCTAGTGGTAATAAGTTGTATTTAGAGTATAAGCCTGGCTGCAGCAAGAATGATATTGTAGTGCTAACTCAACATCAATCATGATTTATCTCTTGAACGCGAAAATCTATGTTCTCAAGGAATACTTTTTATACTTCTAGGGTATTACCATATCCATGTACATGGTAACCGGAATTAGGGCTTGGATTACTGTTCTTGTTATGATTATATTTGCAATCATAATCCTAGTATTGGTATTTAATCTGTTCTTATTTTTGCTTCCAGCAATTTTAATTATCGTGGTGTTAGGATATCTTTTCAAAACTTTAAATCAACTTAAAAATGAAGTCAAACGAAAATGAAACCGATAAAATTAGAAATGTTGAGGTTACATTTTAATCGGTGTTAAAATGAAACCGCTAATTTTATTGAATTTTAAAACCTATCCGGAAACAACGGGAAAAAAAGCGCTTCTTTTAGCAAAAAGACTAGAGAAAGTTAAAACAAAAAAATATCAGATAGTTATTGCACCTTCTTTGCCGACGTTGGAAGAAGTTGTTGCCGGAACTTCTTTGATGGTGTACTCTCAACATACTGATCTAGCTGGTTTGGGACCATTTACAGGAAAAGTTTCTGCCCAGGAATTGAAGGAAATTGGTGTAAAGGGAACGCTTCTGAATCACTCTGAGCGAAAAATTCCTTTTTCTATACTCAGGAAGATCGTGAAGGATTGTAAACGAAATAAATTAGTGGTAGTGATTTGTGCTTCGTCTTTAACGGAGGCACATAAAGTTGCACAACTTGCTCCAGATTATCTTGCCTACGAGCCGCCAGAATTGATTGGAGGAAATGTTTCAGTTACCAAAGCAAGACCAGAAATTATTGCTAAGGCAGTTGAACTGGTTAGGAAAATAAGTCCCAGAACAAGAGTATTGTGCGGTGCAGGAGTCCAGTCAAGAGAAGATATTATAAAAGCATTACGGCTGGGAACAAAAGGCGTTTTGATCGGTCATGCTGTTCCTAAAGCGAAGGATCCAGCAAAGTTTTTGAAGGGATTGTTGGGATAAGTTTTTATAACCACAGAATTAGGTTATCTTTTTAATGCGTATCAAACATTTATTGCAAGCTCAAGATCTAGACAAAGATGCAATTCTTGCTCTTTTTCAAAAAGCTGAAGAATTAAGAACAGCTCATGATAAACCATTACAGGGAAGGATTCTCGCAACTCTTTTTTATGAGCCTAGCACAAGGACTAGGCTAAGTTTTGAATCAGCTATGCTTAAATTAGGTGGAAATGTTATCAGTACAGAAAATGCCAGAGAATTTTCTTCGGCAGTAAAAGGCGAATCTTTAGATGATACCATTAGAATTGTTTCTTCATATGCTGATATCATTGTGCTCAGACATTTTGAAGAGGGAGCAGCAAAGATAGCTGCTTCAGTAAGTTCTGTACCTATCATAAATGGTGGCGATGGTCCAGGACAGCATCCAACACAAGCCTTACTAGATCTTTACACCATCTGGAGGGAATTGGGAAGAATAAACAATTTAATAATTGCTCTGGTTGGAGACTTGAGACAGGGAAGAACGGTTAGATCGTTATGTTATTTGTTAGGAAAGTTCAAAAACATAAAAATCATCTTTATAGCACCAGGGCAGCTTTCGATTAAGGAAGATATTAAAGAATATTTGGAACGGCATAATATAGAGTTTGAAGAGCGGGAAGAACTAGACAAATATCTGCCCCAAATAGATATTCTATACATGACCAGGATTCAAAAAGAACGAATGTCTGAGGAGGAGTATACAGCAGCTAAAGGAAAGTTTAACATCACAGAAGAAAACCTAGCCTTGATGAAAGAAAGTGCACGTCTGTTACACCCACTACCGCACGTAGAAGAGATTAAATTAACAGTAGAGATGGAAAAAAAAGATAAACGAGTCGCCTACTTTCGACAAGCAGAAAATGGAGTATATCTACGAATGGCCCTGTTGTTGGAATTACTAAATAAAAAATAGGGTCAAATCACATTCACCACAAAGGTCTGCGGATTACCATATACTGCAGTATCGACAACAACTATTGCTACAAAAATATATTGCCCCTTAACTGCACTCCTAGGTACCTGCACTAACAAGGCTTCCTTATGATTGTCATTGCTGTTGATGGAAAGTGCACCACTATCATAAAAAACCCAACTTTGAATTTGCTGCAGATCAACCTGATTAGTGATATCTTGTTCGGCTTCATCAACAACCTTGTTAATGGCAATCTGAATGTAAAAATGTTTAGTAACATCTAGGGTATTTAAAATTCCCAAACCAAAGACGTGGCTGTCACCTCTCCCAATAGTGGCAACATGAAGGGGTAGGGCGACCTTTTTTCCCTGACTGACTAAGAGGCGTTCCAATTCGTCTTGCGTTTTCTGATCGAGCTGTCCCTTTATTTCTTCCGCACCAGAAATAAATTGGTAGATTAAGGTGATTCCTCCTGCAAGAATGACTAAAGAGATGATAATGATGACTAAAGTTTCAACGGATAAACCAATAGCTCCTCGGGTATTGCTATTATGGTGTCTCTTTTTCATGCTATAGGTGCGAAGAAAATAGTCTTTATAAACA
>DATDTA010000108.1:0-9067 GCA_035291085.1 Candidatus Nanoarchaeia archaeon | reverse complement strand
GTGAAGGCCTCCTTTTCATAAAAGTCAATAGTATTTTACAGCCGGAATTTTGCATCAAGAAAAGAAAAGTTTCCGTTTATTCATAATAATCAACGATGTAAAAACATCCTCCTTTTATCAAAATCGTTCGTTTGTGATAATCTAAATCACCAAAGGAATTGAGACCCAGATCTTTGACTTCAAAATTCTCAAAAACCCATCTTGAAAGTATTTTCTTATTAGATTACTCTGATGATGGGTTTTGAGAAGGAAAAACCATCTATGAGTCGTAGCTACAAAAAAACACCTATCATGGAAAATACAACCTGCCATAGTGAAAGGTTAGATAAAAGCCTTTGGCTTAGATTAGGGAGACGGAAGGAACGGATAAATCTCGACGCTCTCAATGCAGAAAATAAGGACGATTATTGCACGACCCATCAACGAGAAGTCAGTAACCCCCGGTATATGGGAAAAGACGGTAAAAATTACTTCTCCCCAGAGGAACAAGCGCAGTTTGTAAAAAGAATGGCCAATACAATTGGACAAGATTCTCAAGAACGAGCCTCATTAAAACGCCTACTTTATAAGCTAATGGGAAAATAAAGGGTTAAGAATGCATATTGGTTACGCCAGAGTTTCAACAAGTGATCAAAACATTAATTTACAAAAAGAAGCCTTAGAGATCGCGGCTTGTCAAAGAATCTATGAGGATCATACAAGCAGCACACGAGAAGACCGCCCTGGATTACATAAAGCCCTCGAACAACTTCGTGAAGGAGATACCTTTGTTGTCTGGAAGCTTGATCGTCTGGGGCGCAATGTTAAGAATTTGATTGAGCTTGTCACCTCTCTTGAAAAGAAGAATATTCACTTTAAGAGTCTCACAGATCATATTGATACCAGTAACCCCTCAGGGAGGTTCTTTTTTCATGTGATGGCCAGTCTTTCTCAAATGGAGAGAGAACTCATTGTTGAACGAACACGTGCAGGATTAAAGGCAGCAAAACTACGAGGGAGGGTTGGAGGTCGAAAACGACGCATGACCCCCAGCAAAATTGACTCAGCGAAGCAGTTGTTGGCCAATGGAATGCCCCCTAAGGAAGTAGCAAACAACCTCGGTGTTTCAATTCCAACACTCTATAGATGGATACCTGCCTCATCTCTTCCTTAACGTGCGTTTAGTGAGGTGATACCTTAAAAGAATACTATTGTAATTTTTCATAAATGTGGCATTGTTGATTTATGAAACTATAATGATATGGAAATGTGTAAATATGAAAGTTTTGGCAATCATCTCGCAAAAAGGCGGCACAGGGAAAACAACACTTGCTCTTAATCTGGCTGTCGCAAGTGAACTATCAGGAAACCCAGCCGCAGTCTTTGACCTAGACCCGCAAGCATCATCTATGAGTTGGAAAGACAATAGACCTGATGAATCACCAGCTGTCGTATCTCTACATTCAGCCCGTATAACACATTATCTCGATACAGCCCGTCAGAGCGGGGCAAAACTTGTAATATTTGACACGGCCCCTCATTCTCAAAAAGATGCACTGGAAGCCGCTCAGGCCTCTGATTTAATCTTGATTCCCTGTAAGCCGTCACTGATAGATTTGAGAGCTATCAGCTCAAGCGTGAAAATCGCACAGTTGGCTGGCAAGCCGGCAGTTGCTATTCTAACCCAAACACAGACTCGCGGCTCACTAACAGATGAGGCTGTAGAGGCAATTAAGAGCTACGAAGTTTCTATTGCCCCAGTAACGATTGGCAACCGTATGGCATTTATTCATGCCTTTACTGCCGGAAGGGGTGTTTTGGAAATCGAGCCGCAGAGTAAAGCAGGAGAGGAAATTACTTCTCTTTTTTCTTTTATAACCAACCTTATGGAGAACAAGGACAATGACGCAAAAGCCAAGCCTTCACGAAGCGCTGCATAAATCATCAGCACAGAGGAAGAAAATCATCGAAGCAGAAACTTCATCAGCAAGGGAAACTAAAAAGCTGATTGTAGTAATTCCAACAGAGGCACATTTACAGATTGACCAAATGAAACGTGATTTGAGGCGTAGATCGATGAAGGATGTTGTAACAGAAGCCTTGAACGACTTGTTTAAAAAATACGAGTATCCGCCGATTGCTTAATATAGTTTTATGCAAAATCATAAATATGAAGATATGAAAATATAAAAATGATAACCTGTATAAATCTAGGGAAAAGCCTTTCTCTCTTACTTGATGCAGCAACTGAAATCCAAATGGATCCAGAACCAACTGAGCAAGATAAAGCATTTCTAACTCGACAACTTGTACAGGTAACTCTTCCGCACTCCAGTCCCGGCAATGTACCTATATGGAAACGCAGGAACGGAAATTTAACCTTATCAATCAGACCTGGATGGAATCATGAAAAGGATCAGCCTATCGGTTATCCATTTGGTTCCATTCCAAGACTTCTGTTATTCTGGATAACAACAGAAGCCCTACGAACACAAAGTCGCAAACTTGAGCTAGGAGAAAGCCTAGCAGGATTCATGCGTGATATTGGTCTTGATCCTTCAACGGGTGGTGGTAAGCGTGGTGATGGACGGAGGCTTCAAAACCAAATGGAGAGGCTTTTTCGGGCAACTATTAGCTTGGAGATGATGGATACAAAAGATAAAAACGTAATTGGAAAACGTTGGATTGACATGCAGGTAGCTCCAGAAGGCGAATTATGGTGGAATTTCAAAAACCCTGGTCAGGCGACGCTTTTTGGATCTTGGATTGAACTTGGTGAAAAGTTCTATGAAGCAATTATAGCTTCACCTGTTCCGCTTGATAAACGGGCTTTAAGAGCCCTTAAACGCTCTCCACTAGCCTTAGATCTGTACGCCTGGGCAACTTATAAAACCTATTCTCTTAATCACCATAAAAAAGTGGAACAGTTTATTCCATGGCATGCATTTATGGCACAACTTGGGGCTGAATATAATGACCATAAGAATTTCAAGAAAAAAGCAAAAGCTGCATTCAAGAAAGTGCGCTCTGTCTACCCTGGATTAGAAATGGAGGAGGTTGATGGTGGATTCATAATTCGACAGGGAAAAACTGCAATACGTCAAAAACAATCACGTCGCAAACTATCCACAAAAATCAGTGGGTAAAATAAGTTATCCACGGTGAAACGGTACCCCCCAATTAATTCAATTATTTCAACGGAATTTTGAGTTATCCACGGTGAAACGGTACCCCTCTTATACGGTGAAACGGTACCCCCTTCCTATAGATATATCCTATAGTATAAGAACCTGTAGTTTGCGACGCTTAGCTGTGCAAAACTAAAATTGTTTTACACAGCTCGCTTGCACAACAACAAAAAGAATTTGTTTTTTATAAGAAAAAAAAGATGTAATTCTCAAAATTTATCTGGTCGGGTAACAAGAGAAGCATTGCTGCTTCTCCCGTCCCCTAAGAACCGTACGTGATAGTTTTCCATCATACGGCTCAAGCCTTTAGTAAGGTGGGATTGCTCACACCCGACCATAATCTTATGGCCTTCGCAATACGCATCTGAAGCCGTTGAACCGTTTTCTCAGCCTGTTTCCAAGGGATTTGATCCCAGGAGAGGGTTGATATCTGGTCAGGAGAGGCACCAATAGGACTAGCTATTGTCATTTGCATTCCTCCTTAAGGGTTCTTCAAACTTTCTTGCGATAAAAGACCTGTGGTAAGTGGGCTCGCTTTCGCGCCAGAGAAAACTCTGTATCCCTCCCATTACAGGAAGGCCTTTGCTTTTTACCACTTCCTCTACCTGCAGACCCATCAATGTAACCTTGCGGTACATTTTCCTGTTGCCAGGAGATCTACAGGCTTGCCACGTTCCACTTTGTAGACTTACACAGAACTTAGGAGCTCTTTCTCCACCGGCAACTCTGTGGTTCGCGATGCAGGAGCAACCGATCCTTGCATTCCCAGTTGCAGTGCCTTTTGACGAGAGTGTGGCAGTATCTTTCACTCTTTGTCGCTGACGATAGTTATAAGAGTTCACATCCGTTCTCCATATTCTGCTTCCCTAGTTCCTCACCACCCGATACTGGTAGTTTCAGATTTATTCTCACAAACAAATCCTACAGGGTTTCCTGCGGCTACATTGTCTCCAGAGCTTTGAACCAGAACGTTGCCATTCTCGCTCATCTGGATAGGGACAACTTGCGAAAAAGTTGGTTCAAGAAAGAGCCTTGTGAGATAACTATTTTGGGTCATTTCTCAATTCTCCTTTTGAACATTCTACAAAGCGACTTCGTGTCGCACAGTTGCTTGCAACAAAGTGCGCGTCGGATTTCCCGACGTATAAGCGCGCCTCTAAAATATTCGGACTTTCCTTTATTCACTTCCGCTCGTTATTTTCTCCATAAAAAATGAAAGACTATTAATCTAACAAAGCTCATCAAGAAACAAAAACAAGGCAGTTGCGAAATTTACCGCCCACACTAAACTAGCAAACGCTCAGGTCTTAGTTGAAAAACCCAATTTCATTAATTATTCATTGAAAATTTAATATATCAGGGTTATGATATATTTTGTAATTCTATAGGAGCTCTCTCATGAAAAACTTTGTTTTACCATCTATTGGTATCCTTGCATTTAGTATTTCTGCTGTCTATGCAGGTGGTGGTTTTTCAAGATTAGCTATTGAGAACTCATACCCTATGGTAAGACATAGAATTTCAGTAAAACCTAATTGGTTTATGATATACTCTTCTAGAAAATATGGAACATTAAGGCCTACAATAGGTTCAAAACCTACCAAACCAATGCCTGAAAAACCTTTTTATGAAGAGATGCCAAAAAAGGTTAGATTTCTAGATGAGCAGCATGAAAGATATGTTCCCGGAACTGGCAGCGTAAAAGAAACTTCAAAAGATTCTCTGCCAAATGTTGAGAAAAAAGACCCTAATACGACAATCATCACTCCTCAAAAAAAAAGGTAACTCTTCCTGAAGAGTTTGGTCAGCCCCAAAAAGGCAAGCATGATCAGTTTGCTGTTCTGAGTAGTCCCTTTGTAGGTCTTAGCTATAATGTCGTAGACGCCTTGTTTGACAAACGAAAGGTTATTACAACGCCCCAAAAGTACCCATGGAGTATCCATGGGTATCTTCGTTGTGTATTTGCTAATGGTACAGTGCATCGTGGAACTGGAACAATGATAAGCAAAAATTGTCTGTTAACTGCTGGTCACTGTTTATATAACGAAGATGCTGAGGAGGAAGATTTTAGACTTCCTATAAGTCTTACGTATTTTTCTGGATTGCACGACAATAATTACTTTTTGAAGACAGAGTATCGAAAAGTTTTTATTCATACTGCTTATAAAGAGTCCAATGATGAAAGTTTTGATTTTGGAGTTGTACAGCTAGAAAGGGATATAGGAGAACAAACAGGTTGGGCCTCTTTAAAAACATTGGATGATAAAGCCTTACACTCTCTCAAAATTAACGTTACAGGGTATCCTGTACATGTGAGTCCTTATAGTGTTCTAATAAAAAAACCAGCGTACTCCATGTACACAATGGAAGGTGCTGTTGAGTTGGTAAAAAAGCATAAATTTTACTACAAGCTCGATACCTCAGGTGGACAAAGTGGATCTGGTGTTTGGACTTTAGACAAGAACGGTAATGTCTTATGTGTAGGAATTCACGTTACAGGCTCTAAATTAGAAGGAAATGGTGCTGTTAGGGTAAACGAGGAAAATTTAGAAACAATTACATATTGGTTGGATATGATGAGACAAAATCCATAAGCTCCCTTGCTTAAGAAACACAGGTTTGCTATCCTTCATCTATAAGAAGTAGAAAAGAAAGAGGCTACTAAGATTAGATTCGACCCTATTAAACTAAAGAAAAAAGTCATACACATCACACAATTTTTATGATCACATATAAAGGCTATACTGGATCTTTTATCTTCGATGAAAAAGAAAATCTCTTCAAAGGAAAGGTTGCAAACTCTAATTATCCAATCTCTTTCCAAGGAAAATCCATAAAAGAAATGAAACAAACCTTCTATGATTCCGTTGATGAGTATCTCCACTGGTGTAAAAAATACGGCAAGATCCCTGAAAAACCTTCAACAGACTCAACGGAATAAACATGCTTTTTCATCTTGAAGATAGTATCAGAAAGTGATACTATTAAGAAAGAATGAGAAGAAAACACGCCAGAACCTTGAATGCTATTTTCTCTGATCCTATTCAATCAGGAATATTATGGCGTGATATTGAGACAATGTTAGAAGCTTTGGGGGCAGAGATATATGAAAGAAGAGGCTCTCGTGTTTGTGTTTCTCTGAATGGAATTGATGCTGTCTTTCATCGTCCTCACCCTCGTAAAGAAACAGATAAAGGTGCCGTGAGTTCTATGAGACGGTTTTTAAAAGAAGCAGGAGTTGAACTATGATGGAATATAAAGGCTATGTTGGAAACGTTACTTTTGATGATGACGTAGGCATTTTTCATGGAGATGTTGTTAATACACGCGATGTCATCACCTTTCAAGGAAGGACTGTAGATGAAATTCGAAAGGCTTTTCATGAGTCTGTTGATGAGTATCTTGACTGGTGTAAAGAGAGAAATAAAACGCCAGACAAACCTTTTTCAGGAAAGCTTATTGTTCGGATTCCCCCTGCTCTTCATCGTTCTATCTTTCTTTCTGCAAAACAAGAAGGAAAAAGCTTGAACAGATGGATCGAAGATCATTTGATGAGCTCGTTCCCCCCTACATCTGAAGAATCGCTTACTCATCATCATTAAGATGATTTATAAGTCTCAGCGGCTCTTGTTATTCTTGCTTTGTCATAACTTTTAACGCCCGTGGCCATAAAGCACTACGCTCATTTTATGAGCGCATAAGTGCACCTCCTTCGGATGATAAATTCTTGAGGGTTCCCCCTAGCATAAAATACCTCTAAAACCTCCTAGGATCGTCTCACAGAAGCGAAAATGATTTTTTCGCGGAAGAATGCGTAAAAAAGAATTAAACACGCCAGAGGGCCATAAAAACGCGTTTATTTGCGTTGTGTAGGAAATCTCTGGTCAAAAGACTCTTATTGTTTTCTCTATCTCTCCCCATTCAAAGCCCTGGGTTACAGCTAGAAATTAATGAACTTGAGAATCAATCATTTCTCCGGTTCTTCTTTTTTTGGCGATTCAGTTTTTGATGATGGTATTACTAATGGTATCCCTTTTTCATTTGCGTTGTCTTGAATTGAAAATTGTATTGCATCTGCTGTTTCTTCTTCCTCATTTTCAGCACTAGAAATTTCTTGTGCCTTCTTGACGTCTTTTTCCTCTTCTCCTTCTTTAGGACAGAAAGTGGAAGAAGAGCTTGAAGAACTTGTAGTTTGCTTTCCTGGAGGAGTCTCATCAATTTCTTCTTTATTATTGGTAACTGAAGATTTTTCATCGTAGTTCTCACCTTCGCTTTCACTAGCCCCTCCAAAAAGATCTAGATATTCTTGATGAACATCTTCCTTTTTTAAGTTGTGCGCCTTCTCTCCCCCTCTTAGCTCTTTAATAATTCTCTTTGTTGCTTGCATTCGATGAGCCTCATCAGGAGCCCCTTGAAATGCATTAAGGGGACCATATGGAAAGTCGGAGCCATCTCGAGCAGTAATAGAGCCTGTGGCATGAAAAAACTCATCAAGAGGGGTTGGAGTTTCTTGTTTTGATAAAGTTAATGCCCCAACGATAGCTGACGCTACAGGTACACTATCATAGGAACGCTTGTCTCCTAACATATACTCGGCTTTCCTTTCAGCAGACACTCTCGGGCTAGAAGGCACTTTTGTTTTATATTGCTTCTGATTCTTCTCAATAGTGGTAAAAAAACTAGCAAGAGATTCTGTTGCTGTGTTATTTTTTATGGCAAACCCGGAGGTTTTCTCCTCTTCTGGAGTCCCCTGCAATCGTCGTGCGACTTCAAAATCTAGGAGAATATTTAAAATTTCCAAATCCAAAGTTGCAGCTTCTTTTGAAAGAGTAGGATAAAGAATAATAGGATGATAACCTCCCTTAGCGCTCCGAGAATTTACGAGTTTTTCCGAAATTTGTCGTTGATATTCAGGAGAATAAATATGCAATATGTCATATATAATTGTATATGCACCAATAGTAGTAATTATTCCATTCCCTGGTTGTCGGAGGTCAGGGATTAAATCAAGTTGGAATGGTTTATTATGAAATATAAAAGGTATGGATAGCTTTTGTGCTAAACTATACGTGGTTAACTCTCTGAACAACAATATTCTCGTGCGAGAAGATAATCCGTCTAAACTAATTTGCGTTGGAGGATGGTTGTTTTGGACCTCGTGTTTAAACGTGTCTATTATTCCTCTTAACACAGGCTTGCGCGTGAGTCGTCTAAAGAAACGTTCACTTACCTCTTGATGTCGTTGATACTCTGTATCACTGTCATAACCATCATCAGGAAGTGCTTCTTCTAAGCTTTTCATAGAAAACCTATTATCTTCTTCTGAATTTTTAGAAGAAGATGAGGAAGATGAAGAAGATGAAGAAGAAGAGGATGGGGATTTATTAAAGTTACCTTTCTCATCATCCTTATCCTCATTCATTGAGTTTGCTGGCGATAATGATAGAGAAACCAATGCAATTGAAAGAGCAGAAACAGTTAATAAGTTCAAATATCTTGTTTTTTTCTCCCTAATTTTAATCATAAATTCTCCTGTTTTTTGTGTCTTATTAGTTAGCTAATCTTGATTAGCTAACAAAAAAGTATTTACTCTTAATTTAAATAAGTCAAGGCCCTGATTTTTAGACACTGTGAATATTTCCACACAACGGCCACAGTTGATTTTCTCACAAGCTTTTGTGGGATTAATAGCCTTCCATTTTTACGGAGGAAGCAGGCGAGCAGGAACGAGCAAAGGAAAGTCCGAGAATTTTAGGAGGGACCCTTATGGAAATTGCATTGTAGGGAATGTTCGCGAGCCGAACCACTATGTCGTATGGTGAGGCCGATGTGTTAGAGGAAGAAACGGATAAGAGCACTCTAACAGAGCGACGGGGTATGGGTCCAGACAAGCATACAAG
>DATDTA010000107.1:0-3155 GCA_035291085.1 Candidatus Nanoarchaeia archaeon | reverse complement strand
TTCAAGCTCAGAAGATGAAGTAAAAGCTCTTAAGGACAAAGCATCCACAGATACGACGCTCCCAGATCTTATTATACGTTCCAGTAAGCAAATTAGAGAAAGCACGCCAGCTTCTATTAGAGCACTTTTAGCATTACATGGCGATACCATAAGAATTGGCGACGATTTCCCAACTATTAATTATGCGAATGTAACAATTCCATCGACTCCAACAAAAAAAATGGATGATTTGGAACAAGCTACGAAAAAATCTACAGAAAGGAGAAAAAGCGATCAAGGCTCTGATCAAACGGAGGAAGTAACTCAAAAACTAGAACAAATAAGCGTTAAGGAGGAAGAAGAACCTGAGAATAATTTTGTCGAAGTGGATGCAGTATCATCTATTCTTGGAGATCTGATGCACCACTATAACCGACATTGACAGCAAAGGGATCTGATGCTGATATTAGTGCATAATCCGGTTGAAATCGAACGGTGATCTTTAAAAAAATTCTTTTTCCTTAAGTGATTGGGTAATCTTTATTTGAGAGCGTTGACTCATAGATAGATAAGTTATAAGATTTCCCTAAATTCAACAAGGGAGGTCTCAATGACTCAATGTAAGCGTTGCCAATCAGAACGAATAGTAAAGAACGGTATCGTACGGGGGAAAGCAAGATACAAATGCAAAGCATGCGGATACAATTTTATAGAAGGAGACAAACGAATCAAAGAAAACCTGGTTGTTAAGAAAGCATTAGCAACAATTCTTTATTCTCTTGGAAAAGGCTCTTTTGGAATGCTGGGCAAAATATTTGGGGTCAATCGTTCTTTGACCTATCGCTGGATTCGAGAGGAAGCTGACAAACTTCCGGAGCCTCTTGTTTCTGGAGAGATTCGTGAAATGGAGTTTGATGAGATGTGGCACTTTATTGGGTCAAAAAAAACAAAAAATGGATCATCAAAGCCGTGGATCGTGGCACACGGAGAGCTGTGGCCTGGGTTATCGGCAGTCGTGATACTGAAACATTCCGACGCCTGTATGAGAAAGTTAAACACTTAAAAAACTGCATTTTTTATACGGATGACTGGGATGCCTTTGCCAAGGTGCTGCCCTCTCATCGGCATGTTATTGGTAAGGCTCATACGATAACCATCGAACAGGACAACAGTAATACGCGTCACCACCTGGGACGTATGACAAGGCGAACAAAAGTCGTTTCGCAAAAAGAACATATGATCCATGCTTCAATGAAATTATGGTGTGTCCTTACTGATCCAGCTGTTTTTAAAGTTTATCAAGCTACATTCTTATCTATCTTTGTGTAAACGCTCTCTAAATCCCTTTGTACTTTAAAAATGAAAGAGACCTCCAAGAGACCCCTTTCATTCCGAAACGTTTAATATTATGAAGAAAACTATTGAGTGCATTCTCTTCATTTTCAGTATAGCGAAAAATAGTTTAAGAAAAGTTAATCCCCCGAAGAAGAAGAGGATTTCTGAACATAGGTATGAAGCCAATTCAGGAGATCTTCCATTCCAGCTAGAGAAGCCGGCATATTAAACCTAAAAAAAGCAGTTGAAATTTTCCATCGCCGATTTGAGAGCACCAATGTCCTTCCAATTTTCTAGGTGAACCTCCATGGCAAGGCCCATGATCTTGTGCTTCTTCTCCACTTTTAACCCCGCAAGGCACGGGGCTTTGCGGAGGCGGGTAAAAAACCGCATTTAATTAAAGTGCTCATAATAAGCTTTTCTAATGTTCCAAGTTATTGGCGCTTCTGAAGCAAATTCGCCAACAATCGTTCCTTTGCTTCCCTTATCTCGCACTTCGTATAACTTTAAAGTCCCATCTCTATCCAATAAAGTCGCTGTTCTGATAATTGTTTCTTTATCGTAGCTTAACTGGGGAAGACATGAAGCCCAAGAGAAGCGAGGTCTATTCCAGTTTGAGTGAGACTGTTGAATCCCACCAGTAACAAAACCAAAATCATTTAAGAGAAGGTTGACTTGATTGCTGCGGAACTTTGCTTCATTTATCACGATATGAGAATGGTTTTTAATAGTTTCACCATTTAGAAAAAATATACCATCAATCCCATTATCTGGACCTTTTTTAGTTGTGCAGGTGGCCTCTTTATAAATAAAAGGTTCTAAAGCGCCTTCTGCTAATAAGTCTAGATGAGCCTCATAGTTCTCTTCTAAAACGCTATACCCTAATGATTCAAAGAAAAATTTTGCAGCAACTTCTCCTGCGATTCCTTTCATTTGGTGTGTCGTTAATTTACCTTTGAATTTATCCCAATACTCTATGTTTCCGTTAACTCCTGTTTTCGCAAGCAATTCATCCCGATATTCTGGGATTATTTTATTATCATCCCCCACAAATTTCATTGTGTATCTTATGGGGCCAAGATCAATCTCATCACCTCCCATCGCCAAACAAAAATTGGGGATTAGCAAAGCAATGAGAATAAGAAACTTTGTAAGAACTTTCATAATAGACTTTCCTCCAGATGAGTAGTCGTTTTTAGTCGAGAATGAGTACTAATTAAACAAATGTCAAGAGTCAAAAGTTTTTTAAAATAAATGGCCATGTACTTTAAAAAAGAAAGAGATCCCAAAGAGACCTCTTTCACTTTGACAAAATCAGTATATTGAAGAAAACCGACTGATCATGTTCTCTTCATTTTCAGTTTATCGAAAAATGGTTTAAGAAAAGTTAATCCCCAGAAGAAGAGGGTTTCTGAACATAGGTATGAAGCCAATCGAGGAGATCTTCCATTCCAGCTAGAGAAGCCGGCATGTTAAAAGCATGGTCTGATTTATAAAGTTGCAGTTTGAGAGGAATCTGTCTTGTTTTAAGTGCATGAAAAAATTCCTGAGCTTGGGAGGGCAGAACCGTTTGATCCAGTTCTCCATGTTGAATTAATGTTGGGGTTTGAACTTTTCCTACATGCATGATCGGTGAATCCCTTAAGATTGTTTGATAATCTTTCCAGTACTCCCCCCCAAAATAAGATTGCAGAATGGTCGTTACTGGAGCAGTTCCTATATCAGAAATAAGATCTGTAATGCCGGCACCAACAATCGCTGCCTTAAAGCGAGTCGTTTGTGTAATCGTCCAAGCGGTTAAATATCCCCCGTAACTCCATCCCCAAAGAGCTAACCTCTCG
>DATDTA010000106.1:0-1659 GCA_035291085.1 Candidatus Nanoarchaeia archaeon | reverse complement strand
AAGCGTACGGCTATAAAGCATTAGATGCTGGATATATAGAAAAAGGAGAAAGAAAAGTCGTAATAAAACCAAATAATCTAGTCTTTACGTCTGAGAGGCTCGACCTGCGCTAGCGTATTCAGGAGGAACCACTTTGGCAAGTTCTTTAAAAACTATATTGTCAACGGTTGTTCTTGAATCGTTTGCTGTTATTTCTAGCTCAACGCGTGTCATTGGTCTTCCAAAAGTAACTGAGTAGTGTTTCCTCACGTTGTAACCATCTATGCCTTCTTCGCTGTAATCTCTTACTCCTGTTATCCCAAGTCCTACAAATAAGAAAACGATCCTACCGTCATCAAATTCTGATAGGAATCGCTCAATTACTTTTCCTTCCGGTTCACCGAGTGCGCTTCTTCGCCCAATCTGCGGGGCAACTGCCAAGACACCTCCTTCTCTCAAAACCTCTACTCCACTTTGCATATAATCTTTTGCCATTTTAGCCTGTTCGCGTAGTGGAGGAAGTTTTTTTCCTTCTTCTTTAAATTTTTCTCTGGTGTCATTGGTTACAACGGGTAAAAGTTCTACTTTTCCAACACGTCCAAGTAGTTTTGCAAGCATTTTTACTTGATGAAGAGCGATCGGACTTGCGATTCTTCTTGTTTTGACTGCTTCTACTTCGTCCACGATCACCGCAGCTGCTCGTACATGATCGCTTTTTGTAAGATGATTGTAAACCATGATTATTCCATATCCATCCTCCGCATATGTTCGGATATCGTCAAGAGGAAATGAGTTTTCAGTTACTTCGTAAGGAAATAATTTTGATATTGCGCTCGCGGTGGCGTCACGTCTCCATCCCAACGCTCTTTCTCTCAATGACATAAGAATGTTATTATATCAAATTGGATTGAGATGGCAATCTAGCGCGAGAATTGCGCAAGAATTAGTGGGCGAATAACTTTGAAGTTTTCCGGTTCGCTTGCTAGATGTCCTCCGAGGGTTAATTGAAGTTTAAGTTTTTTTCCATATGCTTTTGCAAGTTTATAAGCGCCTAGTGAAGAAGGTGTGCACAGATCAAAACGTCCTTGCACTACAAAGCAAGGAATATGCTGGATTTTTCTTACATTTTTCAGAATGTATCCTTCAGGTATAAAGCATTTATTAAGAAAGTAGCGAGTTTCAAATTTTGCAACTGCGGTATTGTCAAAGCTCATTACTTCTCTCTCTATTTTTTTAGGATCATAGTTGAATGACATAACAGCCCATTCCCATAGCGACCATTCATCTGCGTATTTCTTTGCAATTCTTTTATTCTTAGACCATATTTGCTTTGCATAGTATTCCATTATCGAATCACCGTTTTTTCTATGTTTTACAGGGACTAATGAAATGAATCTTTCCCATGCCTCAGGGTATGCTAATTGAGGATATCCTTCATTTACAAAATCGGTTTCTTCCTGCGTAGCAAGATATACTCCATACATCATCAACTTTTTCACTCTTTTGGGAAATGCGATTGTGTATAACAACGCCATTGTTGAACCCCAAGATCCACCAAATACATAGAACGACTCTATTTTAAGATGTTTACGAAGTTTCTCGATATCCGATATGAGATATTGGGTAGTATTGTGTTTTGTTGAATATAACGGCGTGCTTTTCCCGCAACCCCGTTGGTCG
>DATDTA010000105.1:0-1776 GCA_035291085.1 Candidatus Nanoarchaeia archaeon | reverse complement strand
CATGGGGTGGTCAACTATGAATAAACTATCTGTATTTGAAGGAAAGGAAATACGTAGAACCTGGAATAACAATGAATGGTGGTTTGTGGTAGAAGATATAATATATGCGCTTACTGATTCTAGTGACCCAAAACAGTATATTAATAAAATGAAACAAAGAGACGAGCAGCTATCTCAAGGGTGGGTACAAATTGTACATACCCTTCCAGTCCAAACAAGCGGCGGCACACAAAGGATGAATTGCGCCAATACTGAAGCATTATTTCGTATAATTCAATCCGTCCCTTCTCCTAAAGCAGAACCTTTCAAGCTATGGCTGGCAAAAACCGGTTACGAACGTATCCAAGAGATAGAAAACCCAGAATTAGGGCAAAACAGAATCAAACAATATTATGAACTGAAAGGCTATCCCAAAGATTGGATTGACAAACGCCTAAGGGGCATCGCCATACGCCAAGAATTGACAGATGAATGGAAGCAACGTGATGTAACTCAAGAAAAAGATTTTGCTATTCTTACCAATGAGATTTCGAAAGCTACTTTCGGCAAGACCGTAGAAGAATACAAAGAATTCAAGGGGCTAAACAAGAAAAATCAAAATCTTCGAGATCACATGAATGATCTAGAACTTATTTTTACTATGCTAGGTGAGAAAGCTTCTACGGAGATTACTAAAACCAGAAATGTGCAAGGATTTGAAGAATGTAAAGTTTCTGCACAGAAAGGCGGTAAAATAGCACAAAATGCTAGAAAAGAGTTAGAACAGGAAACGGGAAAAGCAGTTACAGCCCCAGATAATTATTTACATCTAGCTAAGAATAAAAAGAGAATGCTTGAAGATACATGATTTTTTAAAATAAACAAATTCCTATCCTTAAAATGCTTCGCAACTTCACCCCTCGACTTTATCAGCAAACCATCCTAGGCACAGCCGCCAGACATAATACATTAGTAGTTCTGCCCACAGGTTTAGGAAAAACTGCCATCGCCTTCCTGCTAACAGCTCAAAGATTACATAACTATCCCCATTCCAAAATTCTCATGCTCGCGCCTACCAAACCATTATGCGAACAGCATCTAGAAAGCTTCCGCGCGCATCTGGAAATCGCCCCAGAAAAAGTTGTCCTTTTCACCGGCAGCGTTGCTCCAGAGAAACGCGCACTCCTATGGAAAGAAGCACAGATCATCATCTCTACCCCGCAAGGCCTAGAAAACGATATCATCAACAGCCGCATCAATCTCAAAGAAGTCTCATTATTAATATTCGATGAAGCTCATCACGCTACCGGAGAGTATGCTTACGTCTGGATCGCCGATCAATACGATAAAAATTCTTCTACTGCCAGAATTCTCGCTCTCACCGCTTCTCCAGGGAGTGATATGGAAACAGTCAAAGAGGTTACTACTAATCTCAGAATAGAAAAAGTAGAAGTGCGAACTGAAAAGGATGCTGATGTCAAATCCTATGTGCAAAAGACCCACAAGAATTGGCTGAAAGTAGAATTCCCTCAGGAATTAAAAAAAATTCAAGTACTACTCAAAGATTGCCGCAAATCCAAACTAATTGAAGCGCAGCACTTAGGATATTGCAGTGACCTGGAAATGTCTAAAGGTGGTTTGTTAGCTTTGCAGTTGGAATTACAAAAAAAGCTCTCTACCGGTTTTCGGGACTTTGAATTATTACGTTCTCTTTCAGTCATCGCCGAGGCTATGAAAGTAGATCACGCTCTGGAATTGTTAGAAACTCAAGGCACCAAACCTTTGCATACCTACTTC
>DATDTA010000104.1:0-1083 GCA_035291085.1 Candidatus Nanoarchaeia archaeon | reverse complement strand
TGTATGCGTCACGCACTTTTCGGAATCTTGGTCTGTATAAAAGTCATAGGCGGCACATACTTTAGGGATGCATGTGGCCTCTTGTAATTGTACCAGTATAGATAATCTGTTAGCTTTTTTGCAAATGCCACTTGATCATAGTAGATCTCATCATTTCTTAGGATAAACTCTTCCTGTATGGTTCTGTTAAACCTTTCAATGAAAGCATTGATCTTTGGCATCCCGGGATAGATAAATTGATGCTTAATGTTTTGTTCCTCTAGATATTCATGGAATGACTTTAGAAACTCTGATCCATTGTCTGTTTGTACAATATGAGCTTTGGTTGGAGAAAGCTCTTCAAATTCTTGAAAGACTCTCTTGGCAGTTGAAGATGATAGATTATCAACGCACACAACATGAGCAAATTTAGTATAGATATCAATGATACTCATAAATAAGTGCTTCTCGTAGTTGATGTATACGACTATAGAATCCATTTGGATAAATCCGGGCGTTGTTACCTTAGGGGACTTTCTGGTTCGCAGTTTCTTGAACTTGTTTTTCTGCTTTTGAGGATATACTTTCTTTTCAAAGGTAAGATGTCTTCTTTTAATCACTTTGCCAATAGTGCTCTCCGCTAAGGTTTTAATACCGAGCTTCTTTGCATATGCATCAACGAATGGTTTGAGCATACTTTTCCCAATATTCCCATGCTCTTTTCTCATCTCTTTGATGAAAGTAATAATTCTCCAATCTGTTTCCATCTTCCTGACATGTAATGGGCGTGTCTTATGAGGTACTAAGCTAATGATTTTTTTCCCATTCGTCTCGTATGTTTTCTTCCAGTCATAGAAGGTACTCTTCTTTACCTTGAATGCATCAAGGGTTGAACGCAGTCCATATTTGTAGTAGTGGTTTATGACATGTATTCGAAACTGGGCTACGTCTGATATTTCTAAAGCTAATCCATCCTGTATCATTTTCATCAGGATATGATAGCTCTTTTTGGAGTATTTTGGTCGAAGATATCTCACTCGTTTAAAATCACTTGCCATACATTTCTTTTTACCTAATATTCCGAAATGTATCGTGACTTATTCA
>DATDTA010000103.1:0-3451 GCA_035291085.1 Candidatus Nanoarchaeia archaeon | reverse complement strand
AAAAGAAGGGGAGTATAATGGTAAAATAGTATTTTGTTACCAAGACCAAGAGTGATCTATTCAAGTGATCTATTTACGTCTTCTAGCATTAAAATATCAAAATCTTTATAAATAAGCTCTCTCCTCAAGACCTAAACCATTATACCACTGGTTCGGTGCAGAACATAAAGCATCGTATTCTCCTAGTGGGAGGTTGTCAATGAATAAAGAACAAATTCAAAAAGCATTACAGGAACTGCAGAAACAGCCGCAGAAAAAGTTTGTTCAGTCGTACGACTTAATTATCAATCTTAAAGACTATGATGTAAAATCAGCACCTTTAGATTTCTTTGCTAATCTCCCTTCTCCTAAAGGGAAGAAAGCTAAAATAGCCGCTTTTGTGGATCAGCAATTAGCGGAACAAGCTAGCAAATTTTGTGACTTAGTAGTTCGTGACACTGAATTTGACAAATATAAAGAAGATAAAAAAGCAGCAAAAAAATTAGCGCAAAATTACGATTATTTCATCGCTCAGGCTACTATTATGCCTAAGATTGCGGCCGTATTTGGTAGAGCTTTAGGTGGCCGGGGTAAGATGCCGAATCCTAAATTGGGATGTGTCGTTCCTCCAAACGCTAACCTTGAGCCTTTAGTGAAAAGATTAGGAACTACGGTACGCCTTAGTGCAAAAAAAGGAACAAACATCCAGTGTACCGTCGGTAAACAGGATCAGCCTGAAGCACAGCTCATTGATAATATCCTAACTGTATATCAAACCGCAATAAAACAATTACCTAATGAAGCTCACAACATCAGAGAAGTCTTACTTAAGACTACTATGGGAAAACCGGTAAAAGTATAAGATGGCAAGCGAACAAAAAAAGAAACTGGTACAACAATTGGTGCATGACATAGAGCACCATCCAATAGTTGGTGTCGTAAATCTTGAAAATCTTCCTGCTCAGCAGCTGCAAGTTATGCGTTCTATGCTTAAGTCTAAGGGCGTTAAATTAAGCATGGCTCGAAAAAGACTATTATATTTGGCTTTATCTCAGTCCAAGAAAAAAGATCTTGATAAATTGACTGCAAAAATAAAAGGTATGCCTGCTCTCATTTTCACTAAAGACAATCCTTTCGCTCTTAATACTTTAATTGTTAAAAATAAGTCAGAAGCGCCAGCAAAAGCCGGCCAAACTGCACCTCGAGATATCGTAGTTAAAGCAGGACCAACCAGTTTTGCGCCTGGCCCGATCATTTCAGAATTAGCTGCCGTAGGAATTAAGACCAAAGTAAATGCAGGAAAATTAGAAATCATTCAAGATGCTACTGTAGCTAAGGAAGGAGATGTCATCTCTGCCAAAGTTGCAGAAACTTTAAAGCGCCTGGACATTAAACCTATGGAAGTAGGATTAAATCTGGTCGCAGTTTGGGAAGATGGATTAGTATTTGATTCCAAGCAACTGCATATCGACGAGAAAGAATATGCTCAGAATATCACTCAAGCCGCTACTTGGGCTATGAATTTAGCCGTAGAAGCAGCTTATACCACTTCAGAAACTACTGAATTATTATTGCAGAAAGCCTTCCGCGAAGCGAAAGCAGTAGGAGTTGAATATGCAATAGTAACCAAAGAAACTGGAGAAGAAATAATTGCCCGTTCAGAAAGGCAAGCTCTCTCACTCAAAAGAGAGGCCAATCTATAAGTAAATACCAATAAATCGGAGGAAAACAAAATGGAATACATTTACGCCGCAATGTTGCTTCATAAAGCAGGTAAAAAAGTTACCACTGACGCAGTAAAGGCAGTCTTATCAGCTGCTGGTGTGCATGTTGACGAAGCAAGAGTAAAAGCACTTGTTGCTGCTCTTGAAGGAGTCGATATTGACGAAGCAGTCAAAAAAGCTGCTACCGTTACTGCTGTCGCCGCTGCTCCAGTTGCTGCAAGTGCAGCTCATGCAGGAGAAGCTAAGAAAGAAGACAAGAAGAAAGAAGACAACAAGAAAGCTGAAGAATCTGCAGCAGCAGGTTTAGGCGCTCTCTTCGGATAAGCTTTTTTTTCTTTTCTTATTTTTTATTTTATTTTCAATTAATTGAATAAATCCAATAAAAATATAAATCAATCATCTCTTTTATTGTTAAAAATACGAAATAAAATTAAATGCCTAAAATGGAAGCACCTTCTCATACCGACGCGGAACTGCGGGAAGAATTGAAAGAGAAGCGTAAAGAACTTTCTGCCCTGAGATCTCAATTGAGATCGGTCTATGATGAAAAAGAGGCTCAGTACCAGCAGCTAAGTACTATCAGAACTTCTATAAAATCCTGTCTTTCACAAATTGGAACCTTCAAAAGCGAACGTGACCAACTGACTACTAGAGTAAAGGAATTAAAACAGCAGCGAGATACTTTTAATACTCTTACCAAAGAAAAGTCAACGCTTAAAGAAGAAGCCCAAAAGCGCCAACAAGAATTGCGTGGTAAACTTAATCCTAAAATACTTGATGCTAAACATGATAAAAACAACAAAGCCCCTTCTAATCCTTCAGAAATTAAATCCTTGATTCGTAAACTGGAACATCAGCTGGAAACAGAGGTAATGCCTTTCCCTAAGGAAGAGAAGATGCGTAAGCATGTAAAAGAGCTACAAGCCCAGTTGAAAAAAATGAGCGAACTCTCAGAAGCTTGGAAAATAAGTAATGCTACTGCCGCTGATGCGGCCGAAGCACGACATAAAGCGCAGCAGCTTCATCAAGAAGTACAAGGAGTGGCAGAACTTTCCCAAGGAAAACATCAGCAGGTAAATTCCTTATACGAGCAACTTAAACAATTACGGGAACAAGAAAAACCAGTTATGGAAAAGCATCTGGATTTGAAAAAGAAATATGAAGAAGCCAAGCAAAAGATGCAGGAAATTCAGTCTCGCGTGCAGGAATTAGGCAAACTCTTTCACGATACTGAAGAAAAAAGTTTCAAAGAGCAAATTAAAGAGAAAACCGCCCAAGTTTCCGAGAAGATCAAGAAGAGAGAAAAATTAAAGATCGATGATATTCTGGCTTTCCAAGCGCTGGATGAGAATTAGCACTTCAAATATTTTCTTATAAAACATTTTTCTTATTTGATCAAAAATGAGTATTCTTTCACTAATTTTATATACCTTTTAATCTCGTAATAATCCTTAAATGAGGTGGTTTACATGACCAAACAAAATTATTTTTTTACATCCGAAAGTGTGACTGAAGGTCATCCGGATAAGATCTGTGATCAGGTTTCGGATGCTATTCTTGATGCTATTATGGCCAAAGATCCTGCGGGCCGAGTTGCGGTCGAAACACTCACCAAAACGGGCTTTGTAGTCGTCGCCGGCGAAGTAACTACTAATGCTACTATTGATGTGCAAAAAATTGTCCGGGAAACAGTAAAAAACATTGGTTACAATAAACCGGAGCTGGGTTTCGATGGTGAAACCTGCGGT
>DATDTA010000102.1:0-1360 GCA_035291085.1 Candidatus Nanoarchaeia archaeon | reverse complement strand
GCTGCATTCGCAGTGGAAGTGCACCACTTGTTAAGTACGAGGATTCAATAGCATTCTCTCAAGCATTTCATTCGGTGTCAAGTATCCCAGACATTTTCTCGGCGTATTGTTCATAATTTCCTCAATTCGATCTAAATCTTTTTGAGTTAAATGATCAACACTTTGTCCCTTTGGAATAAATCTTCGTGATCTCCCAATCGCATTTTCTATACTTCCTTTTTCCCAACTATGGTAGGGGTTACAGGCAAAGACTGGTATCGCAGTTTCTTTGGTAAACTTCTCATGCTGGCTGTTCTCCGGTCCCCGATCTATTGTCATGGTTCTTCGTACCGCTTGATTCTCTTTCTTCAATTGGATAACTAATACTCTTCGTTTTGTTTGTGCTTTTTGATCATTGAGTTTTCTCAGTCTTAGTACCCGAACCTTTCTTTCAACTGTCGCTGATATTCCCGTTCTATCAGTTTTAATGGTTCCCACATTATCGGTTTCCCAATGGCCTACTTCAAGCCTGCTATTTGCTTCCTCTGGTCTTGCTTCTATTGGTAAGGCTGTGGGTAGCCTCACAGCCTTTACTTTCCTTCCATGCTTTTTCATTCTCCGTTTCCGGTGAAGGGTTAAATACTGCCAGAGTTTCATTCCTCGAGTTTTTGATTTCTGCGAATAAATATACCGGTAGATCGTTTCGTCATCAATTGAATATTCCGGATGGTCAATCGATAATCTTGCAGAAATTTGCTCAGGACTCCAATAATATGGTGTCCGTAAATGTTCCCTCACATACAAAAACACTAAAGGACATTTAAGAGGAGCTTTGTATCGCTGGAGATCTGCCCATTTCTTTGCCCGTTTATCCGCAAGACAAGGAAGATAGGGCTTCCCATATTTGGTATGCCGTTTTAACTCATGGGACAAACTTGAATGGGAACGTCCTAATTGTTTAGCAATATCCCGTAAAGATTCTCCTGATTCTTTCCAGGCAAACAATTTTTCCCGCTCTTCAAGCGATAAATGATGATAAGTTCGCATCGATTATGCACCTCCTCCCGAATCCTATATTATACCTGAGTGGTGCACTTCGTTTGCGAACCTAAGGCTGTTGGGTAGAGGTAGGACTCTTTAAGCTTGCCAGATATTCTTTTAATCTATCTTCATCAAAATTGTCTATTTCAAAGAAAACAATATTATTATTGGCTAAGCAATAATCACTGGGATCTGCGTGAGTGACACCAATTCCTATATTATCTAAAGATAGAGAGAGTTCCTTGGCCCTTTTTTTTCATATGATGTATTTTATGTTCATCACGATGATTGGAACATCTCTGACAAGAACAGACTGATTTTTTATGTATCCATCCATCTT
>DATDTA010000101.1:0-4399 GCA_035291085.1 Candidatus Nanoarchaeia archaeon | reverse complement strand
GTAAAAAAAGGCTTCACAAATTTTTTAGAAGGGGATGTATTGTTTGCAAAAATTACTCCTTGTATGGAAAACGGGAAAATGGCTATCGTGCCAGCATTATCAAATGGTTATGGTTTTGGCTCTACGGAATTTCATGTAATACGACCATATGATGGTGTCAATCCATATTTTATTTACTATATGGTTTCAAATCTAAGCTATAGAAAAGAAGCAGCGCACCACATGACTGGAGCTGTAGGCCAAAAACGTGTGCCGGAAAGTTTTTTGGTAAATACATGTATGCCGCTACCTCATCTTGAAGAACAATTACAGATTATCTCTGAGGTTCAGAGGCGACTGACTGTAATAGAAAAACTGTATGCTGAAATAAATGGCAACCTTAAACGTGCTGAACGCCTGCGGCAGGCGATTTTGAAAAAGGCGTTTTCGGGAAGGCTTGTTCATCAGGCTAGTAAAAGCAACTCTAAGGGAGGAGTTCATTATGCCAAGTAAATTCCCGAAAGGATCAGAGTGGAGACGATGGGATTTACACATTCACACACCATCGTCTATTTTCCACAATCAGTTTGAGGGATGGGAGCGGTACATCACTGCCCTTGAGTCTGCGGATGCACCTATATGTGCAATAGGAATTACTGATTATGCCTCAATAGATGGCTATAAAAATATTTACAAAGAGAAAAATGATAATAACCGTCTTCAAAACTTTCATTTAATTTTGCCTAATATTGAGTTTAGAATTTCGCCTTTTACTCAGACAGGTTCTGCAATAAACATACACATATTAGTAGATGTTTCTGATTCAAACCATATTGAGAATATAGAAGATGCCCTTAGTCGTTTTACTTTCAAATTTAATGAGCAGAAGTACCCTTGCAACCGAGCAGGACTAATCAACCTTGGGAAAGCATGCAAACAAGACGCAACTGTCACAGATGAGGACGTCTCTCATAGAGAGGGAATTAATCAATTTAAACCTAGCTTTGATATTTTTCAGGAATGGTTTAATGGGGAAGCATGGCTTAAGAAGAACTCATTAATAGCGGTATCTAATAGTAGCAATGACGGTGCTTCTGGGTTAAACCACGATGATGGCTATAAGGCTGTAAGACTTGAAATTTACCGTTTCAGTCATATAATTCTGTCAAGCAACCCGAATGATCGCACATATTTTCTAGGGCAAGGGGTAGATACAGAAGAAGAACTAGAAAGAAAAATTAATGGTAAAAAGCCTTGCGTGCATGGTTCTGATGCTCATAAAGAGGAGAAGCTTTTTAAACCAGATATGGATCGTTATTGCTGGATAAAAGCCGACCCTACTTTTGAAGGTCTTCGCCAGATACTTTATGAACCTGAAGCAAGAGTTCATATTGGCAAAACAATTTCTGATACCCGTGATGAAAATCGTATTATAAAGTCTCTCCATTTTAAAAATTCTAATGGATGGTTTGCAGATATTAAATTCCCGATTAATCCAGCATTAGTGAGTGTAATCGGTGGTAAAGGATCAGGCAAAACAGCATTGCTTGACTTAACAGCCTTTGCAACTGGATCGTGGAAGGAGAATAAGGCATCTTTTCTTTACAAAGCGCATAAGGAACTTATAGGCACTGAGATTACTGTGGAGTGGTTGGGTGGTTCACCAGATAATAAAAAAATAGAAAAGCCTCTTTTGTCTGGTAAGGAAAATAAAGTCAGATATCTTTCACAACAGTTTGTTGAGCAATTATGTTCGGAAGATCGTGTTGGCATAGAACTGATAAATGAAATCGAAAATGTAATATTTGAATATTTAGATGATACAGAAAAACTCGGCGAAACCAGCTTTGCGGATTTGAGAGTAACAAAGACAGAACGCCTTCGAGAACAAAAGACTCGGCTTCGAACTGCAATAAACAAGCTGAATGAAGAAATTATGCTATTGAATCAAGAGCAGCAATCAATGCCTCAAAAAGAATCAAGAATAAAGGAATTGCAGAAAGAAAAGGATGGTCTCAAGAAGCAAATTCCTTCTTTTGATTCAAAAGAGGAGCAAGAACAAGAAAATAAATTGATGGCATTGAGAAAACAAAGAAAAGCCATTATTGAGCAAATTACCGAGAGAAAGCAGTTTGTTGAAACTATTATAAAAATTAGACATAGGATAAAGGCATTTGAAGATGGCATGCATGAATTTTATGAAGGATTGAAGACTGATTTATCTATTATTGGGTTAAAAAGCGATGTGCTAGAAAATTTTAAGCCTACCTTTAAAGCTGATGTATTATCTCCATTAAATACGAGACAAAATGATCTCGAACTAGAAATTAAGGAAATTTCAGGAAATGATTTAGACATATACCCAAAAAAGATTACGCATAAATCTATTGATAAGCAAATTACTGAATTAGAGGCCAAATCAACATCGGATCAATCTAAAAAACAAAAAAGTATTGAAATTCAGAAAAGGATTCAAGCTATTGAAACGGAAATTGAAAAACTAACTAAAGCAATAGAAGACATCAAGTCAGAAAAATCAAAACAGCTAAAAAATAAATTTGAAGATCGATGGGGGAAATATTTAAGTTATTTCAACAATCTTAAAGAGGAACAGAAAATACTTGAAGACCTCTATAGCTCACTAAGTCATACTTTAGGAACAGGGAATGAAGAAGAGAAAAGCTTAGAGTTCTATATAAAGTGGCAAGCATATACTAATGATTGGGCAAATCAAGGTGAGTCACTTCTTGACCAAAGAGCAAAAGGGCCATTTAGAGTAACTGGTGATCTTGCTGCCAAGGCAAAAGAAATGATAGAACAATATTGGATAGTAGGAGACAATGAAAATATTAAAAAGGCTCTTCAGAAATTAAGAGAAACATTTGATGATGGAACATATACTTTACAGACTCAATTATTATCTGGCGTTTCCGAGGTACAATTTGACGACTGGCTATATAGCACAGATCATATAAGTCTTAATTACGGAATTAAGTACGATGGGTTAGAGTTAGAAAATTTGTCGCCTGGAGTAAAAGGAATCGTATTATTGATCCTGTATTTAGAGATGGACAAGAATGACAGACGACCGCTGTTGATAGATCAACCAGAAGAGAATCTTGACAACCAATCTGTCTACAGAGTTTTAACTGGATATTTTCAGAAGGCTAAGACCAGAAGACAGATTATTCTTATAACACACAATCCAAACCTTGTAGTGAACACTGATTCAGAACAAGTAATAGTTGCTTCATTTGAAAAGACGCCTCCCTCTGGAGAAACAAAGATAACATATTCATTGGGAGCGCTTGAAGATACGAGGAAGGATCCAACAGGGAAAGATTTGGGTACAAGGGAGAAAGTTTGCGAAATATTAGAAGGAGGAGAAGCTGCTTTTCATATGCGCGAAAAGAAATATGCATTTAGCAGAGCATAATAATTTATTCTGATTTTTCAAAGAAATTATTATGAGTCTGTCAATCCTTCAAAACTCTGAAATTAAAATGAATGCAATATGAAAAAATCTAAGCGATACAATACTGCGCACTTTATTGAAGACCAGTTCGAGCCGGGGTCTAACAATCAGGTGCTCAAGAACAAATTGAGGATAACAAACCCTGATGAAATGGACGATATAGAAGTTATTGCCCTGAAAGAGGCGATGGAAAAGCTGTTTTCGGAGATTATCGAGAAAAGCGATGTGATTTTATGATTTTGTCTGTTTTCTCGCTATCAGTCAGCTTGCGTGCTATAGACTCAATTGATGCCCCGGTTTCGATGGCTGTTGAACTGGCAACATTGGTGATCAGGGCTTGCCGGTATTTCTCCGGTACTTTCAGATAAGGATTGGTTTCGAGTAACGACTTTTTTGACATGTTTTATTCTAACATATTGTTCATAATTAAGAAAGGATTTAGTGTATGACTTCAGCAGCAATCGTTCAAAAACTATGGAATTACTGTAATGTCCTCCGCGACGATGGAATGAGCTACGGGGACTATGTTGAGCAGCTTACATATCTCCTTTTCCTCAAGATGGCTGATGAACGTTCAAAGCCTCCTTATAATCAGAAAAGCCCTATCACCTCAGGCTACGACTGGCAGAGCCTTCTTAAAAAAGACGGTGATGAGCTTTTTGACCATTACAGGCATATACTTGAAAAACTCGGTCAGGGGAAAAGGCTTTTGGGTTTAATATTCGGAAAGACTCAGAACAAGTTTCAGGACCCTGCTAAACTTCGGCGTCTGATTGTTGATTTGATTGACAAGGAAGACTGGTCTTCCATGAGCGCAGATGTTAAGGGCGATGCTTATGAGGGGCTGCTTGAAAAGAACGCACAGGATACAAAATCAGGCGCAGGACAGTATTTTACTCCGCGGCCTTTGATACAGGCAATGGTTGATGTCATGGCTCCAAAACC
>DATDTA010000100.1:0-15518 GCA_035291085.1 Candidatus Nanoarchaeia archaeon | reverse complement strand
ATATAGAGAATAATCCTAGTTGCAATGCCCATAGTTCAAAAGATATTGGAAAGCTTCTGCAGAAGTACTTCCCCCTGTCCGCTCAGTATAAAATACAATGCCCCAGCTGCAAATAATAAGAGAATAACCAGTATAATCTTAACTATAAGTTCTAATTCCATCCCTCTTTTTGTTGGAAACATTTTCCATTCTCACGGTACCGAGGTGAACATGCCAATTTTCGTACGCAACATCCAGATGGTTGCAGCAAACAGCAACACCGCAAGGGTGATGACCACAATCAAGATGATGGTCCCATCCTCAATTGCTCTTTTATTCATCGTTGGATCATAAGCTGCAAGACAGATTATGTTGTTACCTGCTTTTGTAAAGTGAAACAGCATTCTTTTTGAGGATCATCACATTCAAATGTCTTTGTAACTGATCCAGTACATTCTCCGATGAATACACATTGACCTAACTTGCTCTCACATTCTACTAAGCCTGCCGCTAACTTGCCCGTGCTCTCGCGAAAGATGAATAACAGGATGACCATCGCAACTAAAGCAACTGCTGCAGCAATGACAATCCACATGATATACTCCGCTCCAGCCTTATTCATCTTCCCAGTCATTTCTCAATCCTTCTGTACCTTGCTTCAGTACGCTGCACGCCGCATTCAGCTTATTTATGCCCATACGCAGCCAGATTCTGATTCACAGGATTCTTTGGTATCGCTGAATTCTTTACAGCGGTCTACTTCGCTTCGGAAGCTGGACTTTGCCGTATCCTGTTCTTCATCTGAAGCTGCTTTCTCATAGTCGCTCAGGAATGTATTTTCAAACGCCTCTCCAGGTCGACACTTTCCATAAAAGATCCGCATCTTAAACAACTCTGTTTTCGTTTCTTCACCGACTTTTTGCCCAAATTGGGTAGTCTGCTGAGTAAAAATAACTACTAACACCACTAGAACAATCAACGCTAAAGCCGCTACAATAATGACATTTACCGGAAGCCCTTGCCCTCTTTTAGATACCATTCTAATCACACCTCGTTTTTAACGCTTCTGCACTTAAAAACAGGTAAGAAAGGCTTTAATCCTTTCTGCACCTCTTTACGCATACTATACTTTAAATTCAAGAAAGAAAATGCCTATATAAATGTTACGAAGGTTTTGGACTGCGGGGCGCCTGAAAATATATTCCCGGGGCTTACTTTTATCACCAAAAATTGTTACAAGTAACAATGGTTTTAATGGTTTCATCTACGTTTGGGTTTAACACTCCTTTTAGGTAAGAAGATAACTCTCATCTCTTTGGAGAGCAGAAAGTAAATCGCAACAGCATTCAGTAATCTAAAAAATATTTGAAGTGCCAATTCTAATGAAGAATAATTAAACCCATTTTTAATAGTGGCAATAAAAATGGAAATAATCCCAAAAACATGAAACATCAAGTTTAGGTAATAACTATATCTTTTCTTCTGAATTAGTGCAGAAGCAAAAACCTTGTAATAAAAAAAAGCAAGAGCAAACACCAAAAGAGGTAACCAATATACAATTGCCAATAAAAATCCTGAAAAAACCAACGATATCACGAAGAAAATATTAATAGAATAAACAATTTTCAATGCTAACGGATCTTTTTTGTCAAAAACCATCGCTTAACCTCCCATTCAGTCACACAAAAATAACACATTCTCTACTAAACCCGCTTCAGTATTTATCGGAAACAGGCCAGAACTATCCCTATCCCTAACCGGCGGACATCCGCCGTCAACCTTTATCTCTACCAGCTCAATAGGGGTACTTCCATCTAAAGAGATCAGCTGGGAACGGAATTCATAATTTTTATTCCAGCCGCCCAGGGTTTGATCAAGCAAATATTCGGTCATCTCTCGAAAAAAATCACAGCTGTGCAATGGTTGTTTAGTGATAGGTCCCTTACACTGATAAATGGGATCATTCACCCCCCGATATTTAACACAATTTTCAATAATATCTGCACCTAATTTAGGTGTTCCTGACCCAAAACCTTGTGCAAAGCATTCTGCATCAGCACTGACCGTCGTTTTCATGACTGCGCTCATAGCACTATATGATAAACCTTTACGGGTAAATATTTTTTTTTGCGAATCGGATTGAAGAGCAAACGTAGCTAAGAACAACATACCTAACGTAATAAGTATGACAATTATAACTAATCCGATAGCTTCCATCTGACCTCTTCTCTGACTTTTTTTTGAATTCTTTGAATTCATGGGCAGGATCATGAATACACCTCAACTGAAACATAACCGAAACCATATTGGGTCTGAGTAGAACTAGATAATTCATCCCGCAACGTTACCACAAAAAAAGTTGGTTCTTTCCGGGTATAATCTGGTTTAAGCTTTTCATATAATACCCATTCTTTTTCTTCTGGATACACTTGATGAACAGTAATCGTCGCATAAGAAAAAATTTCAAAATAATATTCGTCTTTGTTCTCTTCCAAGACCGCATCAGCAGAATCCAATTTTAAAGTATCAAAGCAATTATCTTCTGGTTCTGCTTCGCCGCGGCTGCAAATTAATTCGGGCATGAACAATGCTTTCAATGTTGTTTCCATGGCTCTAACCCCTAACAATTCTTCCTGTTTTTCCTGAAATGCTGACTGCTGATAGCGAAAATAAAAAATTATTCCGAACAAGAGCAATACGAAAAATATGAAAAGAATAGCAATAGTTTCGGTCATCTGCATCTGTCCTCTCCGTCCCATGTTAGGTGCCATGTTTTACCATTATTTATGTTACTTAATCAATTTACTTAATCAATATAGCGGCGTGCAATAAATCCGCAAATTAGCATTAACTTCTTTAAGTTTTTGAGCTGCATCAACTAGATCCAGGCAATGTTCTGCAAGTTGTTGGCAAGCTGCGGTAGTGCTATGCAACCTTGCTAAAGCTTCCAAAGCATTGAGATCATAGTCTTCTAAATACCCTTTACATTCGCTGCCAGGAATAGCTTGATAATGCGTAATCATGGCTTGCAATTTTCCTCCTGCTTCAGCCAAGGCTAATTCTTTTCCTCCATAAATTTCAGTTAAAAATTCTAAACGCTTGAACGCTTTTTGCATATTGCACCAATATAACTGGTCATCAGCAGAGAATATCGCTGCATATTTTGCGGCATCACGTTCTCCGCCTAGAGAAATGATCCTTATTGCATCCTTATTCAACTTCCGCCAAGTCGCTCCTTGCTTCTGATAAAAATCAGCTTGATTTTTTGCGGTGAAAACTACTGCGCTCACTTTCTGATCATCAAAAGATTGTAATTGAGCAGGAACCCCGCTTCCGGGAACGGAAGAGCCATCGGTATCAATAAGACGAACTGCTTGATTTGCTTCCGCTTGAATATTGTGCAAATCGAGTAGAGATTCTCTCTCGATTCCTTCAGTTGCATCGAGAAATACATTCACAAAATCAGCATCATTTCCTAAGATGTAATATTTAACATTAGAAGGAATCACAAACAAAAAATCAGTAACCTTAAATGGAAGAGCATAGGGTAAACTCCAAGTAACGATGCGTGAAGTTTGAATTTCACGGGGTGCAAAAATCGGATCGATATTATTTTGTGTTCGTGCTGGTCGATCCTTGATGCCAAATTCGCCTACTCCTGCATCACAGCCGAAATATAAAGTATAATCTGCTAAGCCGCTCGCGTCAATAAAATTTTTTGTTTTCTCTGAAACTCCGGCTCCGGCTAAAATTGAGCTCATAACCTGTACTACGTCTCCTGACAATCGCTCTTCAGAAACTTGTTTTTGTTTGACGACTAATCCAAAGAAAAATAATAAGATTACCGCGCCGGCAATGACCATGTAAATCCAATTAAAGGTGACTTCAATTTGACCGCGTTTCGAAAATGCCATGTTCTTCAGCTCGCTGGTACTGCGGGTGGCGAGATTTCTGTTCTATCCCCCTTGCCTTCAAAAACCAGAGAAAATGAACCTTGCTTGATAGGTATGCATAAGAAATTCTTTTCTTCGGGGCCGCTCCCAAAATTATCTCCCTGATTAATACTTATTTTATGCACTTTAATTTTAACTGGTGCAGAAGGTTTAAGAAATACATTCTCGTCAACACTATCGTAATCCTTTGCGTTTTTCCAGACCGTGCAGGCTACTTGATCAAATTCACAAAGATGATCATTAGCTGGTTTATCCATATCAACAAAACATATTTGCGAATATTTCGAAGGCAAATTGAAAGTTTCCGCGCGCACAGAGCCAAATTCTGTAAATAATTTTTTTATAGAACTTTCCAAATCTGTTTTAAATTGCACGAAAGCGACCTCTTCCCCGCTCTGTAAAAATCCTGCGATGGCCCGATATCCAAAAATCATGATAAATGCAAAGGTGATAGCTGCAACTATGAAAACAAAAACTTGGCCTATGCCTAAACCTCTTTTATTCCTAAAGTACATTTTAATCCCCTATGCTATTTAATTATTCTGTAAAGTTACAGTTAATATTAACTAATAATATTTAGTCTTATTCTTTGCGCTTCTTACTAAGTTGCCGTAATTTTTCGAAAACATCCTTAGCTTCACTTTTATCTAAGACCTCATGGATAGGTTTTTCTTTAGTTTGCTCAGCAATTCTCTCCAGTTTTGCGAATACGCCTCTCTCTCCCAACCGCAAGCCTGGTTTAATTTCTTCTTTATGTTCAACATATTTCTTAGCTAGCATTCCTACTTTAGAGAGATGCTCACCAGTAGTTCGAAGAATTGGTTCCAGATGCGGAATTTGTGCCGAATCTCGACTAAATTCGCCAAAGACTGCCCTTCGGTTACGTTCTTTTCCCCGCTCTTCACGCTCTCTGCGTAAAGAAGCAAATTTATCCGCCCAGGAATCAACCATCTTTCGCGACTGGAATATGGGAGCAGTTAATCTGGTAGAAGGTTGGCTAGGGCGTGAAGATGAAGATCTTTGAACTCCTCTTGGTGCATATTTGTAAAAATAAACCAAATATCCTATTCCGCCTAATACTAACAATAATCCAAGTAGCAAGAAAATCCAAGCTAGGACATTACTACTTCCATCACTTGTACGTATTTGAAGAATTTCTGTTTCCTCTGGACGAGCATCTTTAATACAGGGATCAAACTCATTAGTATATTCTTCATAACTGCTATAACTGTCTTCGTCATAATCCTCCAAGGTATCGCTTACGCCATCAGCATTGGAATCAGCGCTGGTGTACTCAAACTCACACCATTCTTGATTGAATGTTTTTTCCCATAAATCGGGTAAGCCATCTTTATCATTATCTTTTCCCCGTTCAGAGGTAGGGATCTGCCCCCGGGCACAGCCGAATTCGTCTACTACTTTTCCCGCTTTTGTGCCACTGCACTGATCGCAGCTATCAAGAACTTTGTCTCCATCAAGATCAAGTAAAGTAATTTTTTCGGAACCAGTGTAATTATTTCCCGCACTGTCTTCAACCGAGTAACATAACCATCCAGAAGTATCAAACAATACTTTTTGTCCATTATAAGCAAGGGTTGGTCGACATAAGCTTGCTGAAGAAGCTTTTCCATAAACAATACTGCACCCGCTGGTATCTTCACATTCTAGTTCAACCGGTGTAGATGTACAACTTCCAGGGATAGAATCGTTGATGACTACATTTATACCCGGTGATCCAGTATCGTTTTTACAGGCCGGATAGCTGCTAGAAGTTGCCAAGAAGCCATCGCCCTGAGCAAATTTAGTTGCCACATTACCTGCCCCATCAATAGCTAGGACTTTCACGTTATATTTATGGCCTTCAGCTAGATTCGTAGTCGGAACCCGGATAGGCAATCCTGGTCCAACTGTAGCATTAAATACCAAGGAACCCGATGAAGAACTAAAGGATATACTTGATACGCCAGTCGAGCTGTTACTAATATTCTGATTCAAAGTTGAAACAAAACTTTTAGATTCTCCCAAATCATAGACTTCATAATAATATCCGCTTATGTTCTCTTCATTGGTAGAAACCAATACTTTCATTTCACTTGCCCCGCAACTAAAAGAGCCATCATTTACATTTTGGATGGAAGGAGGAGATAAGTCAACGGTAAATACTGCGCTTGCTTCACTGCTATGTTCGCCGATACTGCAACGTATCGGAATAATGTACTTCTTCTCCAGTAAAGTACCTAAAGCAGCGCTATGAATGTTAGTATTTGCACCTGAAGGGAAAGCAGTATATTCCAAACCGGACTTGTATTCACAAATTGCTCTTTTGGAAGTTTCTACTATTAAAGTTACATTCTTATACCCAATGTAACCGCTGGGTGTGATTGCAACAATGCCTCCTAAAGCAGCGTAATCGACGACAAAGGTGATTTCTTCAACTTCAGATAAATCTCCTGCCCCATTCTTACACTGGATGTTAAGGGAATATTCTTTCTTCGCTCCGAGGAAATTAATATTGAAAATTGCTTCATGGGCTAATGCTAATTCGTTTCTCTCTGCTCCAGAAAAAGAGAATTCCATCGTGCCATACTCGTTACTTCCGGAGCCTTCTGAATTGTCGCTATAACGGCAAACAGTTTTATCATCGGTTTCAACTGCTAGAGTGGTAGTTATCCCTTCCACTATAAGTTTAGGGTTTGCTGAGACGCTTTCTATAACTGGAGCCGTTGGATCGTATTCAAGATTTAATTTTTGTTCCGGGCCAATCTCGCCCTCGAGACTTTTACATTGTACATATAATGGTTTAATTCCGCCGCTATTAGAATATTCAGAGAAAACATCGGTAGGGAAATTTTCTATTAAGTACTTCCCCTCTGCATTCGGGTTGAGAATCTTGTACGAAGGCAGAGCATCATAATTAAACCCAGAAGTGAAATCAAACTTACACTGTGAAGTTGGTACTTTTGTATAAAATTGAAGAGGGAATACGCGCGTATTGCTGATCCCCCACTTTTCTTCCCCGTAGCGATACTCCAGAGGTTTTTCTAAAGTAACACCATAACCTTCGATCCTAATCTTGCCACAAATGGGCTGATAGACGGGGTTATTAGCGACGTCAGTTGAATAATAACAGATCTCGCTACTTTGATTTACAGAAAAAGTCGCTATGTATTCCTGGTAGGCCGGGCTATTAATTAACTCGCATCCTTCCCCTAAGCAGTAATAGGTTTTATCGCAATCAAATCCATCCTGCGGACATTCAAAATCAATTAATGCATAGCGTACAAAAAATTCTTCCCAGCCAAATCCTTTCGGTTTCGCGATGCGCGCCCCTTCTTTTAAGATTATGATCGTGTCTGGTGCGCTAAAATCAACGTTAAAGTGGAAGAAGTCTTCATAAGTTTGCTCGGTAAATAGTTCGATACATACTACTTTATACTCGCCCGCATACTCTTTTTCTATAAACCCAGGGACGGGATTTGTTTTATGTTTCTTGCCATTTTCATCGCTGATGAAATCAGCTACTTTTTGATTAGTTGCGGAAAGATATAAATCACAGCTAGCGCCAGCAATTGTTTCTACTTCAAAAGTAACGCTGCTAGAACCAGCTACACCATATAATTCCGGTTGAACAAAATTGATCCTTTCTTCGAGATCAAAAGTATAGATCTCCTGCTTTATGTTGGTATTACCTTGATTATCTTCGCAACTCACATTTAATCCAAACTTTAATCCCTGCAGGTCTTTAAAGATGGCTTCCTTTTTCTGAACAGCCTTTTCTACGGTTTTAGCCTGGGTGGCACCAGCAGGTACAAGCTGTTGTACTGTAAACAAACACTGCATAGGTTCGGCAGTTCCTTCCAAATAAACTGATAAAGTGGTCTTATCTCCCACTGTTTTAATTTCCTGATTGATTTCAAACTGTGGTGGAACATTATCAACATAGATAAAAGCAGTTTGAACATTTTCCTGATTAAAATATTTATCCTTAGAGTAATATTTTAAGACATACGTTTCTCCTGGGACTTCTTTTTGTAACGATGCAAGAACATTTACAGAAAGAGTTTCATCCTTTAACTTTCCAGGATAGGCTTTCTCTTGGAAGTTGGTACATAAGCTAGAACTGCCGGGAGCAGCACTGGTTAAACAAACCCCAACTTTACCTAGGGGACTTTCTTCATCTTTGGCCTGAAAAGTAATATTTGGAGTTGTCAAGGAGAGAATAGTTTGCCCGCTGGAAACAATTTTAGTGGTAGGAGCAGCATTATCTTTACGGCAAGCTAATCTTTCTCCAGCATTCGTAAATCTTGCGCAATCATCATCAATATCTCCATCACCATCTTTCATACAGGTCCCCGGCCCTCCAGAAATGCCGTCCCACACACAGCGCCCCCAGCTGCATTGATCTTTAGAAAGAGTAATTTCTTGACGATCATTCTTCTCTAGATTTTGTCCTCCGGTACATTCGCTTTCAAATTGGTAAGTATAACAATTCGTTTCTGCAGTTGGTTGATCACCACAGGAAGCGCAGTAGCTTAGGGGCTTATCTTTAGTTACAGAATTAGAGAAACAAGCACCTAAACTAGAACAAACTTGGTCGGTACAATAGTAATTTTCAAATAAGTTTCCTTGCTTGCCGCATAAGGAACATTGGTCATCTTCTTCGTAATCTTTTTCCACACAATAACCCGTTCCTGTTTCTGGAGTCACAGTAGTAGGGATATTCAAGCCAGAAAACAACTTACTATAATCGACCATTGGATTAGTTGCTGCGCTATCTACCCATTCGCATTCAGCGCCTAAACAATTATTGACTGCGCAAGCATCTTTACTTTTATAATCAAAACAACCCGTTACTGTATCGCATTGCTGACATTGGTTAACGATGGTGTCGCTGTAGTCATAATAACAATAATTAGCTGCTCCTTCTACCTCCGGTTCATCAGAGCCATAACATTGGTCGCGAGTATAGTATAATCCGAAAGGATCGGCGCCTTGGAATTGTACGCTGCAAATTCCTGCATCTTTACAAACTGCATTGTGCTGTCCTACTTCAGCACAGAACCAGACCTGTGTCTCTCCATCTTGTACTGAGCAATCCTGAGTTGCAATGAGCTTGTTTTCATTGTTGCAACTCAAAATACTTTTTCGCAAAGAAGCCTCGACTGAACAGAATAGATTCCAACCCGTAGTTTCTGAATACCGGTTCTCACATTCACTATCTCCCAGAGTTATAGAAGCAACTGCCGCTTTTTTGGAAAGTGTTCCCTTGTCGTACACCGCAAGAATTTCATATTTATACGTTTGTCCCCATTCAACCTTGGCATCCAGTTTTAGAGTTTCTGAAGGAGAGACTGTAAATTGATCCGTTTGAACTCCTTCATGATGCTTTTTAATAATGTAATTTAAAACTTCAGGGCAGGGTTTTTGCCATTGCAACATCACTTCTTCTTTTCCTTTGACATGCCCTGCAGAAAATTGAGGTACATCTTTAGGATTCGTTGAAGAGCATTCACCTACAAACTGATTTAAAGGCACATTCAAGCCGGCAGCTTTTCCTGATTCTACTGTGAATTTGATCGGGCCGCTGCTATAATCCGCATGAGTGGCTAAAAGCGTATGTTCGCCCGGAAGCAGAGAAATTTTATAATCGCCGGTTTTAGAGCCATCAGAAGAATATTGAGAATATCCCTTAAAGATATTATCGATGTAAATTTTTGCTCCAAACTGTTCTTCGCCAGTATCTGGTTTTTTGTTCTTGTTATTATCCAAATAGGTTTTTCCCTGAACACCTTGAAAGACCGTACTAGTAAGCTGGAAGTTATGGACACTTACGGCATTCTCGCTGACAATTACATCTTGTTGCTGTAGTTGGAAGCCTATTTTACTAGCCGTAAAAACATAATTGCCTTTAGGGATTCCTGTGACCGTAAATATTCCACTTGTATCCGTTACTTGCTGGCCGCTACTATGACCATTCCAGGAGATAGTCACACCTTGAATGATATTATCAGTTTGATCTTTTACCTCGCCCTTTACTGTTCCTACACCCTCTTGCTTAACTAACACGATCTCTTTTGTCAACTGTTGGCCTGGAAGCAATGAAATAGTCAGCGAAGTAGGAAGATAATTCAAAGCAGTTACTTTTACTAAATAGGTCCCGGGATTGAGTGTAGGAAAGGAATAGGTTCCTGCTGACGGCGTGGTGAACTTTATCCCTGTACCTTCAAGTGAAACATCAGCACTTTCCAATACTTGTCCAGATTGATCTTTTACTGTCCCACTTAACCCAGCCTTAGCCACCTCAACTCCACAGTAAAGCTGATTACATTGGGCGGTGGTCATTCCCAAACTATTGTCAAAAACATCATAGGTTGAGAATCCTAGTTTTTTGGCTTTATCTTCACATTGGAACTTATTAAGATTGAATTGACAGAATTTGTCCGCTACCTTACAGCATCCCTGAGAACACCACAAGGCATACTGGACAGCAGGCACCTCGCTACCCCCTAACTGCTCGCAATAGCCCCGTGAATGAAGCTGACAATCGACGTTACAGGTTATTTCTTCACATTGGAGAAATTCAGAACAATCCGATCCTGGAACAAAATGTTGATCCATGTTGCAATCTGAATTATCATCACAATCTGCTTGGGCTTCTACATCAAGAACTCCCTGAACACAATAGAGGTCTTCACTTCCCTTTGGGTAAATATAACAGCCTACTGTTTCAGCAGAGATTGAATAAGCAAAAACTAATAGAAATAAGACTAAAACTACCAGAAAAGTACCTCTTTTTTGTACTACCATTCTCCTCGTCCTATAAAAGTCTTCTCGTTTATAAATGTTGTCGGTAGCGTAAGGCTAAGAATTCACCGAATGAGCTTATTTCTTTTTCACCATTTCTTTTAACTTTTCTAAAGCCTTCTGAGATTCTTTTTTCCCCTCTAACCTAGCCAGTTTCTTGTTCAGAGCTGCACTTAAATGTTCCAGACTTTCAAACGCAGTTTTTTCTCTCTTGAACTTATGATTAAAAGTTAAATCGTGAAGTTTACTAAAAGTGTCCTTCCTTCCAGTTGCAGATGAGAACTCGCGTAATATCTCGTTGTGCTCTTGATGTTTTTTCTTATGTAAGTGTGTTGAATGCAATTTTTGCAGATTTTTCGATTTGGATTTCAGCATACCAAACACGATCCAGTTACTCTTCTCTTCGACGATATTTTCTGCCGGCAAGGTTAACTTAGCTCGGTTTGAATAACGCCAGATAATGTGGGCAGAGTAAACGAGCCCGGTAAGAAAGATTAACAATAACATCCACTCTAAAAGAAGCGAATCAGTAAGCAGTATCTCTTCTCCAGATTCAGAAGAAGAAAGTGATGATCTAGCAGTAACATTTTCTGTAAATTTTTCTACGGAAAGTGTTCCCTGACTACATTGCTGTCTGCAGTTAGTCTCATCCATAGGGAAGGCAAACAGAAATTTGACTACTTCCTTATTCTTTGCTTCTACCTCGCATCTCCATTTATTTTCTTGATAATCACAAAAGGAACCGCCAAAATAGGAGAACTGGCAGCATCCCGAAGAACACCATTCTTGTTCCTTCCCAGCGGGAACTTCTCCGCCGACACATTTTCCAGTAAACTCTTCCTGGCAAGAACTCTTACAAAGTATCTTCTGACATTGGGGAAAAGCATCTTTATTCGCACAACTTTCTCCTTCCATAAAAGCACTTAGAAAGACGCACTTTTCATCAAACTCGCATTCTTGCTTTGCTTTTTCTAAATTTGTATCTGTACAGTAAAATGAGCTTTCTGGATAGACAAAACAGCCCTCTTGGGCTGAAGCAGATGGCAGTAATAGAAGTATAATCAAGTAAAACGGTAATTTGTTCTTTGGAATTATATCAACCATTCTATATGTCATCCGCACAAACTCCAGCTTGGCAAACACCATTAAATTTTTCATCAAAATTACCATCGCAGACTTCTCCATCCTTGCCTTCACAGCCGCACTTAAATTTGAAATTTACATCATTTTCACTTTCCACCTGTAATTGCGTAGCAATAGCATTAATCTGTGCAGAAGTAAATACCTTTTGTTCTTCACCGCCAGTATACACTACCGCGCTTGAGCAGAAGTTTTCACACCCAAAAGTTCCAGAACACCAGCCTTTTACTCCATTTTCATTTACAATTCTAAACGCCAACCCTTCCTGGCATGAAGTAGGTATAGTCTCTCTGCATCCTTCATAATCGCCGCTACCGCACCATAACTTTTTGTTATACAATTCATTCTTAAAATTCCCGTCACAAATATTTCCTCGTTCTTCTTTACAAAAACGCTGCTGCTGTTCAAGGACATAGCCTTCTGTATTCTCTAATCCAGTATAAGGTGTTCCGTCATCATCACGGAGAACTTGGCCATAGCATCCTTCTTCAGGATTGATAAAACAGGGATCATCCTCATCGGTAGCTAAACGCCAGCCAGCAGGATGGTCAGCAATACCTACGCAGCAACTATGGGTTGCTTCAAAAGGATTTATTTCTTCTAATCCCTTGAAATCGTTAAAGTTAGTTGTTCCTTCTGGACTTAAACCATACTTATATTTATGATAATTTCCTGTGGGATTAAATGCCCAGGGAAATGCTGGATTTCTATGCGGCACACATTCTTTTACAACTACGGTTACTTCTGTAGATTCAGTTTTATCAAACAAAGCACAATATTGCCCTTGGTAAGAAAGGTTTAGTGTTCCAGCTTTACTCGCTTCCTTAAAATAGCCATCCTCTTTAGCGTCAAGCAATTTTTCCCAATTTAAAATGGTATTTTTATTTTTGTTATACACATCGAGTTTGCAATTATTTTTCCAAGGATAACCAATACATAGATCAATAGTATTCCCTCCAAAAATACTCCACCCCTCTTCAAAACTTTCTGTTCCCTCTATATTGGTGTAATTTATCGTTATTCCTTCGTTTACGACTTCAGTAACCTGGGATTTGCCTGGGAATTGTAAATTAAAAAATACCGGGTCTTCATTTGACACATAATACAATTCTCCGGAGAAAAATACTTCTGCATATTTCTTTAACTTCTTCTCTGTATTACTCCAAAAAGAATAATCCATATCTAGCAAAATCTTCAAATCCAGCGGCCTATCCACCAACACTCGAACATCCTGCCAATCTTTTGCGTCGTGCTCATCCTCAGCTGATACTGAAAGAGTGGAAAGTCCCTCCTGCACCGGTTTTGAGATTACTTCTTGTTTAGGAATATTTCCCACAAAATAATTAACTTTGTCCTCGTCCGCATCTTGAGCTGATAAATTAAAGCTAATGATGCCCAACTCTTCATCATCTTTAACCACTAAATAATCATAACCAGCAGTGGGACAAGCCATTCTGGAAACATAATCTAATGCTGGGGGCCTATTTTGTCGTGCAAAACGATAAGTATATAATTCTGGTTTATTCAGAATAGTATATGCCGGTGCTTGAAAAGTAAAAAGAGTATCTCCGCCTATTTCCTGGCGCTGTAATTCTATTCCCAATGATGCATATTGGTCCGAACGTAAAGCTAACTTACAGAGAAAAAAATTCTTGAAAGGAGAACAATCTCCTCCTTCTGCTTCACTTTCACTCCCGTAAGTAAAGAACGAACTTTCTAAAGTGGTCTTGTTATATCCAAAATCGACATATTGCCAATCCATACGGAGGGGAAAACTAACCGCTGCATCCAACAACTTCTTGAATTGAGTGGGATAAAAGAAATCGAACTGCGAAAGGTGGAAGAACTCCTCTTCTCCTAAGTGTAATTTCAGAGGATAATTAATTCTAACATCTATGCCTTCTTCAAAAATACCTAGTTCTAAATCTGCTTCTTGCGTTTCAATAGTTGCCTGGCCTGAAATCTCGTGCTTGGTAAATTCTCCGACACACCAAACCGTTCGATTTGCTAAATAGCGGCGTAAATCTCCTTCCAAGGTAGTTGAACGTAATTCTAACGAACCAAAACCAACTTTATCGTTTGGATAAGCGTATCGACAAAATTCTGGCGCAGTTGGATTTGTATCATTAAGGCAGGGATAAGCATTCTGGTATTTTGGATACTTTTCTGTGGTGATGGCATAAAATACTTGATGATCACCCACCGTAAGGCCGGTAACGCCTTCTTCGAAGTGCCTCGTCCCACCGACTTGGTCATCCCATAGCCTGCCCTGCTGTCCGAGCAGAATCAATCCCTTTTCCAACTCATCAGTTAAACAATCTTCGACAAAAATGCGCAGCGCTTCTTTCTTGAAAACTTTTGTGAGTGTTTTTTCTTGTGCTTCTTGTAATTGTCCTTTCTTGATTCCCGCGGTAAGGCTGTACACAAAGATGAATGCAATTAAGATCAGCAAGCCCAGAATCATAAAAATAGTAATTTGTCCCTTTTTACCACTAGAAGTACATCTACTAATACTCTTTTTGTACATGAGAAAAAGAAAGCATTAAACCTTAATAAAGTATTCTGCCTAAGAGAAAGTTGATTTATATTCATTCACTCGTAACTTTCCAGTCAATTGCGGCCAGAAGAAATCTGATCCGGCATCCAGAACAACCCGCTGCACAGAATCATTGATAGCGCAATGGATCTTAAACGCTCCAGATACTTCTTCCAGCAATTCCAGCTCTAACTCTGGAGGAGCTTTAATGTTCTTGACGTAATCACAAACCGGTGTTTCAAAGTTTTCGTACTCAGCAATCAATGTTTCTTTTACGTCAGGAAAGACTTCCTTCACCGCGCGGACTTTCTTATCATCCTTATCCAATAGGTAGGCATCTCTGAAAGTCTGAACATCAGCAATGAATTCTTTTTCTGGATTTACAGAACTGCCGCCAAATAATTTCTGAAAGAAGTTGATAATTTTGTCCACAACGCTAGGCTCTAGAGATAGTCCTTCCTTAGCATAAATAACTGCATTCAATTTACTGGAATAATACAAATCGCCAGGAACATTAACATTGCTTAAATCGCATTCTACAAATTCGCCGTTTGAATCTTCCTGACATAAACCTTGCAATTCACTTTGAGGTATGCCTAACGAAAGGAGGAAAGAATCAGGGTCATCCAATGCTTTATTCAAAGTGGTGGCAAAAGCTGCTTTAAATTCCCCGCCATCTTTATATCGTAACACGCAGACATTGTTAATACACGTATTTTGATCATCAGCGATTAATCCCTTGCCTTTTGCATCGAGCGAGTAACAGGTATCAAGTGGCGGCAAGGGCTTTGTTGATGTTAAGGTTCCAGGCAATCCTGGTTTTGGTTGCTGTGCCTGCGGAAGGTCTCCAGCCAAATAATTTTCCACATTTTCGTAATCCAGCAATGTTTCTTTGTAAGGCGAACAATACAATACAAATTCACTATTTTCTGCCACTTCTAATAACTTTGTCGCCACAAATTTAGTCCTGCTGGTCCAATTTCCCTGATTGCAGTAATTGTCAAATATGTACTCAGAATCTTTTATACATAAAGGATAATTTCCTTGGCCTTCGTAGAAATCCTGAGCAGTGTTGTCAAGGCTTCCATGCGGCTGCGGTAATACGA
>DATDTA010000099.1:0-1422 GCA_035291085.1 Candidatus Nanoarchaeia archaeon | reverse complement strand
GCAAACTTCTCTTGCACTAAAGGATCAAGCCTGTCAATAAATACACGGGTATAATTATTCAAAGTCAATGCAACCTCAGGATCTTTATCCCAAATAGCTGGACCGCCTCTATCTGTGCCCCATAACACTTGATCTGGATGTCTTTCAATAAACCCTTTCCACATGGGAAGATCGATCTCAAGTAAAGCTTCATGATCTGCAAAATTTTCTAAAAATTTCTCTTTGCTTCTGCCCGGTTCTAATAACCAATCTCCTCCATAAAGTTCATTCACGGTATAATAAATATTTGGATTATTGTAAAGTAATTCTTCTATAAAAACTAAAACTTTTTCATCATGTGATATACCTGCTTGAGTCTTGCTGATATCAAACAAATTACCCCCATGGAAAACAAAAGCAATATTTGGATTTGCTCTAGCAACATCCTGATATGATTCTTTTTGACCCTCGCCAAGATGAAAATATACAAGTAATTTATGCTTCTCGATTACTGAATAAATTTCCATCAATCTTGTAGAATTTGGTGAAAGTGGTGGAGAATTAGGATTTCCATATAAACCAATTTCACCATAACCTTTGAATAATCCGAGTTCCAAATTTAACATCATCTCCAGTTCTTCTGCAGCTACTGTAGCTTCAACCTTGCCGGGTGGATTGATAAAAGGAACAAAAAGATTAGGATATTTTTCTAAAGTCATCTCAACTACGCCTACAGATTCTTGCACTATAGGCTCAGCAACTGGAAAGAAACCCCACACTTGTTTAGTCCCTTCAACATTGATCATACAAACCCATTCTTCCATGCTGCGCTTTATCCCTAAATTGTCTCCCATATAGTAATCATCAGGAAATCCGGGCGCACCACCTGGTAAGTTCTGTAAATGAATGTGCGTATCTATCATCGGGCCCTTGTAATACCCCTCTGGCAAACTACTTGGATCACGAGACTCAGGACAATCAACTGTTTCAAATGCTTTAGCAAATACTCTCTTCCAGTGGCGTTCTTCTACAGATAGTTCTTCCTCTTGGTCATATCCTTCTACATGTTCAGTAGAGAGATTAGCTGATTCATCCTCTTCAGAATTTTCTTCAAGATTGGATTGTTGAGCGCAACTTACCAGCATTAAGAATAACGACAATAACAGAAAACCCATCACCTTTTCCATAACACCGGGTACTTTTTATGAGCTTATAATTGTTACTGTTTAGCGTCCATAGAGCTTCACAAAATCTTCATCTCTATAACCTACAAAGGGCGCATCACCATTCTTAGTTCCTTCCACCGGGCAAGGTTCAGCATCCCTCGCTTCTTTGGAGAAAATGATATTTTCCAGTGTAACACCGCTTGCAGCGTACTCCCCCAGGATTGAATCAGCCATGTGCATAAATGGCGAATCAAAAACCTGGCCCTTCCAGCTAAAC
>DATDTA010000098.1:0-1074 GCA_035291085.1 Candidatus Nanoarchaeia archaeon | reverse complement strand
CAGTATATAGGTCGTTTTTAAACTTTATAAAGGAGACACCCCCACATACACTTTTCCAATTTGTGAACTGATTTCGTAATTCACGGCATTCATGCCGACGAAAAAGCGTATAATTTCAATATTAGTTCACAATTCCGATATTAGTTCACAGTTTTTCCCGATAAACTTTTTCTGGCGTATCATAGTCTAGCGCATGATGAATTCTCTCTTCATTATACCATTTTACAAACTCCTGCAAAGTTTCTTCTGGATGTTTTTTGAATCTCTTTTTCACAGTATCAAACCACTTTTCCATCTTGCCGTTTGTTTGTGGGTGATTTCTTCTTGAAGTCCAGAATTCAATTCCTAAATCAGCAAGTTCTTTCTCAAACTCAGAAATGCCTTTCTTTCCGCTTTTGTTATACTTATTTGCGTAAAATTGAGTGCCTTTGTCGCTCAAGATTATTACTGGACAAACTTCATTGACAAGCATTGCCTGATAAAGCAGGAACAAAGCATTTTTTGTAGTTGCATTGTCAAACACTCCTGCTGCCATTATCTTCCTGCTTCTATCGTCTATGAAGACGCAGTACCATCTTTGATTGTATTCACTCCAGTCGCAATGCCACATATAGTTTGATATTGATCATTGATAACGGACATACTTTCTTTTCCCTCTTCTTTTCTCGCATGGCTCAGTTAAACCGCTTATGTCGAGAATTCTTTGTATTTGCCTTTGTGAAACTCCAAATCCTTGCTTTTTCAAAACAAAATGGAGTTTTTCACTTCCGTAATCTGTCTTTTTTCTTAATTCCACTACTCTTTCAGCAAATATGCCATTAATCTTTTGAGAAGGCTTTCCAGCCTTCTTTGCTTTGTAAGCCTCCGAACCGTCTGCTTTGAATCTGGCTGCTAATTTATAGACGTATCTGCGGCTTATTCTTTGTATAGTTGCTATTGAGGTAGCACTTCTTCCAGCTCTGAACTGAACTATAATCCACTTTCTTTTTTTTCTGTTAAGGTTTCCATAGTAATCACCGAACCAAAGAAAGCTGAGCTAATTATTAAAGTGTGAACTAATATTGAAATTGAACA
>DATDTA010000097.1:0-5881 GCA_035291085.1 Candidatus Nanoarchaeia archaeon | reverse complement strand
CGAGTTAACCCAGATAAGAAAGTAGTTCTCTTCTCTACTTCCCAATCTCCATCCTTATCATGCAAAGCGATCACTTGTCCTTTGCCCGGAACAGTCGCATAAAAGATTCCATCTTTATGTTCCAGCATTCTTACTCCATTGTTAGGACCAGGAATAGAAACTGCCTGCGGGCCTAAATCATCAGCAAAAGTCTCTATCTGATAACCAGGCTGAAGAGAGACAAAATCAAGGTCAGTTGGAGGCTGAGCTACTCTCACCGTGAAAGATTCATAGAGAAAGTATGCTGCTCCCACCAGTAAAAGGACCACTAAAACAATAGAAATTAACCACTTTTTCTTCATACTTCTTGGATTACTACAAAATATTTAAATGTACCCTAGTGTCCTACCAGCGAATGAAGAATAATAAGAAAATATACGATGTGGCAATCATCGGCGCAGGAGTTACTGGTACTTCTTTATTGTATACTCTAAGCAAATACACCAATGTCAAAAGCATGATCCTGCTTGAAAAATATCTTACTATTGCTGCAGTCAATTCGCAGCGTAATAATAATAGTCAAACCTTGCACTTCGGCGACATTGAAACTAATTATTCTCTCGAAAAAGCAGCTAAAGTAAAAGAGGCAGCTGAATTGGTGGCAGCGTTTGTTGAAACCACTGGCAAGGATGAAGGCTTATTCAACAAGACTCATAAGATGGTTTTAGCGGTTGGAGAGCATGAAGTCGCAGAGTTGGAAAAAAGATATGAAGAATTCAAAAATCTTTTTCCTAGATTACGAAAGATCGGAAAAGAAGAGATCGCCCAGCTTGAGCCGAATGTGGTCAAAGGAAGAGATCCTGAAGAGAAATTGCTAGCTTTATGTACTGATGATGGTTATGCGGTTGATTTTGGGAAACTTTCAGAGTCGTTTGTAAAGCATGCTAAGGATAGTGATAAAACAGTTGATGTTTTTCTGCATCAAAAGATAAAGGAAATCCAGAAAAACAAGAAAGGCTACAAAATTATTGCAGAAGGAAAAACTGTTGAAGCTTCTGTAGTTGTTGTGTGTGCCGGCTCGCACAGCCTGATTTTCGCCCAGAAAATGGGATACGGAAAAGAATTTGGATTATTGCCTGTTGCAGGAAGTTTTTATTGCGCCAAGAAAATGTTGAATGGAAAAGTATACACCCTGCAGCTGAAGAAATTGCCTTTCGCAGCCATCCATGGGGATCCAGATGTGAAAAATCCTGCAGAAACCAGGTTTGGACCGACCGCAAAAGTTCTTCCTTTACTAGAACGACATCACTACAGCACCGTGCCGGATTTTATCAGGACTTCGGTATTCACACTTGATGGAATTCTCAGCTTGTTGAAAATTATCTCTGATCCTACCTATTTTCGATTTGTATTGAAAAATTTTGGTTATGATATACCTTTCTTTGGTAAGAGATCCTTCCTGAAGGATGTGCAAAAGATTGTGCCTTCCGCAACTGTTAAGGATATACATCTAGGTAGAGGCATTGGTGGAATTCGTCCCCAGATTGTTGATACTAAAAACAAAAAGATGAATATGGGCGAAGCAAAAATTGTTGGTGACAATATTATTTTCAATATTACTCCCTCTCCGGGAGCTTCAGTATGCTTGAAGAATGCCGAGAATGATGCTAGGAAGGTAGTTGAGTTTTTGGGCAAGAAGTTTAAATTTGATGAAAAGAGATTAAAGGAAGAGTTAAAGCGTTAAGCTTTACTAATCTCATATCCTTCCTTCGTATCTCCAACCACATACCCTAACTCTTTTATTTTTTCTCTTAATTCATCTGCTTTCTTCCAATCTTTGTTAATTCTGGCTAAAAGGCGCAGTTGAGCTAACTTTTCTACTTCTTCGGGTATAGTTATTTTTTCTTTTTTTGCTTTGTGGAGTTCTAAGCCGAATATTTCATCAAACTTAAGGATTAAAGAATGCTTATCCTTATCAGATAATTTTTCATCTTTAAGTACATCCCATAAGACGGCTAGAGCTTTGGCCGTGTTTAAGTCGTCATTGATTTCCTTTGTGAATATTTGCAGATACTTCTTCTGTTTGGAAGGAGATGCTTTTCCTGTCCTGGCTAGTTCTGTGACCTTTAGTACTAATTTCTTTCTTGAGCTTTTAGCTCCTTCTAACGCTTCAGAACTGAACATCAGCGGTTTGCGGTAATGTGTTCCTAAGCAGAAATATCGGTAGTCAAGAGGATCTAATCCTTTTTCAATCAGGGTGGAAAGAGTGATGAAGTTCTCTTTTGATTTGGACATTTTTTCGCCCTGCGACAGAACCAGGAATTCATTATGCAGCCAGTATTTCACCCATGGTTTCTTGCCATTAGCTGCTTCTGATTGCGCGATCTCATTAGTATGATGCACGGGAATATGATCTATTCCGCCGCAATGAAGGTCGAATTGCTTTCCTAAATATTTGGTAGCCATGGCTGAACATTCAATGTGCCAGCCCGGATAGCCCTTACCCCAAGGCGAATCCCATTTCATTTCCTGATCTTGGAATTTAGATTTGGTAAACCATAAGACAAAGTCGTGAGGATTGCGTTTATTTTTGTCTTTTTCAACTCGCGCTTGTGCTTCGGCCTCAAGATTAAGTTGAGATAATTTGCCGTAATCATCAACAGTAGAAGTATCAAAATAGACATTGCCACCTTTGAAATAGGTATAGCCTTTCTTTTCTAAGATCTTGATCATCTCGATCTGTTCTTTGATGTGATCAGTAGCTTTGCACCAGACCTCTGGCTGAAGAATATTCAATTTTTTAAGATCTTCTTTAAACACTTTGGTGTAAAAGTCCGCTACTGCTCGGATAGACTTATTTTCCTTGAGAGCAGCCAGAAGCATCTTATCTTCACCCACATCGGCATCAGAAGTTAGATGCCCGACATCAGTGATGTTCATGACGTGTTTTACTTTATACTTGTTGAATTGGAGAGTACGCCTGAGAATATCTTCAAAGATGTAGCTGCGTAGGTTTCCGATATGTGCATAGTTGTAGACAGTTAAACCGCAAGTGTAAAGGCCCACAGTTTTACCTTTTAATGGAACGAACTTTTCTCTTTTTCTGGTGAGAGTGTTGAAGAGGGTTAACATGCCTTGGATGAAGAAGAAGGAGTTTATAAAAGTTTATTATTGGGAGAACATTCTCGTAAAATATATAAAGAAACACGCATTTTAACATTGCATGAATACTGAGATTAAACATATGCACGAAGACTTGGAAATGTTAAAACGAGATATCGCAGTGATCAAGCACGTCCTTCTTCAGGAACATAAACTTACTCCTAAAGCAATGAAGGAACTTGAAAAAGCACGCAAAACCTCTCAAAGTAAATATATTTCTCACGAAGAACTTAAAAAACAACTTCTCAAATGAGCTTTCAAGTAGAATGGAGCCCTAAGGCTAGTAAGAACTTAGCAAAGCTACCGAAATATTTAATCGAGAGAATTTTTGACAAGATTGATGAAGTTAAGGAAGATCCGTTTAGATATCTAGAGCATTTTGAAGGACAAAATTTCTATAAGTTAAGAATAGGTGATTATCGTGCACTCATTGATGTTGATTTTCAGAATAAAGTTCTAAAAATTCAAGTCTTTGACAAAAGAGGAAGAGTGTATCAGACGCTTTAGTTGACCAGTGCGGGAGTGGGTTGGATTCTATTTTTTAAAATTCAACTTTTGAATCCAATTCTGAATATGTTCTCCGTTGGTCCAACCGATTACTAATAATTCTAAAATAAGAGAGTATCCTAATTGCTTATACGTCAAATCAAAGTAAATAAGTGAAATTGGAATTGCAATAACTGTAAAGAATATCAACAGATAATAACTTAGATAGTATTTGTGTGTGGTGAGCCACTCAAATAGTTTGTTTTTAGAAGAAGAAGTAAACTTTTCCATAACTAAATAAGAAATTATACCAAAATGCGAAGCAGCTACCATTAAAGAAGTAAAAAAAATAGCAAAATTAATTAAAGCTGCAAAGCCGGTTACTTTATTCATAAAGTATAGTGTAATTAACATAATAACCACATTAAATAAGAAAACTTCTATATTTTCTATTCTATCTTTTATTTCAAATTCTGGAAAATAACGTAAAAGATCATAAAACTCTTTTATATTTTTTGGTTTGTAAAAATTTCTAACTTCTTTTTTTCCTTTATCCGTTAAATAAAAATTAAAAAAATCACGAGGATTATTATCAATTAAACCTTCTGATTGTAATGATTCTAGCTGTTTCTCAAATTCTTCAAAATTAACATCTAAAAAATCTGGTCTTTCTTGAAATAGAAGTCCACGCCCGTAGCCTCTTCTTGGTGCTTTACTCAAAGCAAGCAAAAACCAATATTTAATTTTCTTATCCACACACACCTAAGTCAAAATTTAATATAAAAATATATTGGAAATGGAGAACACTAATCTCTACTCATACCTCAAAGCATCCACAGGTTTCAACTTCGAAGCCTGATAGGCTGGTAATATGCCAGAAACCATCCCTACAATAAACGCAAACAATAACCCTAACACTAATACTGCCCATTCTACTTGTACAATCAAGGGAAATCCTGCTTCTTTGGCAATCGGACCAATGGCTAAGGCCATGCCAGACCCCAAGGCCGTTCCTAATACCCCGCCTACTAAACCTATCAATCCTGCTTCTATCAAAAATATCCATAGAATATCGGGATTTCGCGCACCGATAGATTTCATAATGCCAATTTCTTTGGTTCTTTCCAAGACCGAAGTATACATAGAGTTCATTATACCAACAGCCCCCACCAGAAGTGAAATAGCAGCTATTCCTACCAGTACAATCTGCATTACTCCCAAGACTTGATTGATTTGCTCTAGAATTTGAGTAGCAGTAACCACTTCAAAACTGGTATCGCCGCGTTTACGTTCCAGTTCTTTCTCGATTTTTTCCTGCAGCATAGGTATGTCTGCAGTGGATTTGACTTGGGCAATGATGGTATCAACACTTTCCGGCTCATCAAAAATTTCTCGAGCAGACTCCAAAGGAATATTTATCTGATTGTCATCCTGAGAATTACCTATTTCTTCCAGTACGCCCACTACTTTAAACTCAACTTTATTGATGGTAATTTTATTTCCCGTACCGATTTCTTTAGAAAACATCCTTTCCGCAACCCGTGAACCGATGTTAGCTACATATTTCTCATTTTCTTTGATAACTCGGCCTTCTTTTATTTTAACCCCGGCATCGGTGTAGAAATCTTCATACTGCTCTGCCGGCAATCCACCGATGAGAGTAAATCCGGTTTCTTCCTTATACTTTACTTCCGCGCTACGAAAAATTCCTGGAGAAACGTATTCAAAGCCGGAAATCTTCTCCACCGTTTCCGCATCCCCCATGGTTAAGCCGTTAGATTGCGTTCCCGGTCCCTGGAATCCTTTACCGGAAATAAAAATTTTGTTAGCGCCAAAGGTTTCAAACTGCTGCTCCAAAGTACTTTCCAAACTACGAGAAATGGTAATTAAAGAAATGATCGCAGCTACCCCTATAACGATCCCTACTACCGTAAGCCAGGAACGCAGTTTGCGGTGCCGGATGCTATTTACAGCTAATAAGAAATAATCAAGGCGCATTTTTCTGTCGCTTTTTCCTTCTTCTGTAGAGGTATACGCCGACTAACAGCACTATTACCGCCACAATGATAGCAGTGTAGGAGTTCTTAGATTGCACTAAGCCCAGTTGCTTTGCTTCTTCAGGAGAATATACTTTGAGCTGCAATAGTTTGGTTTCAGTAAATTTATGGTTAGCAGCATCGTTGTATTCTAAATCCACAATCAAGATGGGATTATTAATGCTAGGCTTGATGATGAAATCTTCCGTCTCAAAGTC
>DATDTA010000096.1:0-2538 GCA_035291085.1 Candidatus Nanoarchaeia archaeon | reverse complement strand
TATTCTCTCAAGCATTTTTTTCAGCTTTTCAAAAGAAGGTTTTTTGTGTTTCATACTACAAAATTAGCTAATCAACTATTTAAACTTTACGAAAAATGAAATACAAGCACGAGACAAACTTCATTGGAATGATGCTTGCAGCTTTGATGTTTTTTGTATTGATAGGAACAGCCTTCCAGCTTAAGCAAACTGATTTAGGCGGCTTTTCAATAGAAGTCATCAAAAAAGACGGGAAGTATGTGGATGGAATAACCGGGGCTGTTAGTGGGATGGAAAGGGTGAGTGGGTTTCAAACAGCAGATCAAAATCCGCAAACATGGAAATCGCCTGTTTTTGAGTTTCAAGATGGAACAAGGAATCGTAACATCCAGTATACATTTGTGGAAGATGAATGGGTGTTCTTGCATCCCAAAATTTCGGGATGGCAGTATGTTACCGGAGTTGGGAATTATCCAGCACTTTTGTCGGCAAAGGATACGAGTTTTATAGAGGATAGTCTTCTGAGAAGCTCCTACGAAAAAGGTTTGACAATGCTTACTAAAAGAACACAAGAAAATCAGGAAGGAGGATGGCTTAATGCAGGTCTTGTTGTTACATATGGGGGCAAATCAGAAAGTTATTCTCCTAATAATGTACTTATGAGAAATACTATCTTAGGATTATACGGCAAACCTCCTGAAGAAACACCAACACCCCCGAGTGCATCTATTCCGCAACCTCAGCTCCCAGCAGCGTCTCAGACACCATCAGCGCCTCAACCACTTTCTTCAGAACCAGAAAGTGCGCCAATTGAACCATTTGAAGTCACTTCTCCAGGTCCAGTACCAGGTTCTACGACAGTTCCAGTTGCACCAGCTCAGGGAGGAGAAAGTCCTGTAGCCGCTTCAGAAGCTCCTATTGCTGAAACTATCATTTTATCTCCGTGGGATATGCCGTTTGGAACTCAGCCAACCGCAGCAAATGATGGAAAGGTATATAAGAGACTAGACAATGGAAAACTACAAAGGCTCGATGGAAACAGATGGGTAAATGTGGACGTATATGATATTACCGCTCGTTACGGTTCAGATTCAGTTACTTATAAAGAAGTAGGAATTAGTCCAACTGAAATAAAAAATAACGCATTGCCGGGCTATAATAACATTGGAATAAAAAAATCAACAGAAAGTACAATTACATATTCAGGAACTTATTATTCAGTTCAACGTGGCGGTAAATCTTTCATAACTAATGGCAAAGACACATTGCCCGTGCCTTCAGGTAGCGATCCAGATTTATTTGCACAAGACAAAACAGACAGAGCAGGGATAAGAAAAAGCTATCAAGATTGGTTAAAGCAGGCTAATAAACCCGATTCAAAAGAAACGAGAGATACCTTTGAAAAATATCCGCCCTCTCATTTTGAAGATAAAAAAGGCTTAATTAGACAAGAACTTGGCCTTACTGCAGCAGAAAGTGCAGTGCAAAAAAAAGAAAAGTTACCATACGAAGCACTACTATTGCCTAATGGAATGTTTTTGTTTAAGGACGATTTAGGAAGAACGTATACTCCAACTGATGGAAATATTCCTGAAGATTTACAAAGCTACATCAACTTTAGGAATGATCATAAGAAAGCTGTGCAACAGAAAGACTTTAAGACTTCAGATGGGGGATTAGTTTATATTGAAAATAATAATTTTATTGGTGATAAAGGTACGCCAATCGCATCAGCTATAAAGGAAGAAACAATTGGAAGTGAAAAATACAAAGTGACTTATAATCTGGAAAAAGGAGGCAAAAAAACCGTTTCAAAAATCAACATTGAAGGAACAACCTTGGATATAAACGATAATGTATTAAGGCAATTGAGCAGTAATGTTAAAACTAAAGATGACGAAATTAAAGTTGTAAATAATAATATAGAAGTTACAAAAACATCAATTAAACCAGAAGGAGAAAAAGGAAAGGAAGGCTACAGGGAAACCACTTCTACTCAAACATTAACCTTTTCAAAGGAAGGATTATCTAAATCAGTTACTACAACCGAAGTAAAGGATAATAATCAAAATACAATAGAATTAAAAGTCATAACACAAGAGCATAGTTATAATCAAAAAACAAATTCAGATGTTCCGACTAAAACTATTGAAAAAGTTTATACTAAAAGTGAGGGAGAAACAACAATCCAAGATGGCAGCTCAGACTTTACAGAAATCACGACAAATTCTTTGACAGGCGAACCTTCATTAGCTAAGATTAAAACAAAGGGCATTGAATATAGCGTTCAATATAAGGAAGATGGAGTATATGTTGATGGTAAGAAGTGGGATACATTATCCGATTTAGAAAAGCAAGCAGTTTCTTCTGTTGCAAACGAGCATGTGGCATGGACTTCACGACAATTCTTCACCAGAATAGAATCCGCCTTAACATCATTCAGAGGCTTGGGCTTTTACGCAAGTTTCTTCCTTAGTGATAAAGAGCTTGATGATTTGCGCGAATCCGTAGATAAGATTTTTGCGGAAAATTACCTTGGAGTTGAATACTGGGAAAGCG
>DATDTA010000095.1:0-7995 GCA_035291085.1 Candidatus Nanoarchaeia archaeon | reverse complement strand
ACTAACATCACTACCATTGACAATACCGCAGCTACGATCATCATTACTACTAAAACTCCCAGCAGTAAGGTGTATTGCTCGCTTTCTCTGAATGATGCTTTGATGGTAGTTTGATCTGCCATCTCTCGCTCAGCAAGTTTCTTCTGCAGTTCTGCAGTTAAAGCTGCGTCCGCGTAGTATTCTTGATTTTCGCCAGAGGCAGCGCCTCCGCATCCTTTCACGAAGAGCTCTACTTGTTCAGAATCAAGTAAATCATCATCTTCGTCAAGAAGATCGACGTCTAAGGAATAGGTTCCTGCAGCGGCATCGGCAACATCAACTTCGAAGGTTGCTTGGTATTCATCATCATCGCTGGTGTAATCTTCAACGTCAATGTTAGATTTACTTAGATCTAAATTCAAGACATTGTTTCTTACTCGCAACATTGCATCTTGGTAATCATCCTCGCCGTTGTTTTTAACAGTTACACGAAGAGAAGTTCTGCTGCTGCAGACTAAGTTATTGTTACTTAGTTCTGCTTTGGTAATAGCGATATCATTATCAGAGCGATCTACATCTACAGTCTGGGTATGGGTGTCGGAGTGAGTGGTATCGTCACTTGCTTCACCCTCTACCTCGACTTCTAAGGTATACTTGTCGTCGTTAAGGTCTTCGTTGGAGAGGTCGAATTCAACAGTTTTAGTTTCTTCATCTCCATTGGAGAGATCAAACTTATCTACTTTTTCTTCGGCGATTTCGTCACCATCTTCGTCCAAAATTCTGACTTTAAGAGTGATATCGTTTATGTCTTTAGTATATTTGTTGCTGATTTCAACTTCGATCTCATTAATTTCAGACAAGGATAAATCCCCTGTGGTCTTTCCATTAATTTCAACTTTGCTTACGGTAAGGAATCCAGCATCGTCTTCAGTCACTTGGTAAGTAGAAAAGCCCGGTACGGTAAAGACAACCAATCCATAGCTCTTACTTACTAAAGAACAGGTTGAACAATCTACAAAAGTATTGGTGCTTTCATCAAGTTTCTGAATCACTGGATCATCAAAGTCTTTCTTGATGGTGATTGTTGCTGGCTTGTTTAATTCCGGAGCAAGGTTGGAATTAACCATGACTTTGCTATCGGTGATAGAAACAACATCAGCCAGATACAAGATTTCTGAAAGATCTACATTCTGGGTGAAAGCAATTTTTCCGAAGCCATTATCCAAGGTGAAACCGGATACATTTTCAATGTCAGGAACAGTGTTTATGTTTAAGTTGGTGGTTGATGTTCCTGGAAATTGAGAAGCATCAACTGGTCTATCGGAAACTTTTACCGTCCATTGTTTATTTAGATTTACATTGGTACCGGTTACGGTTACTTTAACGAGATAGTCTCCAACTCCTTCAATTTCTGGATCAAAGGTAAACGAAGTGTCGTTATCATTCTGATTATCAGTGTCAACAAACCATTGGTAAGTTAAAGCTACCTCTCCCGGATTGGAAACAGTAACACTAAATTGTTGTGGATCAGAGTTTTCTTTGAAAGCTACTGAACTAGCGCTTGGTAAACCCGTAATTGACACAGCACAGGTCTCTCCGGAGATGGAATTGATCTCAGTATCGTAGACTATTTCAGAAACGCCTTCTCGGGAAACTTTTACTGTAAACTGGTGGTTTCCGCTCACGGCTGCTGAATCAATAGAGAAAGTTACTGTTTTTTCCGTGCCTTGAAAGACTGTAGCTATTTTTTCTTCGTTAAGTCCAAGGGTTTGGCTAGTAAGGGTAACTATGACATCAGTTTCTGGTTCTAAGCCGTTATTAACAAGCTTTACTTTTACTTCTGCTTCGCTACTTTGCTGTTTTTCAGCGCAAGTAAGACTGGAGTCATATTCAACACCATTAACGTAAATATTGTCCCATTCTTGTTCTACCTTTAACAGGACGCTTCGTAGCGGTGATTCGTATTCATTAGGTGGCGCATGAACGCCTACTCCTTCTGCTAGCAATTCGATTGCGTAATTAGATTCTCCATAGGTATTAAGAGTGATAGGGAGAGTGTAGGTGAAAGTAACCTCTTTCTCCTGGTTAGCTAGCAGGGAAAGCTCTGCTGGGGAATGTGAAGTGGGGAAATTAGTCAAGTCCCCGTCAGCAACAATATTTACTTTCACGTCTTCGAGAGTTGCACTTCCGTTATTCTTGACTTTTACTTTAAATGTAACTTGGTCGCCTGGTTGGAACGATGCGGTTTCAGCTCCATCTAGATACGATTCGAACGATCCGCCAGTCTTACCGACTTTAATATCAGTAATTTCTAGTTCTGGGCTTACTGCCAGCGCGCTCCCAATTGTAATTAGTAAGGCTATCACTACAGCCAATCCGATGAACATTTTTTTTGCTTTCATTTTATTTTGTTAACCTCGCTATTAAGTATTAAATCACCTGAATAATGCTACAATTAGCAGCACTACCATCACTGCAACCACCACGATTGCGATAACTAGTAAAGCGGTAATGTAATCACTGGCAGTATAGGAAATTTTTTCTACACTTTTAACCACGGAGGAGTTTGTTTCTGACGTTGTCTTTTCAGGAGCAGCAGTTGTTTCTTGCTCTTGTCCTGCAGTCTCTTCGGTAACTTCTTCCTCTTCTTCTTCAATTACTCCTGATGTACATGTTTTGATGGGAAGTTCAACCCTTTCCCGATCAATTTCTAGGTCTCCATTAAGATAAACAACGATATCTAAATAATACGTTTTGACTTTAGGCTTTTTGGCTAATTCAAAAGTGAAAGTTTTAGTCCAGTAATTAGGATCTTTATTGTATGACTTAAGTTCAATGTCTTTTACGTTTTCGTTAATGCCTAATTCTTCATTAGTAATGGAAAGACCGACTGATTTTTGAAGGTCAGTTCCGAAATTATAAAGTTCAACCTTGAAATCAATTCCGTCCGCGCAAGCAGTTACAGCAGCAGGAACTTCAGCTTGAGTAAGCCGCACATCATCGTCATCTAATTGTACTTCCAGTTCTAGTTCCTTCTCAAGTTCGTATTCCACGCCTTGTCCATCCTCTGCGGTTAGGGAAAGATCCAAATTGTATTTCTCAGCATCAATTTCTTTATTTATAGTAAAGGTAACGACATACTCTCCTTTTTTACCTGCTTCAATAGACTCAATATCATATTGGTCTTTTAGGCTTTCTTCAAATAAATGATCATCATTAGCGTCTATGGTAAGCTGTATTTCATCCAGAGCTCCTTCGTCTTTGTAATGGCTGTCAAAACGATTCTTAATCTGGAAGGTAAGAGTTACTTCAGTATACGGTCGAAGCTCATCATTTAAGGTGTAAGTGCCGTCTTCTTCATCCTTAAATTCTTCTTTCTGGGATTTTCCTTTATAGTCTGTATATTTAATCTCAAGCTCTTCGAGTTCAAGCATCTGAGCGGTATCCTGTACTAGCTCAGCACTATCCAGTTGGATATTGCTTTGGTCTTTAATGATAATTGTTCCAATTTTTTCCACACCGGGGTCTTTTTTATGGGGGACATCAATGACGATACTTACATCGTTCTTGCTGCTATTAGCGGGAATAAGTACTTCTTTAGGCTCAGCATCATACCCAGATGGCAATCCAGTCACATCTACGATAACAGTAAGGTCAGTTGAACCATCATTGGTAATAGTAAAGGTGCTGGTAGAGGTAGAAAGGATATCGTCATCGTCATCACTAAACTGGCTGTAATCAACTTCAAGTGTTATTTCACTTTCAATAATACTGGGAGCAGCTGCAACGAATAGTGGCAAGAATAGTACACCTATCAATACTACTATCAGAGTAGTAATCCATGTTGGTTTATTCATAGGGCAACAATTAGCCATTTTAGAGTAGTACTATTTAAAGGTTATGGAATTTTTAAAGCGGTTGGAAATAAAAAATCAAAAAGAAGGTTAAAACTACAATTTTGGGGCGTTTTACCGCTTATTTCCCATATAAAAGAACTTCTCGATGGAAATTTCTTCTGCTTTAAAGTTTCCGGTACGCGGATGGTTGCTGGCAGAAGCCTGCGTTGATGGTCCCCGTTGGATGTCCGGGTTATTAGCAGGGATTTCTCCTAATTTTGGTGGTGCGGAAGAAACAGAATTTTGTTGTTGCGGAGCGCTCATCCTTAGCTGCTTCATCATATCCAATTCCTTGCGCATGGCCTGTATCTGTTCCTGGAATTCGGTAATCTTCTTTACTAAAAATTGGCTGTTCTGTTGAAGAATGTCTTTAACTTTTTCAGGATGTAGATCTGCTGCTCCAGACTGTTGATTGTTTTGGGTTAAAGCTATTGAGGCAGCAGACACTTCTCGTTGTGGTTCGGTAGCTTGCATACGCTCCCTGATGGAACTATATTCTCCATCCTTGGCACGAAAAACCTTTTCTGCTTGGACAACTGCATCATCGCGATCTACTGCTAAACCTTGGCGCATTAAGTCAAGAGCAAGCTTGTTAATTTTTTGAATTCTTTCTACATCCATTGAAAATCACCTTCTGATTTTCGAGGGATCCTGAAAAATCGTTGTTTTTCATTATCCATTGTATTCACCCTCTTTTGATTATTAATTGTTTGATATTAATCCGCAAAGAGAAAAGAATGCTTAATAATGTTTTCTATTCTTTAAAGGCTATATGGTCAGTAGAAAATTTACCCACATACTAAAGGTATTTTAAATGGTAAAACTTGGGCAGTTCCTAAAAAGACCAATACCAAGGCAAGAACTATACCGAATAATAAGCCGTAAATAAAAAACTTGAATTCAATGATTCCTAACTGGCCTCTTTTATTCATACACGGAAAGAAATATTTTTGGTATATAAATGTTTCTGTAAACCTACTCTTTACAGCAAAAAGCGAGCCCGGCTGGACGTTAAATGCAATCTTAGCAGTGTAAATTCAGGACTTCTAATTAACGATTTATACTGCTCTTCTTTGTTGCTGCTTTCAGCAACGCTATTTTCAGCTTTTTACGTCGTCAATTGAATCTTCAAGCGAACATAATCTTTATAAATCATTAAACTATCCTCAAGACAATGCGCAAAAAGAGGTACAGGATAGATAGAAGTAGGATTATTTCTACTAAAAGTGGGCAGGTAACGGTGTTTATCATTTTGGGGATTCTGGTGCTATTGGCATTGACTTTAGTGATCTTTTTGCGGAAGGAATTGATCACTTTCAGGCCAGAAGAAATAATTCCAACTGAAAAAGGAAAAGTTGAAAATTTCATTACCAGCTGTATTGGCTTGGTAGGAGATGAAGCCCTTTCTCGGGTTGGTTTGCAGGGCGGTTATATCGATCTTCCTTTCGATGTTGTTAATGATAACAGTGCTAAGCTGCAGCTTTCTCCTGCAGACGCTGTTCCTTATTGGGCTTACGGAATGAATGTGCGTATTCCTTCCCTACCGGAAATTAAAGAAGAAATTGATGATTACGTGGAAGATAATATGCGCGGTTGTTTATTTTTGATGGAAGCTTTTCAGGAAAGTTATGATCTGATTGAAAAAAGTGGACTTACCGCTAATACTCAGATCGTAGAAGGCAAGGTTATTTTTAATCTACATTGGGATGTTGAAGTGAGAAGTAAAAATGGAGAAATTATTGCAGAGGTCATCGATCATACTGCAGAATCTCCTGTCAGATTAAAAGATGTCTATGAAGTAGCGAGAACTATTGTAGAGAAAGAACTTGATACTTTAAAATTAGAAGATATCACTCAGGATTTGATTGCCTTAGAACATCCTGATGTTCCGGTTGCGGGGATGGAATTAAGCTGCAGCAAAAAAAATTGGGAAGTCAGTTCTGTAGAAAACACGCTTCTGGAATTGATACGCATCAATGTTCGAGAGTTGAAAATTCAGGGTACAGATTATGTGGCTTTTCCAGATGAATTGACTTACTATCAAAACCATTACACTTGGGATGTAGGCAAAGAATTTGAATATCCTCAAGTAAGTGTACAGTTTAATTTCGACCAAAACTATCCGCATACTTTTGCGGTAACGCCGCTAGTGGGAAATAAAATGCAGAGTTCCCAACTAGGAGGCACCGATTTACTTTCTTTCTTATGCATCCAGACTTGGAAGTTTACCTATGATGCCATATATCCGGTACTGGTTACAGTAAAAGATGAAACAACCGGTTATGCCTTTCATACTGCTTTTACAGTTCATTTAGTACGAAATCTTCCTAGCAGAGAAGAAGCAGTTCCCCGGGCTTCTTATTTTCTGGATGCAGTTACTGATGAAGATTATTGCGCGAGCATGAATATTCCCATGACTGTTTTTACCTATGAATTAGTCGAAAATGAACAATCGGGAGCCTATAACCGTGAACCTCTTGATAATGTTCAGACCAGCTTTACTTGTTTACGCTACAAATGTGAATTGCTAGAAACAGAATATGATTTTGCTGGAAAAGGGCCAGTCGCAGGTTATACTACCAACTTCCCGTATTGCGTGGGAGGGATCTTACGAGCAGAAAAAGAAGGATATAAAGAAAGCTGGGATCGCGTGGTTACTGTAGCGGGAAAGGAAGTAGAACTTAATCTAGTTCCAATATATGAAGTTCCTAGTAAGAAAATAACTTTGGTCAAACATGAATATGTTGATGCAGAGAATATTGGGCCAGCGCAATCTTTGTCAGAAGATGAACTGGCTACAGTTAAGATAACTTTTAGAAAAATAAGTGATGCTCCAGGAAATCCGTTCCATGAAAGTAGCATAACCAAAGCGAATATCGGCGATAGAGATGTCTTAGAAGAACAAGAAAAATTAGGATTTTTAGCAAAGGCGGATTTTAATTATGAATTGGATGTGCAGATACTTGGAGAAGATGCGTTTGTTGGCGGTTATAAGGAAAGCTGGAATGTGCCTTGGGAAGCATTGCAGAATGCAAAAGAGATTACTATCCATACCATTAGTAAAAATGATGTATCAGAAGAAGAGATGTTTGATTTGATGCTCAATATAGGGGAATATAGCAAGCATGTTCCTGCTCCAGAAATAAAGTCATGAATAGGCGGGAAATCTTCTCCACCACGCACTAAAGTGCGTGGCTTGAAAAGGAGAAGATTTTTTTAACCCCGCCTATTGTGACATAAATAGGCTAGAAAGCCATTCGCACAGAGAAGAAACTACTTCTCTGGCGTCCCAGCAAAGTCGTTGCTTTGCTCAGGACATCCTCGTCTTAAAAAGACGAGGCTTTCTGCCTATTTAATGTAAAAGTAGGATAAGTAAAGATTAACGGCGGTAGTAAAAGTAAATAGGAATCATGAATACAAAAAAGAGGTTGTGGATGAAGAGTTTGGTTTTAATAGTTATCATTCTCTTTTTGAATCTTCCCATTGTTACAGCTTTAGAAATTTCCAAAGTTCAGGTTAAGGTTATATCACCTTCAGAAGCCAAAGTCAGCTGGGAGACTGATGAGCCTGCTGATAGTTTTGTTGATTATGGTGTTTCTCAAGAAAATTTGAATAAGGTTGGTGATGCCAGCGATGTTACTGAACATGAATTAGCTATCTCTGGCTTAACTCCAGACACAGTTTACTATTATAAAGTTCAGAGCGAGGAAGTTGTTGCTGATAATGAGGGAAGCTTATATTCGTTCACGACGCCTGCTCCTGATACAACTAAACCAGAAATAAAAGTTGAAGTTCCGGCTGCCGTGCAAGGAAATAGCATTGATATCTCGGGAACGACGGAAACCGGCGCGACTCTTAATCTGTACGTCAACGGCCCGCAGCTGCGAAGCATGGTGGCAGAAGATGGAACTTTTGTCATTTCCAATCTTGCTTTAGACAGCAACAAAGCAAATATGCTGCGTTTTGAAGCGATTGATCAGGCCGGCAATACTGCTACGGCGGAATATACTGTCTTTGCTGATACCAGCAAGCCAAAAGTTGATTTCACTACTCTTCCGACTATTACCAGCGAACGTAAGATCACTTTGAAGGGGGCAATCTCTGAAAGCAGCTCTTACAA
>DATDTA010000094.1:0-1031 GCA_035291085.1 Candidatus Nanoarchaeia archaeon | reverse complement strand
GTGGAAACTGCCCAGTCAGAGGAAGAGACAATTCTTCTCGAACATTACCAAAAAGCAGATGATGTAAATATCTCTCATCGAGCTCATGTAATCCTCCTATACTTAGAGGGTGGAGCGTCAGGGATATTGCTGAGGCAACTTTTAAAAAAGAGTCAACAATATCACGCTGGATTACAAACTTCAAAAGAAATGGTATCGGTTCAATATTTCCTGGATATTACCAGAATCAAAACGCAGCCAAACTCACTAAGGAACAAAAAGAAGAGGTTAAAAAGCTATTGGAGAAAAGTCCTTTGCCCAGTAAGTTTTGGACCATTGGTAGACTGAAGAGATATTTATCGGGAAGGTTTGACATTGAGTATTCATCCAGACAATCCTACTACGGACTTTTACAGTTTTGTAACTACTCCTATAAATTGCCATCCCTTTTCAACATTAAAAGAAATAACCGATTTACTGAAGAAAGAATCAGTAAAATCAGAAACGGGATTTCACCCTTTCTAAAAGACCCAGATTACCTTGTGTTTACCGCAGATGAAACAAGAATTGAGTGGAACACTCTTTTGAGGAGAGCCTGGCTCAAAAAAGGAGAAAAGACGGTTATCAGAGAGAAAAGAGAAAGGAAGTATCAAAACTTTATTGGATTTCTAAATCTTGATACAGGAGAGGATCTTTTGTTTCGATTAGACTGGCAAGACCAGGAACATATAATTCCTGTTTTAACAAGTTTAATTGAGAAATATCCGAAGAAGAAAGTTATTGTCATCTGGGACAACGCAGGATTCCATAGAGGCAGGAAAATCAAGGTATTACTCGGGAATAGTCAGCCATTACAAAACATTTATCTGATTTGGTTACCTCCATACTCTCCAGACAAAAATCCTCAAGAACTTGTGTGGAGATACGCTAAAGACCAAATCGGAAACCGAGTGTACAAACAGTTCAAGCAGCTTGTAGTTGCATTTGAAACTGCTATTAAAGGACGTAAATTTAACTACCAATTTTGATAGTTTGTTTTGGGAGAGCTATAG
>DATDTA010000093.1:0-9053 GCA_035291085.1 Candidatus Nanoarchaeia archaeon | reverse complement strand
GCAAAAACAATCACCAACAAAGCGCTCCAGAAAACTATTTTGGAAAAGAAAAGATCATGTGCGGTTGCTCGATCAAGAATTTCCTCTGCTCGGCGTAACTCATCTTCTCGCCAACCTTTTTGGGCTAACTCCCGTCTTCGTTCCACTTTCATGTTAATGTCCTAAGGCTAGGTGCTGAGCGACTTTTTTGAATTCGCGAGCTGGTTTGGAGCGAGGATAAAGATAGGTCAAAGGCATTTGCTTGTGAGTTGCTCTGCGTACTTTTCGATGGTACTTTACATTGGCTAACAGAGGGTATTCCAGAATACTTTCCACTTCTTTTTGAGTTAATTCATCCTTACCTCCGTTAGTCATGTTTAGTATGATCCCGCTTACGGTGTTATTATTCTCTTTCGCCAATTGAATCGTTTTAAGCGCATCCATGACCGAGCTGAGAGTCGGATTTACAACCAGAACTACTTCATCCGTGCTTTTAAGAATTTGATGAACATCATATCCTAATCCGCTGGGAGCGTCGATAAGAACAAAATCAGCAGTATTTTTGAGCAAGTCAAACAATTTATTGAGCTTCTGCGGGTTCGTTTTTTGATATTCGCTCAAAGAGGGAGAGGCTGGAATTAAAGAAATGCCGCTTTCGTGGAGGTAGGTAATCTCCTTGAGACTTTTTTCTTTCCGGAGGAATTTGTTAAGGGTTCCTTCCGGATTGACGAAACCGAGTTGAATAGCGAGGTTAGGAGTTACAATATTGGCATCAACGAGAATTACTTCTTTTCCCATGGAAGCAAGAGATTGTCCTACGTTAAGAGAAGAAGTAGTTTTTCCTACGCCTCCTTTTCCTGAGACAAAAGCGATGAACTTAGTCATGTTTCATGATTAAGTGGAAAAGGATTATTTAAATATTCTGCTCATGAAGAAGGGTAGTAAATTTTGTTTTGGCAGGTTCAATCTTCTTCTACAATCCCTTCGATCAGCTTTTGGGAATAATATAAAAATTTGTGGATAAATTTCTCACAATTGACCAAATTGTCAATTTCTACTTCTACGGTATGATCTTCCTGAGGCATCACTAAGGTGACGTGCCGGCGGAATTCCTGCCGTTTTAGGTGTGGTGATTTAAGGATATTGCGTAATGAAAAATAAAAGGTAAGATTTTTTTGGATGATTTCGTCATTAGGATAAAGGTCTCCCAACCTTTTGGCAGTAAGGGCGGGACTTTTAGGCATTGAATCTAGTTTACCTTCTTCTATTGCTTTTCGCAGGAAGGCTTCGATAATGAAATCATAGGTGCTGACCATGCGATTTAAGGCATTAAGGATAACATCTACTGTACGAGTATATTTTAAGCTGACGTAAATAATGTGCTCTAGCCGCTTTAGTTCTTCCCGAGCTTCAAATAAATATTCATCCATTACAAAAATCTCCGCAGAACGATGCTATAAAGAAGAGCTGTTTTTATTATTTTCTATTATTTAGGCGTTTTTCAAGGTTTTGGAGGGGTCAGTAAGTTTTTTATAAGGGACCGGCTTAAAACAAAAGAAATGGATTTAGATCAAATTATGGTGACGGTTTACACCTATCAACATAAAGACGATAGGAAAAACGCTGCTCTAGGTTTGTATGCTGGCATTGTAAATATATATGGGAACGATTCTGCGGAAGAAAGAAAACTATATGATATGATCATCACAATATTCCCTGAAATTGAGGAAGAGTGTGAGAAAATAAAATCAATCAAAGCGACCTTTGAGCGAGGGGAAAGAAGGTGAATACTAGCTTTTTGTAATATTTTTATTGGAAAAGTTTTTATTCTTTCTTAATCTAGATATACTAAAGAGGTGTTTGCAATGGATTTAGATGAAATGATGAGTAAGGTATACGTCCGTTCTACTAGGGATGAGAGAGTTGGCCAAGCTTTGGATTGTTATGTTGATGTCTTGAATCAATATGGAGATAACTCTCCGGAAGAGAAGACAGCATATACTGTTTTTGGCGCAATTTTTCCCGAAATGAATGGGTTGTGTGATACTACAAAAGAACTCAAAGCTGCTTTTGAAAGAGGAGAACTTCCATTATCGCCCGGAGATTTAGAAGCAGTCGGTCTGAAAGAAGAGTAATTTTTATTTTAGGATTACTCACTCTTTAGGTTCAAAATTGCCTCAGCCAGATCTCCATTTGCATCTTCAATGGCTTTTTTTGCTACCAATTTACTGGCACCAGTCTGATCCATCACCGTCCTGATATCATCTTCTGAAATATCCGGCACAGATGAAATTTCTTCTTCATGAATATCGCCGGAGATCTGGAAATTTTCCTGTCCCATCATATTTACTTTAGAAACAGAAGGATTGGTTATAACAATATTTTTGTCTTTAGTCTTGATGATGACTTCAGTAGCGGGGATTTCTACTTGCTGGATCCCTAGCTGCTTCATCATCTGCTGCATTTTCCGAGGATTCATTCCGGGTAACATCTTACGCTAAGAATTTTCCTCCGAGGTAATGGAGAAGGGCTATGATAATGACGATGACAATGGCCATAATAATAACTGCACCAGGAGATAGTTCAACTTTTGAACCAGTATCTTCAGAAAATCTGGTTAATCCTCCGCCGCCAGAGGGGATGCGTATTTTATCGTCTGCCATACTTAGGTTATTTTGGGTTGTATTTTATATAGTTTTTGGAAACAAACAAAAATGGCACTATTTCCACTTACAGTTTTTTACTCATTTTTTTTCTTAAAAACGCGAAAAGTGAAAACTATCACTTTTGCGTCCCAATAAAGTAGTTTCTTTATTGTGGAGGTTGGTAGAGTGGCATAAGCCGCCTTTTGTCGAGCCCAAAGCAATCAGGTGATTGCCGATAACTCGTGAAAGCATTCTACTATGCGTCAATTTGACTTGCACCAGCTGAGATTCGCCGTTTCATCGTTCCCTACAGGGACGTCAAAGGGTTAACTCATGCGTTTCTCAACGCACTTCGCCATATCATTCCAGCCTGCAGGACGTGTCGTTTCTACGCCAGAGCTAGGGAATTTCTCCCTCTTCCTTCCGGAAGCAGCTTTTTTTGGGTGGGCGGACTTTCCTAAGTGCGATATACACACCTTAAGCTTTCTGCCACTACTACCGATATTGTTTTTACGTCGGTACTTTATAAATTTTTACTTCAAATTCAGAAGTCCAAGCGTAACCTCAAAGTCAACAGCGACGGGCTTATGATCAGAAAGGTCTTCTCCTTTTTCGTTTACGAAGTTGTTTGGAATATACCATCTGGTCGGTTCTAGCTGCACCCAGCTGCCGCTGCGGTAGAAAATGCGATCAATTCTATCCGGCTCAGGGCAATCTAATTCTTGGCAGCTGTCTTTCAAGCCAGTTAAAAGTAACATTTGTTCCAGCTGCGATTGGTCTTCTTCGTCCATGTTAGTATCACAAGCTACAATGACAGCACGATAAGAAGAACGCGCCTCTAAAAATTGGGCTAATTGCAGGATTTGGCTGTCTCTGGCATTTCCATCCCCGGTTGAGCCTCCTGCATCCATATGACAATTATATACATCAACCAACGCTCCAGGGATTGCCTCTATATCGGCAGCAGCAACGCCTTTTGGAGCAAAACAATCATTGGATTGATCAACCGTGCCATTGCAGGTATACCATCTTTGTACAACATAATTTTCAACAGAAAAGCGGGAAAATAACGACAAGCCAGTAGGATTGACGGTTTCTTCTTCTCGCTGAGCGTAGTATTCTGCCGGGGTCCGATAAGGATGTTCTACTGAAGCAGCCAAAAGAGGATGATAAAAGAAATCTTCCTGGACAGCCACGATACTGTAATCATTTAGTAAGGGGCTGATGAGCGGCATGTTGTCTTTGGGATGAGTGCCGGCGACGCTTTCCGGCAGACCATGCACGTTGTAGGTTAGAACAGAAATTTCGGTCTGTTCGCAGCTGATGGGTGCTGATCCGCAGGTAGCTAAAGAAGCGACAATCGCAAGAAAGGATTTTTTATTCATGGAAATAAAAGAAAGTAGGGCTTATTTATTATTTAGGCTTATACTGTATAGGTTTAATGAGTTACTAATCTTTGCAGCTCTGCTTGATATCGGTCTCTGCTAAGATCGCGGATGGCGAGATTTTCGTGAGTATTTCCGTCACAACGTAATCGGTCTAACTCTCTTAGCTTGGCGCCAGTTAATCTTTCTATATCGCCTACTAATCTAGTCGCTCTTTGATATATTCTAAAGGCATCGGCAAGGCGGTGCACTTGAGCGATACCGTAGTCATTATGATCTGCGTTGTCGGGAAGCACTTCTAACCCTTCCAAAGCGGGTTTTTCTCTCTCTCCTAAAATCTTGGCAACATCATCAATACAAGAAGAATATAACTCTTGGTAAGGTGCGCTAATATGTAAAGTCATACAGAATTTTGTGCCAAGCACCTTAAGCGTTCTCGTGGGTGGGAAAAAGATTTGTAGTTCAGCTTGTTTACCATATCCACCTATGGTGTCCAGAGGAATAATGGTCGGTATAACTACTTCCGTAACATTTCTTCCTATAATTGCTTCATATCGGTCAGTAGCTCTTGTGAAAGCTCGATTATTACTGTGATTTTTTGGTAAATCCGGGAAAAGATCAGAAAGGTGAGATGCAAATTGCTGGCTCTCAGGCAAGCCAGGCTGACCAAGATGGTACCTAACTTTATTTTCTGTAGCTAATCTATTGAGCCCAAGCATTAGAAAAACTTCTTGTTCAGTTAATTCAAATTCCCCAAGTCCGCCGTATTTGGTAACAAATTCCATGTTTTTGTTTTTCTAGCTCCTGTCTTTTAAATCTTATGCAACTTATCGTACAATATCTACCTTCAACAATAGCTTTTCCATGCCTTCTTGATGCCCTGCGCCGACAACTGCCAGGATTTTCTTCTCTGGATTTTTTCGCATGATTTTCACCAACTGTTTGACCATATATTTATCCCGATCGGCAATTATGGTCTTGTAGATGCTGGGATACTGTTTTTTTACATGACTCACTATTTTGGCAATCGCTTGCTGTTCGGGAACTTTACGTAGATCAAAATCTTCCATTCCGTATTTTTTCATTTGCTTCTTGGGAAAAAGAACTCCTTTCGCAAGATCGAGTGCAAATCGTCCCTTCTCTTTCCAAGTCAACTCTTTGGAGAAATTTTTCAGAGTAATATTAATCGGTTGATCGATGAAGGCAATTTGCAATTTTTTGATGTTGGCAATTTCCAGCGCAGTTTTCATTTCTGAGCCTGGAGCAACACCGACCATTTTTCCTAACTTCTGCTGAATGTACTGCCCTATCACTACAAAGGCATAACCTTTCACTCCGATCTTAGCCATATCACGAAACGATATTTTATTTTTCTGTTGTTGCATTAAAGCTCTGGCTCTTTGCAGATCAAGTTCAACCGCCATGATCTCTGGCTGGAATTCTTCCACGGTTTTCTTAATTTCCTCAATACTTTGTTTAGCGATGTGCGAGGTTCCGATGATTTTGAGGTTATTCATTGCAGTATTCGATTGCGTCTAACGCTTGATTTCCTTTTTGGATGAAATTTGCTAAGTTAGATTTTTCTAGGTAGTCAGGGGAAAATAGTCCTGGGTGTTCTGCTAGGAAAACGTTCATCCAAGTCACTTTTGCAAACACAGAATCAAAATCATGTTTACTGCAGTCTTCTATAGCTGCAGAAAGATATTTGTCGTAATCGGTAGTTATATGATAAGCTAAATCATTTTCAATCTTTTGATAGGCTTCTGGCTTGGTATTCTTCTCTGCTTCCATGAATCTTTGGAAATCAGGAATGTACGAAGCTGCAACTTTGAAATCGTATGCATCCATGGCATCTTGGTAATGTTTTCCTAATTCCTCAAACCGGTCTTTAACATTCTCTAAGGACCAATTTGTGGTTAATGCTATCCTTTTTTCAGGAGGCAAGTCGTAAGGTTTTTCTTCTTCTACAGTGCTTTCTAAATCAGAGGGTTTTTGAGTAGGATGATTTAGCTGATTTCTAGAATTTTTTTTTGGATTATATTTTGGGAACTCCTGCGCTTTCTTTTGAGTCTTTTCTGATTTGTAAGGGGTTGCTCCAGTACTTTCTGGCAATTCTACTATAGGTTCTGTCTCTTCTACGGATTCTGTTTCAAGTTTTCTTTTTGAAGAAAGATCATAGTTTATGTACACATACGCCCCTAAAGCAGCTACTGCGCTGCCTAGAGCTGCTCCAACAGCTAATTTCCAGGGATTTTTCATAGAGAATAAGCCTTTTCTACGTTTTTAATACTTTCTATCACACCACAGAAAAGTATATAAATTGAGCTTGATTAAAGCGCTGTATACCAAGTGAGGTGGTTAATCATGCTGAAAATGAAAAAAGTTAGCGAAACGTACGAGTTAAAAGTATTTACCGATGCCGGAGATTATTTTGGAGATATCGAAGACAGCGTTGTTCAGGGTAATAAAGTTTCTGGATGGAAAATACGGGCTACCAAGTCTTCTTATTTGAGCAAAGTCTTAGGAAGTGCTAAAGGAGTCATTGTTCCTCATCAGTTAGTAAGAGCAGTAGGAGACATCTTTATTATATCCAAGAGCGCAGCACCTGCGGGCGGAAGTCCTGAGGAGAGCGAACAATAAATGGGTGTACATAAATACGTGCAGGATTTACTGCACTATCGATATATCCAAGGAGATTTAGAAGAATTAGAAGATGTCTTGATTGCGGCGTGATTCATTTTTTAGGTAATTTTTTTAAATCCTTCTCATATCTTGAGTAAAATGGCCTTTATTGAATGGATTAATTCGTTAGCAGTGGGAACGGTGTTTGAAAATAAGTATTTGCTTTCTCTGCTGACCGTAGTTGCTTTTGCGGTGCTGGGCAGGTTTTTTTTGTTTATATTTACTCAATACCTGCAACGTTTTGCATCCAAAACTAAAAATAAGATTGACGATTTGGTTTTTCATAATGTCAAAGGGCCTTTATTTTTAGTTCTCGTTGGGTATGGGATAAAATTAGGCATATTAAATTTACACGTTAATGGGACAATAACCAAGGTAGTTAATTCGGTCATGGCGATAGTATTCTTGTATGCCATCATGAAGGGCATTGATATTATAGTAGAGACCTGGGCGATTACTTTTTCTAAAAGAACAAAAAGCAATCTTGATGATGTGCTGCTGCCCATGCTGCAGAAAGTTACCAAAATAGTGTTTGTGGTTATCGGCTTGATGTGGGTGCTGAAGATTTGGAATATTGATATCACCCCTTATTTAGCTGGAGTCGGGATCGGCGGTATTGTACTCGGATTAGCATTGCAGGATTCGTTAAAAAATGTCTTTGGCGGCATTTCTTTACTGTTGGATAAAACCTATAAGATCGGCGATAAGATCCAGCTGGAAAGCGGAGAGGTAGGAATAATCCATGATATCGGCCTGCGCAGTACCAAGATTGTCAATTTCGATAACGAAGCTATTTATGTACCGAATGGATATATCGCGAATTCGCGGATCCTTAATTATACTCATCCTGATTCAAAGGTTAGGACTCATGTGGCTTTTGGAGTTGAATATGGCAGCGAGGTAGAGAAAGTCCGCAAGCTGGTGATGAAAATCATCCAGGAGATGGAAGGAGTGATGGCTGATCCCGCTCCGACCGTACAGTTTTTGGAAATGGGCGATTTTGCCTTAAAGTTCAGAGCAAATTTTTGGGTAGAGAAATGGAACATGGCTTTTGACAAGAAGTTAGAGGCTACGGAAAAGATTTACAATGCTTTACGGAAAGCAAAGATTGGAATACCTTTCCCTACTCAAACTATTCATTTGAAAAAGTAGTTATGAAATGCAGAAATGATTAAATAGTTTCATTTCCTACCTGGTTTACATGGAACTATCAGCTATACTGGGTGTTTTGTTATTAGTGGTGATGATTTTTTTAGTAGTTAAAACAATTATCAATTCCATCCGCCTCTTCTTTTTTATCTTAGTAGCTATTTTTTTTCTGGTGTTATTCTTTGGAGTTTCTCTTTCCGACGTTTCTGTCTGGCTTTCCTCACAAGAAAGGCTGCAATGGGCGATTCATACTTTAGTGAATACTCTTCTATTCTCTTTAGGCTCTTAGATAGTGATCTGCGGTAAAACTTATAAACTAGCATCCTACAGAAATTACTATGACTTCATCTATATGGACAGAAAAGTATAGGCCGGCAACATTTGCGGATATTAAAGGCCAAAAGGAAATTGTAGAGAAGATCAAGGCATTTGTAGAATCAAAAAACATGCCGCACTTGCTATTTTCTGGTCCGGCTGGAGTCGGAAAAACTACACTTTCTTTAGTCATTGCCCGCGAATTGTTTGGAGAGAACTGGCGGGAAAATACTTTAGAGCTGAATGCTTCTGATGAACGCGGCATTGATGTGGTTCGGGTTAAAGTAAAGGATTTTGCCAGGACCAAAGCGATCGGCGATGTGCCGTTTAAGTTGATTTATCTGGATGAGAGCGATGCATTAACTCGGGAAGCGCAGCAGGCTCTTCGAAGGACAATGGAGAATTATACTAAAACTTGTAGATTTATCTTGAGCTGCAACTATAGTTCTAAAATTCTTGATCCGATCCAGAGCAGATGCGCAGTATTCAGGTTTAAGCCGTTAAGTAAAGAAGAGATATTTGCAGTCGTAGATAAGATTGCTAAGGAAGAGCAGTTGGCTATCAGTACAGAAGCAAAAGAAGCGTTGTTTGAAGTGTGCGGCGGCGATGTCCGCAGATTAGAGAATATCATGCAGAGTTGCGCCGTATTGGGGAAAGGTATTGATCCGGAATTGATTTTCTCCATGGCTTCGGTGGCTAAACCGAAGGAAGTGAATGAAGTATTAAGCCTGGCGGCCAAAGGAAACTTTTTGGAATCCAGAAAGAAGTTATTATCATTGATGCTGGACTATGGCTTATCTGGTCTGGATGTAATTCGGCAGATTCAGAAAGAGATCTGGAACTTGAAATTGGAAGATCGGAAGAAAGTCGAATTAGTAGATAAGTGTGGAGAAGTGGA
>DATDTA010000092.1:0-10314 GCA_035291085.1 Candidatus Nanoarchaeia archaeon | reverse complement strand
GAAAGCTTTGATCCAGTTGTGGTGAAGGAAAATTTATTGAACACCGCTCCCGCTATGGCTATGAAAGCAATTGGCATCATTAATAAGTATGGCGCAGAACGAGGAGAAAATGGCCTGCCAAAATTTCTGCCCGGGATAAATATCATTTTTGGTTTGCTGGGAGAAAGTAAAGAGACACACAAGAAAAATATGGAAGCATTGCAGCAAGTGATCAGCGAAGGATTGATGTTGAGGCGCATTAATATCAGGCAGGTGGCAGTGCTTCCTGATACTTATCTAGAAAAGCACGGCGGTACAAAATATCTCAGAAAGAATAAGCAGTATTATTGGAAATGGCGGAACGAAATTCGGCAGAAAATCGACTATCCAATGCTAGGAATGATTCTACCAAAAGGGACCATTATGACTGATGTTTTTACCGAAATGTACGACGGTAAAACTACCTTTTGCCGGCAGATGGGGACGTACCCATTAGTTATCGGAGTAAAAGGAAGGTTGCCATTGAACAAAAAAATTAAGATTAAAGTGGTAGATTATATGTTGAGAAGTATTGTGGGAGAAAGGGTGGAGTAAAGTTCTTATAGTTGTCCTCTTTAGTTTTAAAAATGAAGAAGATTGATGGTTTTGGAATTTGCAAAGACGCAAAGCCATTTGAAGAAGAGAAGATCACGAAGATTTCTGGTAGGGTCTTTTTATTGAAAGCAGCTAAAAAATGAAACTCCCAATCGCAGCAGAGCTGCGGGGTATCTCGTTAAAACGCGTGGAGAGTTAGCTGGTTCATGTCTTGACCTTGGTTAGTAACATATTTCTTTATTGCATCAAGACCTTTTCCATCTCCAACCGTGTCAATGTGACCACCATCAGACCAAAACTCTCCACCCCACAGCTCTTCTCGCAATTCTGGAAATTGCTTGAATACTTGCTTTGCAAGTATACTTTTACACATTTGCATAATATGTGAGGGAGCATAACGGGGTGCTCCTTCTACGACTAAATGGAGATGATCTCCATCGCTGCCAAGAGCATCAAAGTGAAAATAGTAACGAAGCTCAATGCCCTTGCAGATTATCTTTATGAAATCAAAGATTTCAGGAGTGAGAAGCTTTTTTCTGTATTTAAGTACAAAGACCATGTGATAGCGAATTCGGTACGTACAGTGACTAGCATGGCGAACTTGCATTACTGATTGAAAAAAGTAGGGGTTATTAACCTGTCGCAGCAGAGCTGCGGGGTATTAACCCAGACGGGAATAAATTACGATGAAATGTCCTAGATGCGGTAAAGGAACGCTTATGTCGAAGAAGGTTTTGTACGCCGTCCATGAAATAGAGCTAGGAAAATTCCCGGCACGAATTTGTAATGCCTGCAATGAACAGTGGTTTGATGAAAAAACAAGTACAAAAATCCAAGAGTTAGAGAAAAAGAAAGGCCTATTTGGACTAAGCAAATCTTACTGAAATCCAACATTTTTCTTGTGCCTAAACGCCCCCTTCACTAATTCCGGGCTATATGCTGAAGGAACTTTGCCTGTTTTAGCATAGTTGTACATGGCAGCAACAAATATGCCATTTAAACTGGTGCTTAGAATTGCTAAAATAGTCCAATAGATTAAAGTAAGTGCACCAACGATAACTAAAACTGTCAATGATCCAGAAAGGAAGGCCAGAAATGCGACTGCTGCTCCAGCTAAAAACAATAATCCAAAAATCAAGCCCATCGAGAATTGTCCAATAACATTTTCTCCCCATGTTTTTTTGAAGAGCGATCCTGATTGCTTAATGGAAGCAAAGACATTTTTATTTTCGAAAACCATGACCGGAATGACGAAGAAAGTCAAGAAACTCCAGGCCATGCCAAGAATGCCAATGAAAATCATTCCAACCAATTTTCCTATTGGACCAAGACGTTCGCTATTTTCTATTCTGTCAACGATCATACGTAAAATCAATCCTATCGTAGCAGAGATTAATGACCAGACAAAAATATTACCGAGATGTTTCCAGGCATGTTTTATTCCATCTTTGAAGGTCGGATCTTTCCCGTTCAAGCGCATCTGCGCGCAGGTAATTAATCCGGTGTTGAAGAAAATGACGATAAAGGAGGTGATGACATAGTAAATAAAAAGTAATGCATAGAAGAATGGTGAAGAAAGGTCCTTTCCTAAGGTAAGAATACCTGCCGGAACAAAAAGTAAAAGGAAAGCAATAACGGTTAAAATACCGGAAACAATTGGAAAGAGCATGATCTCTTTGTCTTTCTTGAGAACGGCAAAACTTTCTTTTACTAATTGCCAGCTGTAGGAAAAGTGTTGGAACATAGTTAGCTAATATATATTCTCTATAAAAAGGTTTCTTGAAAAAATATTTAAAGAGAGGAGATATGTTAATCCGTATTACTTAGTCATTAAAAAAGGTGAAATTTATGAAAAGATGGATAGTTATGGTCGGAATTCTGGCGCTTCTCCTTCTGGCAGTAGGTTGTGTTCCGCCGCAGCAGATGGAAAAAGCTGAAGAACAGGCAATGGAAAAACAAGAAGAAGGAAGAGTTGTGTTTACCATAACTGATGCAGCTGCAAATATTAGCGCAGTAACCAGCATTATGGTAACGGTTGATTCAGTGCGTGTACATAGTGCAACCGAAGGATGGGTAACTGTTTCTAGTGAAGCACAAACTTTTGACTTGCTAAAATTGAAAGCAGAAGGAAGTCAAGAATTACTGGCTGACGTGAAACTTGAAGAAGGGACCTATCAGCAGCTTCGCTTGGATATCTCCAAAGTGTTGGTTGTAGATGCTGAAGGCGAACATGAAGCAAAATTGCCTTCTGGAGAATTGAAGATTGTAGGCGATCTGGAAGTAAAAGCAAACTCAACTTCAACGGCGACTTTTGACTTTATTGCTGATGAATCACTTCATCTTACTGGCAATGGAGAATACATTTTAGCCCCAGTAGTGCAGTTGGAAACAAAGACTGATGCTGAGGTAGAAGTGAAAGCTAACCAGAAAGTGGAAATAAAAGCTGGAAAAGTAAAGACTAACATTAAAGTAGGAATGGATGCTGAAGGAAATGTTGGCGCCGGTGTAGGAATTCCTGCTAAAGCAAAGGTTTCTATTGCCCAAGGTAAAGTCAAGGTTGAAGGCGGCTTGGGATTAGGGAAGGATAAAGAAGAAAGCAACGACAGCACCTCTGCAGAAGCCGAAGTAGAAGTTGGTGTTTCTTACTAGATTTTTTTATTTTTGAATTTTATTTTCTCTTGCATATCTTTTTAAACAATTATTGTTTTTAGAAACTAATTGGGGTCGTGGTCCAGCTTGGTAAGACTCACCCTTGGGGATTAGAACCAATATGGGTGTAACCGGGGTTCAAATCCTCGCGATCCCATTTATTTTTTAAACTATTTCTCAAGAACAACAAACAATATAAACATAAACCATAGCGTTCCATTTGGTGATAGCATGACTTGGAACCCAAACATCAAATCAGTTTCAGGAGAAGAACATCAATTCTTTTTACGGGAAGCATATTCTTTTGCACAAGCTTGTAGCGAGGATACTGTAACAAAGACAGGAGTAGTTATCGTAGAACCAGATTTAGCCCACATTGTAAGTTATGGGGCAAATCATTTCCCTCTAGGACTAAGCCAAACACCAGAACAAGTAGCAGATAGAGAGTGGAAATACAAACATATTATTCATGCCGAAACTGCAGCCATCTTTAATGCTGGAAGAAGAGGTTCAGCTACAGAAGGAACAATAATGTACATGCCCTGGATGTCATGTACGCCTTGCGCTACAGCAATTGTTGATGCTGGAATAAAGAAACTTGTTGGCCATAGAGAATTGATTATGAAAACACCAGAGCGATGGCAGGAGAGTATCAATTATGCTCTCTCTTTACTTGAAAGGTGCGGTGTAGAATGCTCGATGTATGAAGGCGAGATCGGAGAAGTGGAACATCTCTTTAATGGAGAAGTGTGGAGGCCTTAAATTACTTCTTCTTCCATTCCACAATCTTCCCAGCTTCAATCTCTACTTGATCTGCTTTACGCAGCATAGCAATCTGAGAGCGAGATAAAATCGGCTGGTGGGGAGCTTCAAATAAGTATTCAGGAACATACCAGACGTCTTCTTCAGCAGTCATCCAGCCTTGTTCATCAAAGCGGGATAAATCTATGGGCATAGAGTAAGATCTAAGTGTTTTTTTTCCATCGTGGTTGGTAAAATATTCATGGAAGTAGGACATCACTAATTCTCGGATGCTTTTGTATATCGGTTCTCGATATCGCAAAACTGCGTGATTAGTCTTAGAAATTGCACCCCAATGCCCTTTATGTTTGAATACCGCAACCACATGATCGTCATCATCTTTTACCGTGGTTAAATCCAAAACTAACGGTTTGTAGCCATGAAACCGTAATGCTGCAGCGGCAAACATGGCTCCTTCCATGCAGTGAGCGCGATTCTCTCTCAGTACTCTTCTCGGAGATAAAACAGTGTCCCCATCTGGCTCGAAGTTGGCAGGTATTTGATTGAGGAAGTCTTGAATCTTTTTAGGAGTATTTAATGTTTTGAATACTGCAACCTCTTTTTCTGTAAAGCCAAACATCAAACAAAGGAAAGAAAAATGATATATATAAAAGTTACTTAGATGGATCACAAATTCAATTCTTGCCCTTGAGAGAGATTGCAGGTCCACCCTTTAGTGCAGCGGATTCTATTTCCTTTAAACACATCAGATATACCGTTGATTTTAACACCAATGTACATATCATTGTTCCCCCGATACATGGCAGAGGTAACTCCAATTAATTCCAATTTACCGTCGCGAACGGCAAATATCCCCCCACCCGAATTTCCAGGACTAATGGAAGCATCAAAGATGAAATTTGTTTCTGGATCTATTCTTACTAATCTTGAATCACTAGCTCTGGTTATATACCCGCGAGTGAGGTTTTCCAATAATGCTCCGGGATAACCAATCACAAAAACAAGATTCTGCGGCTGCAATTCTTTAGCATTACCAATGGAATAGGGAAGCGGCGGATGTCCCAACCGAGGCACCCTGATAACCGCTAAATCTCCCGTCTCGTTCTGAGCTACTGTCTGTATTTTTTTTGGTTTCAGCACCTCGAGAATAGATGCCATTTCATTGGAGGTATGGATTATATAATTTGCAGGCACTGTTCTGTTCCCGAAAACATCTTCTGCATACAATTCTTGGCTAACTCCTTGTTTAACCCTAGATTCAATCAACCTGCGCATAGTTTCGTGAAGTACATCAACTTCATAATCTTCTAAAAGGTAAAATTGTTCAGAAACCTTTTCAAGTCTGCCCTTAAAAAAACTAAATAAAAAATTTTCATTTTCCACCACGTGGTTTGCAGTGGCAAGATAGGTCTTTTTTCCTATATCAGAATAAACCACCGTGCTACCAAAACTATGTAAGATTATTTCTTCTCCTTCAGCAGTTTTGTATTTTGATTCGCTAATGACCATATAACTCATTTTTGGAAGAGTTTGAATATCCTCTGGATTGATTAAATCGTCAACAGAATCATACTTTTCATCGTGAAGAGGAGTAGCAGTTACAGAAGGAACAGCTATAGCAAGAGTCGTGGCATTATTCACACAACCAACCGCAGATAGAGTAAGGGCTGCAACTACAGCTTCTAATGTACGTTTCATAAGAGCACCTCTTAGTTTGACAGAGGAGAGAGGTTATATTATTCTTTGCCATATAGAGGTTATAGTATATATTCTAACTAGAAATAACACTTTATCTTATGATGAAGTTCCTCGTGCAGTAACCAAAGAACAAGGATAATTGCATCTATGCTGGTGCGATAGTTTTCAAGAAGGCCGGAAGGACAAAAAGCAGTGGTGTTTATGGAAAGCGGCCATAGAAAAGTTGAGTATGCATTAAATAAGCAGTCGAGAGAAATATGAAGCGTCCAACCTACTGCAATGACATAAAATATTTTTGCCCATTTCAGATTCTTTTGATAATGCAAAATTGCTCCAATGAGAGTAAATAATAAGGCAAAGAAGATGCTATGCGTAAAAAGACCGTGGACATTTACAGAATTTCCAGTAAGTAAGGTAAGAATCCAGCCTAGTGGGATATCTAAATCCGGCGCTAACCCAGCAATACCGCCGATAACTAACAGATATCTTGGAAATTTTTTCAAGCCAAAGACATAATGGCGGAAAATGTCAAGAAAAGCGATAGTGAGGATGATGTGGGTAACTGCTAAGGCCATACTGAGAGTAAATTTTCCAAAAATATAAAACTATCTAAAAAGATAAAATAAGAAATATGGACCTGCCGGGACTTTCAAGCTGCAATACTAATTTGCACCGTCGTGGGGTTGAACGAAGTGAATGCCCCACTTGAGGAACTTGCCTAGATTGCTGGCTTTTGAACCCGGACTCCACCCATGCCATGGGTATGCGCTTTTCCGCTTCTTGCGAAGTACCGGATTACGCTACAGGCCCTTGAAGGAGTAAAAGTAATGTTTCTTTTAAAAACTTAACCAAAAAGACCTTTACCATAGATAATTTTAAATAATTGGTTTCTTACCAGAAAACATGGGGAAAGGATATCATCTTGATGGGGATACTATCGTAATTAACAGGGAGTTGACAAAACTAGATTTATTTGTTAAAGATTTTCTTGACGTCCTCAAGAAATATGCTGATTATTTGTTAGTGAGCGGTTTTGTAAGTATTTCTAGCGGGAGAACTCGCGGTACGGAAGATGTGGATATTCTTGTCCCGGCCATGAATCAGAATGCATTTGAAAAATTATTTGAAGCTTTACAAAAAAGTGGGTTTTGGTGCTACCAGGGAGATTCTGTTGAAGAAGTTTATCCTTACATAGAAGAGATGTCCAATATCCGTTTTGCAAGAGTTAATGAAATGTTTCCCAATATGGAAGTTATTCCTATTACAGAAAAAAGAAAAGCTAAATTTTTCGAATTTACACATCCTCAGAAGATGAAGGTCCAGGAATTTGAATTCGAAATCCCCCCTTTGGAATTTGAAATATTATACAAAGAACTGGTGCTTGGCGGCCAGAAAGATCTTGCGGACGCAAAACATTTAAGAACTTTTTTTGCTGAGATTATCAAAAAGGAAAAATTTAAAGAATATGAACCTATAATCAAGTCCGAATTATGAAAGAAATAGATTATGTAACTTTGTACGCTGAATCATTAAAAGAAGATAATACGCTCTTTGAACAACAAAAGAGGTTGATTGAGTCACAATTTCAAGGAAGTTCCTCGTTATTTAGGGGGATGTTCTCTCCAAATTTTAAAGCTAATGCCCGCAAATATTTGAGGAAGATGGGGCTACTTTGATTTTTGCTACTGCTTTAATACCCTAGGCAGATTTTCCAATATTTACAGTAACTGCAAAACAATAATTCTTTTATACTTACCTTCTTTGAAACCACTATTATATGGCAAAATTTAATATGAAAACTGCTTTGGTTGCCGGAGCATTAACTGCTCTTTCGTGTACTTCTGCGAAGGTTCCAGAAACGCCGGAAACACCCGATTGTTCTGCTGTAAACCTTGAAGAAAAGGCCGGTTTTAAGACAGTAGTTAATCCAGAAAGCAAAGACCCCGGTTGTTACAAAATAGTATCAGCTGGTGATCGTTTCTTTGAATACCTTGCGCATTGCAAAGCAGAAGCAGGGAATATAGAATGTTATCGTGAGTTTGCTGGCCCTAATAAAGGAGAAATGCAGCTCAACTATACTTCCAGTTTTTTTGGAGTTCCTGCTTATTCTGCCGTCTTTAGAAGTACTTCCGGCAAGATTTGGTCTCCTGACCTGCCAGAAATACCAGCAAGCGCAGCGGAGAAATTTGAAGCCTGCACTAAGCTATTTGATTGGGTTATTACGGTCCCTAAAGTATGCAAAGAATTGCATGATTACAAGAAAAAATAAGGCCAGTTCTTTCCTAATTACCCAAAGTTTAATATAATCAAATTTATTCCTTTTCCTCATGGAAGAGGCGATCAAGAAGGAGATTCTCTATGATTTAGGACAAGCTATCACTATCCTAGAGAAAAGAGACAAAAATGATGTGGATCAATTACGGACATTGAGCGACCACGGTATAGAAGACGTGGCGGTGCACAAGAATCTAGACTTGATTTCTCTCACCGTCTTGATTTATTCTCTTTACAAGATAGTCACTTCGATTCCGGAGAAAGATTACCAGACTATCGTCCAAGAACTGCAAGGTGCCCGAAGCAGCTTGGAGAAAAATCAGCTGGGCAAATACAACAACAGCATCAAGAATCTATTCCAATTAGTCAAAAAATCCAATGCGAAAGTAAAAGTACATCTCCAGGACGTCATGGATGCGGCCAAGATCAAGAAAAGTGCCTCTTTGTTTGAAAAGGGACTTTCTATCGGGCAGGCAGCCGGATTGATGGGATTATCGAACTGGGATCTGCAAGGTTATGCTGGTAAAACCACCTCTTTAGACTTGCATCAGGAGAAAGTGCCGGCGCAAAAAAGAATCTCTACGGCGTTAAAAATATTTGGAGTTTCCTGATGGTCAAGGCTCTTTTTTTTGATACCGGGCCGATCATCACTTTAGTCATGTCCAGGATGGTTTGGATCCTGCCGGAACTAAAGAAGAAGTATGGCGGAAAGTTTTACATTACCCCCTCTGTAAAGCGGGAGTTGGTAACCAGGCCCATGGATATCAAGCGTTTCCAATTTGAAGCATTGCAAGCATTAAAGCTGATTAAAGACGGGGTCCTAGAAGTCTATGAAGATGTCCCGCAAAAAGAAGTAGCTCGCCTCCATGCCATAGCTAATAGCTCATTTAAGATTGAGAATAAAGATATGGAAGTGGTGCAGTCAGGAGAGATTGAATCAGTAATATGCGCATTAAAAGCAGGAGCAGAAGCCATGGTCATGGATGAAAGGACCATGCGCCTGTTTATTGAAAATAACAAAGAGATGAAAGCATTGCTGGAGCGACGTTTCCAGAAAACAGTTTCTGTAAATGCAGAAAAGATGAAACAGTTCAGCCAGGAATTGGGAGATATTCAAATCATCCGTTCAGTGGAGCTTATTGGTGTAGCCTACCGCATGGGCCTTTTAGATTCTTACATTCCTCCTCAGAAAAATGGGCGGGAAATATTAGTGGAAGCAGCTTTATGGAACGCAAAATATAATGGTGCGGCAGTAACGGAAGACGAAGTAGAAGAGATGAAAGATTTTCTGCTGAAGAAGTGAAGTTATGTCCGATATTCTGTAAATCGTTCAGCAACAGCAGGATTATAGTAGCCAACTTTTGGGAAAGCAAATCTTATCCGAGTAAATCTTTCTTGAAATTGCACCAAATCTTGCTCGGATAAATCCCTAGGCAAATAAATTCTATTTGGCGTTCTCCCAACGATTGGAAGTAGTTCTTCCCAATTAAGCCTTCGAGCGTCAAAGGGTAACATTTTCTTATCAACATAGCTTTCAAGTGATGAAAGGCCATATTTTCGGCCAACTCTGTCGCTAATTATCTCCCAGAAGTTCGGAGTTTCTTCAGGACGACATACAGGACAGGAAATGAATCCTAAATCTACAAATTTATTGATCTCTTCATTACCTAAAGATAAAAGGACTTCGTTTGTTTCTTTTGGGCCTCTATTCCCCGCCTTGCAATCAGGCAAACCAAATACGCCGGTAGAAAGTCGGGCTGACCAAACCTGTTGCTGTGGTTGATCTCTGCTGGATCTAACCAAATCTTTTAAGTTCATCTTTTGAAAGCTTCCGGCAATATAAACGAAATATTCTGTTAAGGTCATTTTATCTCAAAGATGAAAATTCTATTTAAATTTTATCGACTTTAGAAAAACCTTTTTAAAGCAGTACCCATTTAAGCTGATATGGGGAAAAAGTGTGTTGTCTGCGACGCGGAAGCTACTTACAAGATTAAGGACACTTCAGATTATTACTGCCAAGAATGTGCGCAGGAAAACTTCGCTGATCTTTCTTTATTAGTCAAAGTTGAGGAGGAAGCACAGCGTCTTAAAGCATTGGTAGAGGAGAAAGCACAAATAAGCAAAGCTTCTAATGCCTCGAAGGCAGAGCCTTCTACGGAAAAGGAAACCGAACATGATCAATAAAATGATTACTATTGGAAAGGTGAAGACTTCCAGGACAGAAATAGTAGACATTCTGAAAGCCTGGCTGGCCTTGTCCTTAGCATTTACCTTCATTTACACTGGTGCAAGTGTATTAAACGGTGAAATTAACAGGATTTTCTCACTTAATTTTCTGACTTTTTTTGTAATCTC
>DATDTA010000091.1:0-3267 GCA_035291085.1 Candidatus Nanoarchaeia archaeon | reverse complement strand
AACCCGCGTTAACACACCACTAGTGGCCACGACTCACCGGCTATAAAAGACCTATACCGTTAACCCAATTCATAATATGTTTCTTTTCCAGTAGGGATTTTCTTTCCCAAAGAAAAGGGTTAATTTCGGTTTGTCAGCCGGCTATGTTTATTAACCAGGTAAAGAATGTCGCTTCTTAGGTGAATTCTATCGGACTGTACCCAGGCATAACGCTTGGGCGGTAGTTGACAGATACATCACCACTTCATTCCTTCCTGTTTGTTAAACAGTCCGGTGGAACTTGTCACTGCGACCTGCTTATCGCTAAGCAGGCACCTCTTCTACCGAAGATACGAGGCTAATTTGCCGAATTCCCTGAAATGGATTCTCCCGAACACCTTCGCCTTCTCAGCGAGAAACACCTGTGTCGGTTCTCGGTACGGCCATCTGGCATCCTAACTGTACAGATTTTCACGGACCCCAGGAACCATCTGAACCCGCCATACGGCAGGCCATTCGTGCATTCACGCAGTTCTCGTCATTACGACACTCCCTGCGCTTAAACACTTAGCAACAACGACAGTCATTGTCAAACTATCCCAAGGTGTTTCCATACAACTCGAACGGACACCAAACGGTAACGGAATATTAACCGTTTTGCCATTCACGAACTTCTTCTTAAGGGTTCGTTTAGGGCCGACTATGGGGGAATAGAAGCACACTGACCTTCTCTAGTTTTCTTTCAGAGTGCAAATAAGAAACGTTAATAAATTTTCTTAAATTTTCATTGTCTTTACCAAGATTCAACGTAAGACATAAATCATCGTGTTCATGTCTTATTTTGCTAACTTTTAGGTTGTTTTGCGTCAAGAGTTTTTTTACTCGCATAAGGATCCCTTCTCCATTTTTGCTATATTTCTGATAAATCCTTATGCCCTTTTTCTTATGCACACTTGCTTCTGCATCTATAAAACCGCTTACATAGGCAAGTTGCAATTCATTCGGAAATTCGTACAAATTCTTTTCTATTTTCGAAACAAGATTCAAGAAAAGAGACTTGAATAATGTACTGTATACTCTAATTGTATAGCATACATGCTTTCTTTGTTTTCTAATTCGTGTTTTATTGCAAATTATTTTACCTTTGAAATTTTGAGGCAACTCTGCCTCAAAAGACACATGTTCTTGCCCTATCAAATTTGCAAAAACTTCAAAAGACTTCCTTGCGATGCTCTCTTCAATATTGCATACGCCTATACGTCTTTCTGAATTATCGCTATCTCCACGCCAAAAACCTATTAACCAAAGCAGATTTTTATCTAGTTTTATTTCCTCAGGAAATTCAAAAAATTTATTGCTTTTTTCTAAACCTATTTTGAATTTTCCGGAGAAATTCAGTTTTTCTAACTGTTCTAGATTTATTCTGTGTAAACCTGCTTTGTAATTTCTAGTCGTGGATTCCGCTACACCAAGTTTATATGCAAGCTTTCCAGTTGGTATATTCCTAAGAAGTTGTTGAATTTCTTCTGAATAAACCCTTGTTTCTTTTGGCAAAAGTTCCAATGTTCTTATTTGCATCTGATTAGTTATTTAGAAGTTTATTAAAGCACTTCTACTCTAACCCCACTCAGATAAGCTTTAAGTGGGAACCCTTGTTTCTCAGGCGGTCGGAATTCTCACCCGACTTGATTGCTACTCCCAGCAGGATTTTCTTTGCTGCAAGGTCCACACCATCTCACGATGACGCTTCTACCCTCGCAGCATGCCTCCCTACCACTCTTTCAAAGAAAGAATCCACAATATCGGTGGCTGATTTAGCCCCGTCCATTTTGCTGACACGCAAAACGCCAAGCGAATTTATTCGTCTTGCGCGTTTTCAGCGCCTTGGTCTTCGATGGGTCCGCTATTACGCGTTGTTTCTTCAACTGACACGACATTCTTAATGCGATAATATCGCTTATCCTTGTACATCGTCAGAATGGATTTCAATCTTTCCTGTTTCTCAGGGTGCAAAAAACCGATTTGTGAAAATTTTCTTATATTTTCTGCACCGTCAAGAAACCATCTGTGGAATTTTGGATCTTTTTGTATATATGGATTGATTCCCATTTCTTTTAGAAATTCCAAGCTCCAGTCTATTATCGCTTTTGTTTTAGACTTGTATTCTATTCGTAGAATATAATAGGTGTAAATTCTTTGTTTTCGCTTTAGTTTAGTTGTAGTCTCAAATATGGAACTATCTCCATCCAGCAAGCCTCTCAAATAATCTGTGTTTTCTTCTTTGGTCAGATTATCCGGATGCTCAAGTTTATGAGACTTTTTTCCTGGAAGAATTCTGTATTTTGAACTCAGAATTGTCCAGAAACTCTTGTTATAGACAAAGATTTCATACTCAGTTTTCCCACGATAGATGCCTGATTTAATTTCTAAATCACTAAGGATTTGTGCCAATTTGGTTGCAAATTCCTTGTTTGCAGTTATTATGCTAATTTTGAACGAATTTTTTGGATAAATGTCCATCACTAGCGATAAGTCCTGCAATATATGCCAACGACATATAGAATTTTTCGTCTTGCCAGTTTTTAAAGGATGGCTGCTTCTAAGCCAACCTTCCCACTGTCTAAAGACCAGGACAACTTTCGATACACTTAACCAGCACTTAGGGACCTTAATTGCAGTCTGGGTTCTTTCCCTCTCGGACACCAAAATTACTCCGGCGCCCTCACTCCAGCTCACGCGCCGATGGATTCGAAGTTTGACAAGACAGGTGGCGGTCTCCCACCTTGGCTGTCTAATCAGAGCCCTACCCCACCGGCTACTAAGAGCCAGGCTGCACTTAGATGCATTTCGGGAGGAACCAGCTATTACCAGATTCGATTGGCTTTTCACCCCTAACCCCAGGTCACCCGAAAGGTTTGTACTTCTAATAAAAACATTCGGTAACTTGGTCTAGTAAATCTTATTGAGAACTTTGATTAACCCTTTGATTGTCAAAGTTCACAATAAGGACTTTGAACAAAAGATATATTTATTCAAAGTCCTCTATTGGCTATTTTTAGATTCACCAGCCTAGGACCAATTATGGTTCTTATTAAAATTGTACCATAACCGGTAGCGGGCCTCCACTCCGCTTTCGCGAAGCTTCACCCTGCCCAGGGCTAGATCATCTGGTTTCGGGTCTTTATCCCGTGACTGTCCGCACTTTCATACGATGCGCCTCGTTGCCTGCGCGCATATTGCTTTCGCTGCGGCTTCCCTCAAGGAGGTTAGCCTCGCCACGAGAAAAAA
>DATDTA010000090.1:0-3133 GCA_035291085.1 Candidatus Nanoarchaeia archaeon | reverse complement strand
ATTGTTTCGAGTTTCTGGTTTAGCGGCAACTTCTGCTCGGAATCTTCGTATTGGTGGCGCGTCATGAACCGGACAATCCTCCAGTCAGTCCAAATGTGCGTTTTTTGCACAGGTTTTACAAAGCTCATGCCTTCCAGGGATATGCATCGGCTTAATGCCACATAATTAGGCGATTATTAGAATCTTGACCACATAATTAGTGAATGATTCCTTTGTTGCCTTGTCCTCGCACTCGTTTGCATAATCGTCGAATCTGACGCGCGCTTAAGTTTAATTGCTGCACAGCTTGTTTCTGTCTCTCTGGTCAGCAGGTTCCAAACCCTTTTTGCTGATCCGCAGTTTATGGTAGCTTATGCTGGACTGATCCATGCCAGAGCCCCGCCTCAAGATGAATCTTTATCCCCAAAAGATCAGGTAACGCCCATGTCTCGAGAGAGCACTTTTTACCAAGTGGTGAGGGGGTCTTTAGACGATAAAATCTCCTTATGTGCGTATTTCACTCAATTCTGCCAACGTTTTAATCATGGCTGCCACTTTCGGAGCCACGCGACGTTCTGCATTAGTTCAATAAACTAGTGGCAGGATTGAGTGAAATACGCAGCGTGTGACAGTTGTTTTAAAACCCCCCACCTCATCGCGAAGACCTCATACGGAAATTTTTGTCCTTCACAAAGGTTCAACTCTCACTCACTTTGTTCTCCCTAAAACTCAGATTCCAACCGAGTTTCAGCCAGGAAGTGTCGCTCCCATCTCATTGATAAGAGTGCAACCTCAAATACAATGAGACATAGAACCCTCTTTCTCTCTAACGATCAGTCTCGCTGGCTATCTGAGTATGCCAAACTCATAGGCGTATCCCCTTCTCAATCAATCTCAGATATCCTCATTCTTTAAAGAGTGGTTTAGTCTCACTTTGCGTTCCTAAACGTCTCGTTTTGAGGTTACAGATCAAATAAAAGCGCCTGTTTTGATTATACAAAAAAGTTACAAAATTGTTGCAAAAAGTTGAAGAAAAGTTGTGGGTTCTTCTCCCATACTTTAGGTACGTTTACCAAACATACATTAAAAACAAAAATATGATGATTTATTTCTGGAATAAAATAGAAATTTCAACTGTTAAACAAAAGAGCTGCCTTGTTCTGGCAGGGCTCTTTTTATTTTCAGCGCTTGCCCCTGCTTATGCGGAAGGAAAAAAATTTGAGTCCTCGCAAAACAGTTCTTCCTATCACTTAAGAGCCAGGCTCCAGAGCATGGAAGAAGCTTCCCCCCTTGAAAAAGCCAAGTTCCGCAGTACGATTAATGCGCTCAAGGGAAACAAAGAAGAAGAAAAAGAAGCCTTACTTCTACAGAACCACTTACAAAAAAAATATGAAATCACACAACGGGGTTTTCAACAGATTCTAACACTCACTAAACAAACTTTCTTTAAATTCAGCTCTATTAAAATTACGCATTCCTTACAGATGAGCCAAGTGTTATATGAATCCATTGCTATCATTGCATATTTCACATTCTCTTACCTTGCAGAGTCCTATCTTACTTTAGACTCTTTCTCTTTAAAAATTCTCTTGTTACTGATTAGCGTTTCCATCCCTATTGTTCTAGGGGAATCAGCCTTTAAACTTCATCCAGCTTGGAAAAAAGAGTTGCGAACCTTTAGCCAAATTCTGATTAATGGTTTAGCCAAATATTCTTTCTGGGAGATGCGCTCTTGGATAAAAGCAAAAATAACCAGACAATCTTATCTTAAAACCCGCAGTGAAATGACTCACGTTCTACAAAAACGAAATGAGTTTGGCGTGGCGGTTCGATACATAGGGAGTTGGGACATTAGAAAAAAAGATAAAAAAGTTCTAGGTTCTAAAACCAGCAAAGAGCAATGGATTATCACTAGAGTTTCAGAAGACAATGAGTGGGGAGAGGAGATAAATCCTGAAAAAGAAAGAAATTTAAATACTGTTTTACAGGAAGTTCTAAAGAATTATCCTCAAAGCCGTGATTTTCGCATTGTGATAGCAGAAGGATATAGTCCTCTTGGCTCCATGGATTTAAATAAAGGGATTCTCTATCTAGACTCAAGCGCATTGGACTCTAAAGAGTTGGCAATGGTTGGGTTAGACCATGAACTTTACCACTGGAACAATCCCAGCGCTTCTGAAGAAAACGCAATAGAAAGAACTAAAGCATTTATTCTATCTTTGACTGAAACAAAGAAGGAATCTACATTAAAAACCATAGCTGATCTCTATGGAGAAGAGGCTAAGGATGAAATTTTAGGGAACCTGCCCTCTGCTCAAATCTCAAAAGCCATGGAAGAGAGAAGAATGAGTCAGCTAGGAATTAGAGGAAGAGTAGAATATTTTAGAAAAAAGCAAGAGAACTACTGGATTGTTATGGATGGAGATGTGGAATTTAAACTGAGTGAAACGCCTAAAAAACCAAGTGAATACAATGCTATCCAAAAATGGACAGATGAAGGTTTAGACATTATCAAAGAGATGTTGAGGGCACGCGCTTTACGCGAGCATGTTTTATTAGTAGGGGAAGCAGGGGTAGGTAAAGACTGGTTAGCTCTAGTCTATGGAGAGTTAATGGGAGAAGAGCCTATAGTGATGTCTCTAAGTGAAGAGATAGAAGGACAAGATCTAGTGGCTTGGAGAGGATTAGAAAAAAGTTTAACTATCTGGGAATATAGCCAAATTGTAAAAGCCTATAAAGAAGGAAAAATCATTATCATTGATGAGGTCACTAAAACTAGACCCGGCGCTAGAGCCATATTAAATGATTTGATGCAGAGTAAAGAGATAGAGCTGCCAGATGGAAAAAGAGTAAAAAGAGGGGAAGGGTTTCAAATCATAGCGACCATGAATGAAGCAAAAGAACCTTATGGCGGATATGAGTTAGGAGAAGATTTTGAAGATAGGTTTGGCGCGATCTTAGAAGTAAGAGAGTTACCTAAAGAAAAGAGGGTAGAGTTCTTAAAGAGAACTACTGCCGTCATTCCCGCGAAAGCGGGAATCCAGAAGATTGGCTCAGCAGAACTGCTAGATTCCCGCTTGCGCGGGAATGACGTAAAAATACCAGAGGAATTTATAAGAGAATTAGTAGAGATGCAAGAGAGGATCAACACCAG
>DATDTA010000089.1:0-24624 GCA_035291085.1 Candidatus Nanoarchaeia archaeon | reverse complement strand
TTCTACTTAATCCTGATTACTTCCAGATTCTTAGGCGCAACTGTTTCAATCCTAAAGGTCTTGTGAATAGATGAAGCTAAATCCAGGCATCGTGAACTTTCTCCGTGTACAATGATGACTTTTCGGGGTTGAGGATTACAGCGCTTGATGAAGTTCATTAATTGTCTTCTATCAGAGTGGTTGGTGATCTCAACTCGATGAACATCCATATTAATCTTAAGAACTTCTGTTTTTATTCCGTCTCGTCGGACGATTTCTTTCTCTCCTTCTCTAATTCGGTGTCCCAAACTACCCGGAGGCTGGTAACAGCTGAAGACCAGGGAATGTTTTCGGCCTTCACAGAGGCCTTTAAGGTATTCAACAGAAGGCCCGCCCATAAGCATCCCAGATGTAGCTAATAGTAAGCAAGGGCCTTCGTCTAGCATTATTTTTTGCCGCTCTTTATTTGAGCCAACTTGCTTAAAGAATGGTGACAAGAAAGGATTTTCTTCTTTGTGGAAAATTTGTTCGCGCATATTTCGGTTAAGATATTCAGGATAGGCAGTATGAATGGCAGTGACGTCCCATAACATTCCATCAGCATAGATCGGTGCTTCTGGAATTAGCTTTTCGCGCATTAGTCGTTCACAAATAATCATCACTTCCTGGGCCCGACCTGAACCTAATACTGGCATCAATACTTTTCCGCCACGTTCAAAGGTTTCTTTAATTACTTTAATCATGTATTCGTCGGCTTCTAGCTCCGCCATCACGTTTTCTTTACCGCCATAGGTTGATTCAATCATCAAAGTTTCTAACCTCGGGAATTGAGTGTTGGCAGCTTCAAGAACATTGGTTCGAGCATATTTTAAGTCGCCAGTATAGGCGAGGTTGTGAAGCCCATTGCCAATGTTAAGGTGAACAATAGAACTTCCTAGCACGTGACCTGCATTGTATAAAGTAAGCCGTACGTCGGGTGTAATGTCGGTCACTTCCTCGTAATCAATGCAGATAGTATGCAAGATCATCTGTCTGACTTCGTCACTGGTGTAAATTGGTTCCTTACCTTCTGCGCGTTGAATCTTGACCATATCTAACTGTAATAAAGCCATCACGTCTCTGGTGGGAGCAGTACAGTAGACCGGACCGCGATACCCAAACTTGAATAAGTAAGGAATTAAACCAGTGTGATCCAGATGAGAGTGGGTAACCACAACCGCATCAATTTCGCTGATATTAAATTCTGGTGCATCAAAATAAGGATACATTCCTGCATCATCCTGGCTCGGGTCAATTCCACAATCAATCAGGACTCTTGATTCGGGAGTTTGAATTAAGAAACAGGTTCTTCCTACTTGACGTGAAGCGCCCAGGCAGGAAAGTCTAATCCATTCTTGCTTTTTTTCACGCAGCCAACCGTCATAAATCCTATGTCCGGTTTTATTGAGAAATTTCTTTCTTTCTTCTGCATTTTCGTATAGAACAGAGCGAATGCTTTCAATAAGTTTGGACCTGATGGGTGGAAGACGCTTAATGAGGGGGATCCAGCAGGTTTTATCTTTTATTTCTCGGAGATACTCACCTTGTTTTCCAATAACTAATCCGGGCTTGGTAGCATGGATAATGACCATAGACCGCGGAGGATCAAAGATAAATTCCTGTGCTCCGGCTTCTTCTGGAATGATCTTTTGGATCAGCTTCTTAGCTGCTTCCGGTTCCACGCAGAGAGTCGGATCGGCACGTAATTCAATTCTTTTCCGAAATTCCTTTACTGCGTCTCTGATAGTGCCTTCGTTGTTGATAAAATAATCTTTATCTTTAGTGTACAAAACGATGTTTGCTCCTTCAAAAGCAGCATCTGAAATCTTACCTTCAGGTAAGACCTTAATTATTTCTTTTAATATGTCTGGCATATGCTATAATCTCCTTGTTTTTGTTGTGGATGAATGCGAAAAAATACTATAAGGGCAAAAAGAATGTATTTACAAATTGCACACTAATTCTTTATGCATCACCCGCTTGATTTCCTTTTCTGTTATGACAATGACGTCAATTCCATTTCCGGAAGCACTATCTCGTTGTAACGCAGTATTAACAGCTTTTACTGCTAATGCTACTCCATCTTCAACAGACATATCCTTTTTGTGTTGTGTTTCTAGTACACCGTAGGCAAATACTGATCCTGACCCAGAGGAGATGAAATCTGTGATCCTGGTAATGCTTCCATCTGGAAAAAGATCATATAAATGTAAACCATGAACGTCTTTCCCTCCTAAAAGGAAATGAGCTATGCCTGGAAACATGCTTGGTCTTCGAAGGCTAGAGAATAATATCCCTCCTAAGAGATTGGCTGCTTCTTTAGCAGAAGGTCTTTTGTAAGTGCGGACTTCCTTTAATTTGAGTTCCGCCCTGATAAGTTTGATGGTGAGCTGGGCATCCGATACCGTTCCAGCGATAGTGACGGCAAAGTCGTCAGAGATAACATGAACTTTCTCAGCTCGCTTGTCCACAATCATGTGGCCAGCAGTTGCTCTTTTATCAGCTGCAAGTACAATTCCATCCTTACAGACTATTCCTACCGTTGTAGTGCCTGTTTTTAGACTTGTTTCTTCCATTTAACGACACCGAGAATGATTAACATCTATCATTTGCTAATCCTTTGGAAATGGTTGTTATTTTTAAATATTTCGGTTAAGGGTTAGAGGGGAAGGCAGTGTTTGGCGATTATTTTAAATTAAATTTGTTCGATTAACTTTATAAAAACGAGCATTTCCTGATTAGGTATGGATAGGCCAATACCTACGAATGATATGAGAAAAGACTTAGTTTACGTTACCACAGTAATTGGCGTCGAAGGGATACTTCCTGCTTTGGAAGTTCTACTTGCAGTCAATAAAGACTTAAGTCTGAAAATACCAGATTTCTATTCAAAAGATTACCCTATGTACTGGGCGGTGAAAAGTCAGGGGGTTGTGGAGTTTGATGTTTATAGGCCAAGCACCAGAACGACTGCCACTGATACTTTTAGAAAAGCATGCGGAATGCTTTTAACACCCTTATTGCAATGCGGTTACAAAATTGATAGTTATACAAACGAAGAAATCACGGAATCGTTAGCAAAATCAAGATTGCAGTTCTAAAGTAGGTTTTCTGGTTTTTCACCCACTGTCATGATTGCGAACAAAAAACTTCTCTTTTGGGTAAGAATTCTCAATCCGGATTCTTTAAACAAGTACTTCATTTCTTTACGGCTATTGATCTTAACATGGCCAGGTTCAAGCTTTTTGAAAAGCCAATGAATTGATTTTAGAAAAAAATTAACATCAACAATAATCACTTTTCCCTCTTTTTTAGTTACTCTTGATATTTCTTGCAAGGCTTTTTGCTGGTTGTAGTAATGATGAAAGGCTTCGGTGGTGATGACATAATCGAAGAAACGGTCTTGGAAAAGAAGTGCATGTACATCTCCTTTTTGCAATGTTGCTTGGGCGCCGAGTTTTCCTTTAGCAACCTTGAGCATCGCTTCTGAGATATCAATCCCATACAGTTCCGCTTTCCCTTGCAATTTTTTCAGCAATTCTTCGGTTCCGCAGCTGATGTCTAAAATTTTAGTTGCGGAAGTAAATCGTAATTCTTCGATGGTAGGAGCATGGAATCGCCTCATCCAGAATTGCAGCAGTGGATTGTCATATCTTTTAGCTCCTTTATTGAAGAAAGACTGGTTCTGTTTGATGTTTTTGTCTGGAGATTTCATAGAGAAAAAGCCCCCGCCGAGATTTGAACTCGGAACCTCCTGATCTCTTGCCATGCTTCTTTGGAAAACATAGCGATAAGTACAAGTCAAGCGCTCTTTTCCGCTTCGCGCAAACCTTTGTTTGCACAAAGTACCGTTGAGCCACGGGGGCGATAGCACAACTTCAGAATGTTCCTTTATTAAATTTTCTACTGATGCGAAGGCCAGGCTTTGCTGGGGAAGAATCCTTCTACTTCTTCGTAGGGTAGGTGAGTTTTTAACTTGAACCATTGTTTGATGAAGGCCTGCAAGACGTATGCTTCACGGTATAATTCTTTTTTGCGTTCCTCGAGCGCAGCCCGGTATATCCTGGCAGTGAAAATGTCCACCACGTGTTTCAATAAACCATGTTTCTCAAATTGTTCTTCATATGCTTTTTCAACAAAGGCCCTGATGGTGATTTCTAACTCTCCCTTTTCAGTCTTGATTTTTTTTCCGTCTTTCACGATTTCTACCGGAGCTAATCCGATAACGTGAAAGTCGATATCAAAATAGTAGCGCAGAGGAGGATCACTCATCCCACCGTAGGGTTCAGGAACCTTGAATGGCCTCCAGCGAATCCAGAGTTCCTTTGCTCCTCCATGACCGATGCGCTCGCCATAGAAACGTTCAAAAGTATCTAGTTTATTTTCCCAATCCTTCCAACCCTGTTCTTTAAGCCATTCCCAAAATTCTTCGTAAAATCCCTTCATATCTAAAACGTCCTTATACTTTACTTTCAGCGGGCTGAATTCTGGGAAGATGGACACTAATCTCTTTTTATTGATATCTTTTGCGGGCACGATTTCAAAGAAGAAAATGAGATATATAAATGTTAGCTCTTACCAAAAAGGCCTCTAAAACTGAATCCGTTTCTTAAACCATAAATAAAATATCCCAGCAGTCCCGATGGCCATGTCTGCGACGGCGTATTTTAGTCTGGATTGCAGCAGTGCTGCTGAGCCGAGCAATAATGATCCCTCGCCAGAATATGGCACTAAACCATTAAACCAGGAGAAGTAAAGCGAAGAAGGCCAGAATAAGGGCACTCCATGACTGGAAAAACTGTCCAGAAAGAAATGAGTCAATATTCCTAAGCCTAGCAATAAAGCGAAGGATTTTTTCTCCTTATTTTTTAACAGTAAAAACAACCAGTAAACTGCAAGTGGCGCTAGCAATAAAAAAAGAAGACCGTGGGTGATAGTACGATGCACGTCATATCCAAAAGTCCAGTCCAGCAGGAAATCTATGTCAGGTAAAATTCCTCCCAGCAATAGAAAAAACCAGGCCGCGTGACTGGTCTTTTTTTTAGAGAAATATTCGTAAATCTTTCCTGCAAGCCATGCTCCAACTAAATGACCGAAGGCAAAACTCATAATCACAAGAGAAGCTTAATCTTTATATATATAGTGGAATTCGAAACCAAAATGCTGATCGGCAACCTCGTTAAAACTCGGGGCCTACAAGCATGAGGAAAAAACCATGCTTATAGGCATTGTTGGAAAACCCAACGTAGGAAAAAGTACTTTTTTCAAAGCCGCGACCTTAGCGGAAGTAGAGATAGCTAACTATCCTTTCGCGACTATCAAGCCAAATTCAGGTGTAGGATATGTAAAAGTCAAAGATGTAGCCCGTGAATTCGGCAAAATATCCAATCCTAAAAATGGATATGTAGTAAAAGAATTTCGTTTTGTTCCGGTACAATTACTCGATGTTGCAGGTTTAGTGCCGGGAGCGCACCAAGGGTTAGGCATGGGAAATCAATTCTTAGATGATTTGCGGCAAGCTGATGCGTTAATCCATGTTATTGATGTTTCTGGTTCTACTAACGAAAAAGGAGAGGTAGTGGAAGCAGGAAGTTATGATCCAGTGGAAGATGTACGCTTCTTGGAAGTAGAATTAGATATGTGGTATCTTGGCATACTCCAAAAGGGCTGGGATAAATTTGCTAGGACAGTAATGCAAGAAAAGATAGAAATTCAGAAAGCGTTAGGAAAACAACTATCTGGATTGAAAGTAACAGAAGCGATGGTGGAAGACGCTATCGAGAAATTGAGCTTGGACAAAGAAAGACCAAGCGCCTGGACAGAAGCAGATTTGAAAAATCTTGCGGTATATCTGCGGAAGAAAACTAAACCGATGCTGATTGCCTGCAATAAAGCGGATGTTCCTACCGCTGCCGAAAATCTGGAGCGATTGAAGCAAGAATTTCCAGAATATCTTTTTATTCCCTGTTCAGCAGAAGCGGAAATTGCGCTGCGGGAAGCTGCCAGGGCAGGATTAATCGAATATGTGCCTGGAGAGAAAACATTTACGATTTTGCAGGAAGATAAATTAAATGAAAAACAGAAAAAAGCATTGCAATTCATCCAGCAGAAAATTTTAGAGTTGTATAATTCCACTGGCGTCCAGGATGCGTTAGATAAGGCGGTGTTCAAGCTGCTGCAATATGTAGCGATCTTCCCTGGTGGAGTAAGTAAGCTTGAGGATAAGGATGGAAATGTGTTACCAGATTGCTTCTTGATGCCTGCCAAAAGTACTGCTTTGGATTTTGCCTACAAATTGCACACTGATTTAGGGAAAAATTTCATCTGTGCGAAAGATGTGCGTACCAAGAAAACAGTGGGCAAGGATTATGCGCTGAAGAATTTGGATGTGTTAGAGATTGTGTCTGGGAAATGAGAAGCTGTTTGCTAGTGATTCGATAGTTAACTAGTCATAATCGTTAAGAAAATCCTTTAGTTCTTTTTTCGGCCACCAGGCAAAATCGGTAGGTATGTTGTTTTTACCAAACCCTATAACTTCAGTAACTTGTTTGTTTGTAGTAGGAGTTTTTTCTATTTCTGCAATAACATGAGGAGTAATAGCCCATTGAGTATCTTTATCTTGTATAACAGAATCTATGTAGACTATTTTTATATTTTTAACAGATACTCTTGCTTGTTCTTTAACTATTCTTTTTACACACTTTTCCATTGATTCGCCGTATCTTACAAGATTATGACAGAAATACAAGAGTCCTTTTGGATACAATTTTGCTTGTGGCGGTAATTCGTGTTCAGGAATTCCTTTCGGTCTTCGTAGTGCAATATACCTATTTCTTTTTTTGAGAATTATTTCTATGGTAATATGTGTTCCACTACTAACTTGTTTTTGAAGAGGTGGTCCGAAATTTGCCTCTTTATTTTTCCAATTATATCCCAATATGATTTAGAAGTAGATGCTCTTTTTATATAAATCAATCGCTCGACCCTTCCTATATCCTTTCATACAGAAATAATTAAATAGGGTTGGTTTTAGTATTATTAAAGGGTGAATGTGTGGGCTTATTTTTACGATTGAAGAAGTTTTTGAAGAAATCTGAACCAGAGCAGCCAGAAGAGGTAATGCTTTCTGATTTGCGGGAATGGTTAGGTTTTCGTTCTCAGGAGTTGAGGGTTAATGCCGGGCTTGAAGGTGAGCTGCAGAAATATATTCAAGCCTTAAAAGATAAGCGCTGGTTTTTAGAATGCCAGCTGGATCAATGGCAGGAAAAAGCACGCGAGCATGCTCATGTAGAAGCGGTTGTTCCCTTGCTGCGCGAGACCAGGCGCTTGTTAGATCTCTTAACTTTTCCCGATAATATTCTCTTAGAGAAGATTCTTCTGCAGAATAGTTATCTAGAACAGCGGCTGCAGGCTTTATCAGAGAAAATTGAAGCAAGTTCTTTTGGGCAAGATTTTGATTTTTTACATAATGGCGGTGCTGATCAAGGAAATCTTAACCCTTTGCTGCAGTCGTTGCTGGATATAGATGCCCAACGTAAAGCATTTGAACAAAAAATTACTCGGAGCGGATATAATACTATACTACTCGTAAGGGCAAAACTAGGGTTTCTGGAGCAAAGCCAACAGCAACTTGCCTCTTGGGAAGGTGACCTTGCTGCAAAGAAGCACCGTTTACTAGCTGCTGATGAAAAAAAACTGGAAAAAGAAAAGGAACTTTCGTTATTAAAAGAGAGGGCAAAAGGGTTAGGATTAGAAAGTCTTACTCAAAAACAAGAGCACCTCATCCATAGCTTGGAAGAGAATGAAACAGAAATTCTTTCTTTTTTCTCTAAAATCAAGCCTCTTTTGCAACAATATAATAAACTTGATTTGAGTAACAAAACCATATGGTCTTATCTGGAAGATCCTTTTGCTGCATTTTTACAGGATGAAAGACTTTCCATTCGGCAGGTGTTAGATCATATTAAGTCCTTGTTAAAGGCGGGAAAATTATCGCTGAATCCAGAGCAGTTCCTTATTTCTCTCACTTTATTGGAAGCTACGAACGGTATTGCTTTAGAACAGCTTCGAGTAAAGCGCCTCCAGTTTCAGCAGGAGTTAAGGCAGATAACGGAACAAGTTCAGCATAATGATGTTATCATTAAACTGGAAGATGCGGCTTATCGGTTAGATCATTTTGCCAAACAGGTGGAAAAAATAAATCGGGACCTTTTTGCGCTGGAAGAAAAGATGGAGCAGCTGGGAGAGAAAGTCTCTCAGGAACAAGCATCAATACAAAACCAGGTCAAAGAGAGTTTGAAAAGGAGTATTGTGTTGAAGGTATAGAAGGGTTTGATTAACCCCAAAAAATTTGTCAAACCATTCTAAGAAGGACTTTGAATTCAATGAAAAATAGGGGTTATTCAAAGTCCTCTATAAGCTTATTCAAATTTTTCCTTTAAATTTCTTATAACTTCTTTCTAATGCTGCAACGGCAGGAAGTTTTTCGCCGGATAAATATTCTACGGCAGCACCTCCACCGGTAGAAACATGAGTTAGAGTGTGATGAAGATGGAATTTAGTCAGCGCTTCTGCCGTTTCCCCTCCTCCGGCAAGAGTGATTGCGTCTGGGAGTTGTCCAATGAAGCGGCCGATCTCTTTAGTAGAAACAGCGAATTTTGACCATTCAAAGTATCCTAAGGGACCGTTCCAGACTACGGTTTTTGCTGGCTGCAAGTATTTTTTAAACAAGGAAATAGTTTCTGGCCCTAGATCTAGGCCGACCAGATTGGGTTTTAGTTGATTATATTTTACAATTTCTGTTTTTGCTTTTGGAGAAAAACTTTCTGCTGCCACGAAATCAAGCGGGAGTATTATCTTATACGCTTCCGGCTTCTGCAATATTTTTGCAGCTGCTACTATAGAATCTGGGTCTATTTTAGATAACCCTACCGATATTCCCTTTGCTTTCAGAAAGGAGAAGGCTAAAGCTCCGCCAATAAGAAGATGATCGAACTTACGCAAAGCTTGTTCCACCAGGCCAACTTTATTTAATTTCGCCCCCCCCAGTAGCAATACTGCTGGCTTTTCTGGGAACAATCCTTTGGATAATTCTTGTAGTTCCTTTTCAAATAATAATCCGGTCATTGAGGGGAGGAATTGGGTTATAGCGTCAACTGAAGCGTGTTTCCGATGGGAAACGCCGAAAGCATCGTTGACATATACCTCTGCAAGATTGGCTAGGGAATGAGCAAAAAAGGAATCATTTTGTTCTTCTTCCTTATAAAACCGGAGATTTTCTAACACAAAAATGGTTTGTGTTTTTTCTTTTTGGATGGTTTCTCTTATATCTTTTCCGATGCAGTCGGGAAGTAGCACAATTTTTCTTTTTGGAAGTCTTTTCTGCAGTTCTTTCACCACTGGTTTTAATGAAAATTGTGTCGAAAAACCTTTCGGCCTTCCCAGATGGGTAGCAATAATGATCTTGCAATGCTTATGTAACAGATATTGGATTGCAGGAAGTGCTGCCTTTATTTTGCGGTTATCTTTTACTTTTCCTTGTTCCATGGGAACATTGAAATCGGCTCTCAGTAAAACTGTTTTACCGTCTACAGGAAAATTTGCTAAGGAAAATAGTTTCATGGTTTTCAAGAAACTACTGTATAATATAAACTGTTATGGTCTCATTGCATTAACTATTTTAGAGTGGGACTAAATGTTTATAAATTATCACGGTTTGTTCTAGAACTTAGTTCATAATCATAATTAACAAAAAAAAGAGGGATTAAAAGATGGCAAATAAAAAGATGTTGTTTTCTTTGGGATTAGTTTTAGTGTTCGTATTATCGCTTTCGTACATGTCTACCGCGTCGTTCTTGTGGGGCGCTCCTACGGGTGCAGGCGGAGTGATATGGTTAAACAATGGTACCAATGAATTACAACGAGTATACAGCTTTGCTAATCGTAGCGGAACTATTGTCCTTAACGTGTCTTTTTCTGCTGGTGTAGCCGATAACGATAGCAACCTCACCAACCACGGTAGTCCGAGTAATCAGACTGAGTATTTACCATTTGCCAACGACACCCATTATAAACATATCGTCAACGTCACTTTTATGTTTCTAAATGTAACAAAAGCTAATACAAACAGCAGCTCTCTTGGTGCTATGCCTATTGGTCATGGAAACCTGACTGGTTACGATTTTTATTCCACCGTTTTCAACACCACGGCTAACCAAGCAGGTAACACTTCGAAGATGGGCATGGTGGCGGTTGGCGAAAATAGAACATTTGCCAACGCCTCGTTTGATACTACTCTTCTTCCAGACGGGGTATATTCTATCAACGTTTCATACTGGAACGTTACCAGTAGTACTTATGGTGAAAGTACTGATGCCTTTATGGTGAATTATAACATTAGTAACAGCACTCAGGTGCTTAATACTGTCAGGGCAAATATTGTCGGAGGCTTCATCTACAATTTGACCATCGATAACACTGCCCCAACTGTGACTGATGGTAGTTTTATAATTACTGCTAATTCCACTACTGGAACAGCCATGCGGACGGGAACTGATACAACCTTTAACTTAACTTCAGGGAATGCATCATTAGTTGTAGCTTTACGGGATGATAGGACTTTCATACCAACTGCAAGTATTCGGTCTGCGATTTTCACCCTTGACAATGCTTCTGCGCCTTTCGGTGCAGTATGTGGCGAATCTTGTGGCGGAGGTCAATCACAGAACCTTAGCGGTGTCAACACTTCTGGAAATTGGTCTGCAGGTAGTGCAGGTATTGCTTTAGTAAACTTCTCCCAGCTTTCAGCAGGAACCCATACTGCAAGAGTGTACTTCTTTGATTACGCCAATGGTACAAACCAGAGCACAGTCAGCTTCTTGGTGAATACTGCGCCTAATGTTACCTTTATGAACGCCTCTCTTGGCGGTAGCGGAAATCCTGCTAGTACTTTAGCAGGAGCTAATTTCTCTTCAGCTGCTTCGGGGATCAATATTACTATTAACGTTTCGCTAAAGAATGGTACTTTGTTTGGATCACCTGCCGCAGGGTATAATATGACTTTATTATTTGACAATGCTACTGGAAATGATTTTAACATTTCAACGAGTACTATTGGGAATAGGTCTGACCTGAAGAACGCAACAGATACTCCTACTGGTGCTGCATACTTCTGGACGAGTATTGATCCAGGACAATTGGCCGAAGGATTGCATACTGTAACCGTCCATGCAAACTTAAGCACCGGCAACAGGACTATCGGATTCAACAATACCCAATCCATCTCATTTAGGGTTGATCGGACTGTACCAACTGTAACGGTCAGTTGCGGAGGACCTTATGCTGTAGGCGCTACAGTTACTTGCACCTGTACTGCATCAGATAGCGGTGCTGGTGTGAAGACGGTCGGGTATGGGGATGCAACAACTAGCCAAACTCTTACAGCATCTGGTTCGAGTGGACAATCTTCAACTTGTTCAGCAACAGATTATGCTGATAATACTGCAACCGGGATAGGGTCTTATACAGTTACCTCATCAGCTGGCGGTGGCGGTACTGGTGGCTCTAGCGGTGGAGTATCCACGGGAGTTACAGGCCAGTTTGAGAAGAAAGTATGGTCTTCCATCAATGCTGGGGAAACTGCAACTGTTCCAGTTAAGAATGGAGTTGTTGGGGTGACTGAAGTTAGCTTCAGTGTTCCAGAAACTGTACACGGAGCATGGCTGCAAGTAAGCAAGAAGGAAGCTTTACCAAAGTCTGTAGCAGGCTTTGACGGAGAAGTGTACCGCAACTTGGAAATAACAAAGGGTCCAGCTCTTAAGGATGACTTGATTAAAGCTGCAACCGTCAAGTTCAAGGTTGAAAAAGCTTGGATTGCAGAAAAGCAGTTGCCTAAGGAAAGTGTAGCTTTACACCACTATGCAGATGGCGCATGGACACAGTTGCCTACCCAAGTTGGCGAAGATGATAGTACATATGTGCACTATACTGCAACCACTCCTGGTTTCAGCTACTTCGTGATTGGTGAGAAAACAGGAGCAGCTGTTGCTCCTGCAGAAGAAGCACTCGCTGAACCAACTGAAGCAGCTCCTGCTGAAGCAGCTCCTGCTGAAGAAGCACCAGCAATGGAAAAGAAAGGCCCAAGCACTGGATTAATCCTCGCTTTAGTGGCAGCAGTAGTAGTCATCGCAGCAGTGATAGCTTACCTTAGAAGAAGAAGGTAAACTTTTCTTTTTTTCTTCTTTTTATTTTAGAGAACTTTGCATAATTCATCTTTTCTTGGCAAAGTTCTCTTTAGAATTTTTTCACTTGATGTTAGATCATCGCTGAAATAATATAAATAATATTCTTTTTGAAACAAGTATTATTTTTCAATAAAATTATTCTATTTTTAGTATTCTTTCAATTTCTTCTATCACTCTCTCCTGAAAATCAGTGATAGTCTCCCCTTCCTTTTTGATAGTATTAAGAGCTTGCAGGAAGGTTTTGGTGATCTGCAACTCTGTTTCTTTCTCAAAAAAAAGTTGCTGCTGCAGATGTTCTTTGATTACTTCCTCTTCTACGTTTTCTGGAAGCGAAGCGGCAATAGTAACTTCGTCAAATTCTGGAGAAAGAAGATGAGTAGTATTTTTCATAATCAGATAAGTTCCTTGAGCATAGAGTTGGTTAAAGATGGTCTTGTAGTTTATGTCAGAGGCTTTCCCGCTTGAGAGAGTGCCGGAGAGACGTAAGGTAATGAGTGTATTGCTTAAATTTGTATTCGCAAAATTATTTAGTATTTCAAAAGCAACTACTTCTGGTGATTTATGGCTGCAATTAAGTGAAAAAGCAAGATGTTCGATGACTTTGAGTGGAATTTGTTCCACGATTTGCTGATTGTTTTCTACAGTAATGAAATAATATGCACCATGGCTATATTTTTCTACTTCGGCAAAGTTGTTGGGAAATAATGCTCCAGGATAGGTTAATGTTCCATATCCCTCTAATTCTATTTTTGTAGGATGATGGATGTGGCCGCCGGCGTAGTAGTTGAATCTCTTAGGCAGGAATGAAGCTGGTTGTGATTCAATTTTTTCCATATGTTTTGGTTTCATTTCTGAAAGAGTAGTATGAAACATGAAAATTTTGTAGCCCAATTCTTGTTCTAAATTATGAAGATACAAGTTTTGATAATAACTTTTATCCAGCTGCCCTTTACGGCCAAGCAAGCCGGTAATCTTCGCTCCAGTTTTTGGATCGATAGTAAATGAGAGATGTAGCTCTTTTGTTTCAGGATGAATCTTTCCGTGACAAACATTTTTCAATAGTCCGGCATTTTCTAGAACATCAATCATAGTTTTTCCTGACGGCGAAAAGTCATGCGAACCGGCAATAACATAGAGAGGAATATTTTTATCTTTCAATTCTTTTAATTTTTTAGTCACTATCTTGAGCGTGTCAAGCGAAGGAAGAGAAGTGTTAAAAATGTCTCCTGCAAAAAGGATGAAATCAACGCCTTTTTCTATGCACTGGTCAATGGCAGTAAGAAAGGCTTTGGTGGAAAGGTCTCGCATTTTTGCTTCCTTCCAAGAGCCGAGATGCAAGTCTGCTAAGTGAGCATATTTCATGGAAGTTTCGGGAAATATGAAGTTTATATGGATTGTTGTATTGAATATGATATTGTGATAAAGATGTGGTTGTATATAGAACTATATAATCAATTTTAATAAGAGATTCTGGTATGCTTGAATTGTGGTTCAAGGATTTTCTCAAAAATCGCCAAAAAGAAAGATAGTAAAGAGGATGTTACAAGTAATTTTAGGCTTACAGATGCTTACCCAAGCTGATTATTGCTCGCGAGGCACGCCGTATACTAAGCAACGTACTGTTTTTGAGCGGGAATTTGATTTTTCTATCCAAGGATTTCCAAAGGATGTAGAAGAAAATGAGGGAAAAGTTTCCAGGATTGCTAATGTAGTACAAAAAGAGAAGTTGGAAAAACCATTTGATATAACAGCAATAAGGATTAGCTCTGAGAATTATCTGGAAAAATCATGGTTTGGACAGCTTGAACATATTGTGGTTAGTGGTGGAGAAGCGTATAGCGGTATAAATTATCCTTTTGTGGGCAGAATATACATCAATAATGATTCTGTCTATTCTTCTACTATCCATCATGAGATCAAACACGCTAAAACCGATGAGCTTTTTTTCAGTAACCCAGAATTTGAAGAACGTTGGCTGGTTTTAACGGTTGATGAACAAGGGGAATCTCTCTATCTCGGTTATACTGGCTGGGTTTTGCCTAAGGTAAGAGGGGTGGGAAAATTGTTTCCACGAAAAGAAATTGCCAATTACGAAAAATCCGGTTTTGTCAGCCCCTATGCAGCGTTAGGTTTTTATGAAGATGTAGCTGAAACATGTGAAGAAGCAGAAGCTCCCTCGGATAAGTTTGCGAAATGGCTTTATGCTGAGAAGAATGAAACAATTATTGCTAAAGTTAGCCTGGCTCAGGAATATGGTTTAATTCCAGCAGAATTTTCTGAGTACATCACTCTTCGTAAAAGTTTCAAAGAAAAAGATCTGTTAGAAGAAAAGATTGAAGTAAAGAAAGAAGAGTTGGATGATAAAGTCGGAGTATTATTAGAGGAGAGCGCTGCTTTTTTAGCTCAGCATCCTGATAGTGTTTATGAAATAAACCTTAGGAAAAGGAGAGGGAGATTGCTGGAAAAGGAAGAAAATTATGAAGATGCCATCCGCGAGTATAAATTAGGGTTGATTGCAAAGTTTAAAGATCATGATGATTACCCTGACCTACTTTCGGATATTGCTGATTGCCATAAGAAGGTAGGCAATGCTGAAAAAGTTTCTTTGTATCTACGCGCGAAGGAAAAATACGATCAAGGCTGGAAAGCAAACGATGTGCATATTGCAGTGCATGGAGTGAATGATTTTCTTAGGGAGAATGGTGGATTTTGAGTTTCATTTCACTGGAGATGACGGGGAGGAGGGATTGATTGGAGAAAGAGATTTAAATAAGTGTATATGGGTAGTTCTAATGAAGATTTTAATCAAAATAATTTTGCTTTTGGCGTTGCCTATTTTATTAGGTTTCTTCTTATTTTACAAGACTATTCCCCTAAATATTACTGAAGAAGGTAGTAATTATTCAGTTGATGTACCTGACTTTTCTGAGTTAAATGAAAATTCAGGGTTTGGAAGAATGTTGAGAAATGTTTTATCTGCTCCTTTTGATTTAAAATACTATGATATTATAGTAAAAGATACTTCTGTTTACGAGGGGAATCCAGGGAACTCTGGTTGGATAATAGAGATTGATAACAAAGAATTTGATTTTCTTGTTCCGAATGGCAAAATAAAGAAAACTTTTCTTTTAGACAAACCTCAACAATTAAAATTTGTTTCAAAATTAAAGGTTGAGCGCGGAAATGCTCCCTCTGGAAGTATGTTTGAGTTTAAAGTCAGTTTTGAAGCTTATGCAAAACCAAATTTTTGGGATATTGTTGCTAAAATTTTTCTTATTTTAGTTGCTTGGAATGGAATTTTTCTTATAGGTAAGGATATTTACGAATTTATTATCAACTAGGAAATCTGAGAATTATTCCGTCACACTCTCTCCATAAACTCTCGTAAACTTGCCTGAACTTCTTTGCCGAATTCAGTCAATTTATTGTCACTATCTAAAATTCCATTCTCTTTCAACTTTCCAATAACAGTATTTGAAGTCTTTGTTCCTTTCAATAAAAATTGAGCGCAACCAGTCGCGGCTAACCTCTCCTGCAGCAATTTTCTTCTTTTAGGATAATATTGGAAGATTTTGTCTTTCAAATAAGGCATGTTTCTGATTAATTCGAGAGAGCCGATGAAGAGATCAGCCCGATTCTTTTTGCCTTTCCACTGTCTTATCGATGATTTCGAAAAATAACTCTTATCGCAGATTTCTTTCAATATCTTTACTTCTGCATCATTTGTGGTAATGATAATATGGCCATGCGTTTTCGAATTAACGCAGCCATCTCCTTCCATAGTCCCCAGTATGAATTCGGTAGCCAATTCTTTATGGTGTTCTTTCTTAATTATTGAGAAAAGACTCTCTAACAATCGATTATAATACATAAGTGTAAGCTGCCGATTTTCTTTGATAACCAGAGAACCGTAAGGATTTCTGTTGGATGCATATTCAGTGTTGGTCTTTATTATTCTTATTTTTCTTGGCTCAATATTCTGTCCAGTATGTTCTTTCCAGATTAAAGCTAAATTATTTTTCAATTGCTCAAGATCCTCTAAGTATGTTGTGCAAGTTACTGAACAGAATATTCTTTGGTCATAGATTATTTCGTTATGTCTTTTGAGATAATAGTTGGCTTGCTCAAAAGTCGATGCACAAATCCCCCAACTATTTCCTTTCTTAGTCCCGTCAGAAAAATAACATCCAAGATAGTGAGCTAATTCTTCCATTGTTACTTTATTGATTAAGATGGGGAGCATTTTGCCGTTGAAGATTATTACTCTTTCTTCTTCTACCTCAGCGAATTCAAATTCTTTTAGTATTTCTGTGAGAAATGATCCTGAATAACTTAGCTTATTTTTCGGGAAAACTGTTATTAATTTAGTAATCACCTCTTTCCCGATGTAATTTGATTCAAGATGGAAGAAAAATTCAGTGGTGTTGTTTCTCTCTCTGGAGTATATTTTACAAAATTTTTCTTTCTCTATTGTGTCTGCTATTATCTTCAGCAAAATTATATCTTTGTCTCTGACGTCGTAAGAGTTAGGGATATATACTCTCCCATCATCTCCAACCAAGGAGTAGAAACCATCAATCTTTTCTAAATCAACAACTACTTGTTTACCACATAATTTATTTTTAATACTGATGTCCCTTGGAACAAATATGCCGTTTCCATTGTAATATCTAATTTTAGCGTAGAATTTTGTTGCATTATCAATTTTTGCTTTATATTGGTCTCCTATTGAAAAGTGTGCTCTAATCTCTGCAGGAAAACGAATAAACCCAGCCCCTTTATTGTTTCCTTTAGTAACAGTTGCTTTGAAATTTTTTGTGTTCATCACTATGTTATTGAACACAAACAAAGGTTTAAAGAGTTTTACCGTTACACAAAATATATGTTTTAATGGGTTTATTCAACTGTGCAGCTCTTAGCTAAATTTTTTGGATGATCGATATCGCAACCTCTACATTCCGCAATATAGTACGCAAACAATTGCAAGGGAATAGTGCACAATAGCGGATACAATATTTCATCAACTTTTGAAATGTAAATAACATCGTTGCTCACTTTCTTGATTTCCTGATCGCCTTCGGTAGCGATAGTAATTATTTTCCCTTCGCGGGCTTTGATCTCTTCGATGTTGCTAAAAGTTTTGGCGTACACGGAATCTTTCGGGCAGATGGCCAGAGTAGGCATCTCTTCCGATACTAGCGCGATAGGGCCGTGTTTCAGTTCACCGGCAGGATAGGCTTCGGCATGGATATAAGAGATTTCTTTCAGTTTTAATGCACCTTCTAGAGCAAGAGGGAAATTCCTGTTTCTGCCGATGTAGAGGAAGTTTTGATACAAGTAGTATTTCTGCGCCAGCTTTTTGATCTCTTCATGCTGAGCCAGAACTTCTTTTATTTTAGATTCTATCTCTGTTCCTCGACTGTCAAATTCTTTCCCGGCCAGATGGAAAGCAAGTTTGTACATAATGATTAATTGAGAGATGAATGCTTTTGTTGATGCTACTCCAATTTCTGGACCTGCGCGGGTGTAGATGCGTTCGTCAACTTCTCTAGCGATGGTGCTGTCTACGACGTTAATGATTCCTAATGTTTTTGCTCCTTTTTCTTTTGCTAATCTCACTGCAGCAAGGGTGTCAGCAGTTTCCCCGCTCTGGGAGATGACGATAACCAAGTCGTCTTTCGTGAGCAGAGGCTCTTTGTAACGGAACTCGGAAGCTATTTCATAGATGACGGGTATTTTAGCTACTTCTTCGATGATATATTTTCCCACGAGACTGGCATAGCTGGCGGTGCCGCAGGCTACCACAATAATGCGGGAGAAATTCTTTTGCACATGAATGGGGACCTTCAGTGTTTCTTTAATTACCTCTGGCTGTTCGAAAATTTCTTTGAGCATAAAATGTTTATAGCCTTGCTTCTGCGCTTTCTCAAGAGTCCAGTTCACTTCACGCACATCTAACGGTTCTTCTTGGCCTTGAAAATTGAATACTTCGACGTTGTCTTTGGTTATTCTGGCAATTTGGAAGTCGTTTAGATAAATAACATCTTTAGTATATTCGATAATTGCTGAAACATCTGAAGCAAAGAAATTTTCTTGTTTTCCTAATCCGATAACTAGGGGACTTCCATTTCTGGCGCCAATAACCTCTTGGCTGTCATTTTTGAGTACGCAGAATGCGTATGCTCCTTGGAGTTTTTTAATTGTTTTCAGAACTGATTCCTTGAGATTAGATTTTTCTTGGTAATTTTTAGCGATCAGATGAACTATCACTTCAGAATCGGTATCTGAAGAAAATTGTACTCCTTCTTGGCGTAATTCTTCTTTCAATTCGAGGTAGTTCTCAATAATGCCGTTGTGTACTACTGCGAATTGATCGGATTGATCTGTGAAAGGATGCGCGTTTCTGTCAGAAGGTACCCCATGTGTTGACCATCTCGAGTGTCCTATTCCGATGGATCCAGATAATTTTGGCATAGATTTTAGAATTTCTACTCTTCCTTTTTTTTTGTTGATGTTTATTATATTATTTTTAGAAATAACTGCGATTCCAGCAGAATCATAGCCCCGGTATTCTAAACATTCTAATCCCGAGATAAGGATATCATTTGCCTCTTTTTCTCCGATATAACCTATAATGCCGCACATCTTTTTTTACCTTGTGATTTTTTGTTTAAGAAGCTTGTGAATTCTGAGTAGTGAAGAAAAGTTTTATTGGTCTCTCTATTCTCCTAAAATACGGGCCATCTTATATTGTAGATTACGTACGGATGTCTCTAAAATAGTTGCTGCTGCAGTTGCTCTCCCTCCTACTGCTTTTAGTACATGTCTCATATATGAAATCCCTACTTCTTCTAAGGTTGGAAAATTCTCTGTGTCATTGCTTGGAAAGTTCTGTTCCCACATGGCTGCAATAGTTTTTTTTTCTTTTGATTCTGGCTTAGCTAATCGCGATTGGATGTCGTCCGCTTTTATAACGTCGTTTTCCGCGGTAATAATAGCAGTTTCCAGTACATTCCGAAGTTGTCGTACATTTCCTGGCCAATGATAAGAGTTAAGAAGTTTTAATGCATCTGAAGTTATTTCTGCTCCTGGAGAGTATTGTTTCATAAAATAGGCGGTCAATGGTTCGATATCTTCCCGGCGCTCTCGGAGTGGAGGAAGTGAAATAGTAAATCCTCCTAGTCTATAATACAAGTCTTCCCTAAATTTATCCGCTCTAACTAAATCAAGAAGACTCTGATTTGAAGCAGAAATGCAATGTACATCTGATGTCTCTATTTTATTACTTCCTACTGGATAATAACCATCTTCTAAAGCTCTCAGCAACTTGGCTTGGATTGAAAGAGGCATATTCCCTATTTCATCAAAAAATAAAGTGCCTCCTTGGGCGGCACGGAAGTATCCCTCTCTACTTTCTGTTGCACCAGTAAAAGCACCCTTACTATGCCCGAAGAGCAAGGATTCTGCAATCTCATTACTTATGCATGAAGAGTCTACAGTGACAATTTTTCCTTCTCTTCTAGGTCCATGATCATGAATTGCCCGAGCAACTAACTCTTTCCCGGTTCCGGTTTCCCCAACAATAAAAACCGACACCTTTTTTCCTTTGCAGTTGATCTTTTCTATGTCCCTGAATACTTTGAGCATAGCTTCGCTTTGCCCAATCATTCCGTACCTCGACTCTGCCATTAAAAAAAAAGGTTTAGTATGTCATTATAAACCCTTTGGATCTTTGTTCTTGTTTAAAAGCTATCAAGAATATTAGGTTTCTTTATTCTGATTTTTTAATTATTTTAACAATTCCTTTAGTAGCATCTACTTCAACTTGATCTCCGTCCTTGAGAACTGAAGTAGCATTACCTGCTCCCACGATGCAAGGGATGCCAAATTCACGGCTAACAATGGCTGCGTGAGAAAGTAATCCACCCATATCTGTTATGATAGCACCAGCTTTCTTACAGGCTACCATTAATTCTGGAGCAGTTGTTTTTGCTACCAAAATATCGCCTTGTTGCATTTTTCCGATTTCTTTATTCATTCCGGCCAGATTTCCATAATTAACAGGAATAATTTTGACTCTTCCAGAAATCTTTCCTTGACTTGCAGTTTGTCCAATAATCTGATCTGTCTTTATTGCTCTTTCTTCAAACTGTTTAGCAATCGCTCTTGCATAATTTTCTTCAAATGGCAATGGGCTCTCGTAGCTAGAAACAAATATCTCTGGTCTTTTTAGAACTTCTTCATCTGGAATTTTTCCTTTGAATAAATCAAGTAATTCTTCTTGGGTTAAGTTCTCGGGAATAGACTTATCTAAAGAGAATTGATCGCTTAAAATCTTAAAAACCTGAGGCGCATATTCTTCAAAAAGAACAAGATTCATAAAAATTCGTGTCTCGTCTTTTAAGGTAGAGATAGTATTAAGGTTATTCTCAATGATCTTGTTTTGCTCTCTATGCATGAATGCTTTATCCGTATATTCAAAATTCATTTTAGCATATTCTTTACAGAGTTTTGTTGTATAATCAAAGAATTTTTGCAATGTTTCTGCAGAGAGGATATTCTTTCCTTTTATCTCCGATTCAAAGAATTTTTTAAACTTCTTGCAATGATCATTCAATTCTTTTTGAAAAGTATTGAAAGCTGATTTATCACTATAAAATGTTAGTCCATTATCAAGAGCGTGTTGGAATGCTTTTTTAGTGAAATACTGTTTAAACAAGCCATGGTCAATAATATACAATACTTCTAAATCAGCATACGCTTCTCGGTGGATATCGGTAACAAAAACGCTAACTCCTTCAACTGAAAAACTGAGTAGATAGTCTTCTTTGTTAAATCTCATCTCGCAACCAATCCCTGCAATTCCCCAGAAGCAACTAATTCCCGTACAATATCGCAACCACCAATAAACTTGCCATTAATATATAGTTGAGGGATAGTCGGCCAATTGGCATATTCTTTGATCGCCTGCCGGATGTTTTCATCGGAAAGTACATCGAATGATGCGAATTCTATTCCCAGATCATTAAGGATACTTACTACTTGGGCTGAAAAACCGCACTGCGGGTCTTCAGGCGTGCCTTTCATAAATAAAAATAATTTGCTGGAGTTGATCCTTTCTTCAATTATTTGTTTAATTTCTGGGTTCATATTATTGTGTCCTGGTCTTGATCTTCAAGGCATGCACTTGCTCTTTCATTTCTTCTTTCAACACGGCATAGACCATCTGATGCTGTTCGAGCAAACTTTTCCCGGCAAAGCCTTTGTACGTAATTGATACTGCGAGATGCGCTCCGGAAGAGTTGTGCGTTTCATGTCCGGCGCTGGTGTCGGCAATCTGAACCTTTGCGCCAGGGAAGGCTGCTTCAAGCTTTTGTCTGATGCGGTTTAACATTGGTTGGATTATGGCTGATTCTTTATATTATTTCTCTGTTAAATTTGAAGAAAGATTTTGTGTAAATTAATCCTCAAAAAATTGTCGTAATTTTGAAAGTAAACCTTCACCTTTAGTTTTAACTGGTTTAAGATAATCGTGATGAGCATCGCGCCATAAGTCTATTGTACCTCTTCCTAAATAGATAGTGTGTCGTGCTTCTTCAAGGAATTCATCAATTTGCTCTAATTTAGGAAAATTGTCTTGATAGATATTACACAAGTTCTCTAACGCGATCGCTTTTTCATATCCTTGTTGCAGTCGATCAAATGCTTTTATTGTTGAAGCTCTGGTAACCTCTCTACCTTGTCCCGGAGAAAACATATTTCCACTGGTCTCATCGCGTTGTCCGGAAAGAATGCTAAAATCGTATACTCCTTCTGACATTTCAGTATAAGTTTCTTCAATAATTTTGTATAAGCTTAACGCATCCATGGTTTGGCTAAAAATCCCTCCTTTAAAAATTATTCTTAATATTTTTCCAAAACGTTCTTAGAAACTTTTATAAACAAACCACAGTTTTAACGAACATACCAATGAGTTGTGGTAGAAGACAACGAGGTAACAAGCTTTCTTGTTATTCTCGGTTATATTAAATAAAAACAGTCGAGGTCTACAAAAATGACTAATGAAGCAAAGGTATTGGAAGCGGTGGAAGTTGCCCGAACTACGGGAAAGATAAGAAAGGGAGCGAATGAAGCTACCAAGGCATTAGAAAAAGGAAATGCTAAACTCGTTGTCTATGCATTGGACGTAACTCCTAAAGAAATTATTATGCACTTGCCATTGTTAGCAAAGGAAAAAAATGTTCCCTGCTTTGGCGTTTCTAAGAAAGATGATCTTGGAGCAGCTGCAGGTTTAGCTGTTTCTACTGCTGCCGTTGCAGTAGTGAAAGAAGGAGAAGCAAAAGCAGCTATCGAAGCTCTGGCAAAATCTCAATAAGGTGACAAATCATGGCTAAAGAAGGCGTAAAAGAAGTCAAGGAACGGTTTGTCAAGAAAGCTGAAACTGAAGAAAGAATAGAAGGTGAGATAAGATTCCCTGAAGGATATGCCGCTGAAGTTAAAGAATTAGTAGCTCGTGGTGGAAGCCGAGGGGAATTGACGCAAGTGATGTGTCAAATTCTTGATGGGCCAGATCGAAATAAAGCAATCCGGCGCAATGTCAAAGGCCCAGTCAGAGTTGGCGATGTTTTGATGCTCTTAGAAACAGAAATTGAAGCGCAGCGCATTGGCGGACCACGCCGCGGCGCGCGGAAGTAGGTGAATACTCATGGCTAAATGTACCTTTTGCGGTGAACAAATTGGACAGGGAACCGGTAAGATGCTAGTTTATGTTAGCGGCAAGATTGATTACTTCTGCTCTACTAAGTGTGAGAAGAATCTTTTAAAGTTAGGAAGAAGACCAGTTGATGCTCGCTGGACTGCCACTGCCAGAGCAGAACGGAAGAAAGGGAAAGGAGCGTAAGCATGTCGCTGGATTCTCAACTTCGGCCTGATGACTTTTATGCAAGAGTGTATAAAGCTCCGAAGAGCGAGCTAAAAATTAAAGAAGAGCAGGTGAGTTTACCAGAGACTATTTTTTGCTCCGTCGGGGGAAGTTTCTATTCACTTCTGGGGGGTTTTTTAACTTACGCTCTAGTTGAGGAGACAATTGAGAGAACAGAATCTCAACAGATAGCGTTAGGTCTATTCGCTTCTGTTTTCGTCCTAGGTGGAGCTTATTTCTTAAAACATGCATACGTGGGCTTTCAAGGCATCATAAGCCAAAGCTGGGGAGTTTCACCATGATTGAACGCACATTGGTCTTACTGAAACCAGATGCAGTGAAGCGCGGATTGATGGGCAGAGTAATTTCACGTTTTGAAGATGCTGGTCTGAAAGTTGTCGGTTCCAAGATGGTGCTGATCAATGAAGAGTTTGGCAAGAAGCATTATTATGACATTGCAGCTCGTCGAGGAGAAAAAGTATTGCAGGTTTTACTGAAGTTCATGACTACCGGTCCAGTAATGGCTTTATGCTTGGAAGGAATCAATGCAGTCGAGAATGTCCGTAAATTAGTGGGCGGTACAGAACCGAAGAGTGCTTTGCCGGGAACTATCCGCGGAGATTTCGCTCATGTAAGTTTCGCCTATGCAGATAATCAAGGAAAAGCGATCGAGAACTTAATCCATGCTTCTGGTAATGCAGAAGAAGCAAAGCAAGAAATCTCGCTGTGGTTTAAAGCAGAGGAATTACATTCATACAAAACCGCACATGAAACGCATGTGTTTTGAGGAAAAATGAAAGAAAAAGTATTAGATATTGATTACTATATGAATGACGGTTATGTTCTAAATGTAGGTGGAAGATTCGTGACCGCTGGTGAAAAATTTAATGATCTATTTGCTATTCTTGCCGGCGAATGTAAATTTGGAACATCTATTGAAAAAAAAGAGCCTGTATACCGTCTTATATTAGGTCGAGAAGCAAAAATTTTATTGGAAGATGCGGAATCTAAACTGCTTGAGGCACTTGTTAATTATCACAATAATCTAGTAGGTAAAGCTCAGAAAACGGAGGATAATTCATAATGGCAGGAGAAAAATTCGCTGAAAAAGTAATGAAGATCGCCCAGACGCCGAAGCAGATTCGGAACATCGCTACTAGTGCGCACATTCACCACGGTAAAACCGCGATGACTGATAATCTTATGGCTGCAGCAGGGATGATGTCTTCAAAATTTGCTGGTCAATTAGAGGGTGGTATGGCTACCTGGCAGCACGCCGATGAGCAGGAACGATTGATGACTGTTGATGCGGCTAACGTTTCTATGGTTCACGAATATAACGATAAAGAATATCTCATCAACCTTATCGATACTCCTGGGCACGTCGATTTCGGTGGTAACGTCACTAGGGCGATGAGAGCTATCGATGGAACTGTTGTTTTA
>DATDTA010000088.1:0-3450 GCA_035291085.1 Candidatus Nanoarchaeia archaeon | reverse complement strand
CCACAAGGTCTTCGCTTCCCACTAGGTGTCCGTGGCATTTTCGCCACGAAGTGTGTTCAGAAGGTCCCAACTAGGGACAGGGACAACCTCGTTAAACCATTCATGCACGTCGCCATTCAGACGACAAGGCATTACGCTTATATTTGTTGTTCAATAATTGATCACTCAATTATTTTGCTTTATGTCGCCATAAAGATCGCACTCTATCTTCACAACTTATTCTTCAGAAACAGATTTTGCACTTTCAATGACTTTTCGTGCTTCTCCACGAAATAGCTTGCTAGCATTTAATATCTCAATGGATGTCATTGAACCATCTTTTGCTATGTCTATAACTACTCCGTTTCCAATCTCAATGCTTTTCCAATAATCTTTATCATTTATTTCTACATTGAGCACGTCTGCTTCGTCATCATACCATATTTCTTTTGCTTTCATATTAATTTAACCAAAATGCCGTAATTATAAATACTTTTCCTTTTGATTTTTTATATACGACTTTTAAAGTTCTTCCAGATTGTGGAATTTTGGAAATTGCATTTAAAGCATCTTTCCACTCTTTATCTCTTAGTTCTTTTGAATTGCTAAGAGCATACTCTATCATATCATTGGTTATATCTTTTCTCTTCTTGAGTTTTTTCTTCAACCAATGCTTAGAATATTCTATTTCCACTAATTCTGAAATATGTTAGATTTTATATAAATTGTGTCGAGCGTATTAGTGTCTGAGGATTCTAGAATTAATTTTTTCTTAATTTATCTTCAAGCTTTTCAGTTCCTAATGAGATATCTAATAAAGAATCTTTTGATAAAACATTAGACTCTAAAAGAGGTCTAACATCAACTAACTCATGATCAGTATTTTCTCTAGGAAAAAAATTACCATATCTTTCTATTGTCTCCTTATCACCACATACAGGTATTCTATATCTTCCTCTAGATGTTAAAGATACTGATTCACTCTTATATACATCATTTGTATGAAGGATTCTAAGTGTTCCATCATCTGCTCTAGTAGCATACGCGTATAATTCATATGTCATGATTTTTTAATAGAAAAACACTTTATAAACCTTTCTCTTTGTTACCTTTTTAAAATAATAACTAATTCTAGTCTTTCCTGCATGGTTGTCCGCAATTTGAGATTTTTACCATCAATTTCTCGACGGTACTCAAATATTCTCGGACGTTCCAGCATATAGCTCGATTTTCTTCTTTGGTTTAACTCTTATTTTAATTCTGTAACTCTTAATTGCTCGCTGTTGCTCGATTAGTCTAAATTGCTAATAACAAAACCCCGCGAATTTTACATTAACATTTCTTATCAATCTTGCGAAGCACAATTTCATTTAACTATTTACTTTCTCTGACTCTTGAAGCGTTTTTCCCGTCGATAAAACGAGAAAACCGTAAGGCCACGTTTGTAACCACTTTCAAGTTACTGAAACCTTAAGAGAGTCATAGTTACTCCCGCCGTTTGATGGGGCTTAGCTCCTTTGAAAAAGAGTTTGACACACCACCACTGGGCAGGTCTCACCGAGCATACACATCCTTTCGGATTCGCGCTCGGCTACGTTTTTGGTAAACAGTCGGGCCATCTTTGTTACTGTGATCTACCAATGCTCCAATATTTCTAGAAGAACAAAGATAGACATCCCTTCAGCCGAAGCTACAGGACCAAATTGCCGAGTTCCCTTAGTTGGTTTCACCTTTCACGTCTTAGCCTTCTCAGCTAGGGCACCAGTGTCGGTTGTGGGTACAGCTGACTAAATCCGTTTAACAATATGGCTTTTCACTGGCTCCTGGAGTCAGCAATTTTGTCTGACAAATTAATAAAGATCTAAGCATTACGCTCCCCAAATTTCTTTATCAGAACACCCTCTCGAGTGCTTGCTTATCCGAAAGCATTTCATATCATGTAAAATTTAATCAGTACAGGAATATTAACCTGTTGTCCATCGTCGTACTCAGTTAAGATACGACTAAGGCGCTGACTAACCCTTGGCTAAAATATATTGCCAAGGAAACCTTACCCTTTCGACGTTTTCCATTCTCAGGAAAATCACATCCTACTACCACCAGGATTCTCATTGCTTTTCGTTCCACTCCTTCTCTCGAAGAAGCTTCTACACAAAAAGCACGCCTGCTTACTCGAACATTCTATATTGTACTGGAGAATTAAGTATCAACTTAACGTTGAATATGATTAAGGCTTAGTTGAAACCATGTGACGCATACCAATTTATAGAATCAATAGGAATTGTTTCAATTCCCTCTATATTCAAATTTTCATCTCTCTGAGAACCATAAACCAAATGTTTCGGGGAATCGTTGCCAGGTCTTATTAAACAAACACCTGCAACATATGCTACCCTCACAAATCCACCAGCTTCAAATTCAGCAATATCTTTAATTTCATATCTGTTTCTATTGCTACTTCTATTAAAACTTGGCTTAGAAACTTCTGGCAATTTCCTAATATCATTTTGTGCCATTTTTCTTAGGATTTCATCTGGTCTTATTTTTCTTCTTGATGATTTTTCTTTGACCATTTCTTTTTCTTAATTCTCCTACTATTTAAATGTTTCTTCTTGCTGTCACTCTGAAGTTAATATAAAATAAAACTCCAGTACAATTTTAAACCGAATGCCGCTAGAGTGTCGGTATTATGCTTAGCCCCGTCCATTTTCAGGGCCTCAGACCTCGGTAGGTGAGCTGTTACGCTTTCTTTAAATGATAGCTGCTTCTAAGCTTACATCCCTAGTGTCTCAGGTTTAAGACACCTTTTGATACACTTAGCATAAATTTTGGGACCTTAACTCTAGTCTGTGTTATTCCACTTTCGGAACAGTATCTTACATACTGCCCCTGTTTCCCGTCCTACGCAGTCAACAGATTCTGAGTTGGAAAAAATTCCGTAAGCATTTGCTCCTGCAAATTTTATCCGTACTTTACACCGTTGACAAGCTAGACGAGACTATACGAAGGCATATTTCAGCAGGAACCAGCCATCGCCAGGTTAGATAGGCTTTTCACTCCTATTCACAGATCATCCAAGCACATGTACATAGCACTAGTTCAGACCTCCATCCCCCTTTCGGGAGACTTCATCTTGCCCATGAATAGATCACCTGGCTTCGGGTCTTCTCCGCGTGACTGACGCTGTTTCCAACTTGCTTTCGCTTCGGTTACTCATCATAGATGATTAGCCTCGCCACACGAATAAACTCCCTGGCCCGTTCTTCGAAACGTATGTTACAACCCCACATCCTCCGAAGAGGAGAGAGCAGTAACAATCTGTAACTGTTAGATTTCAAATCTTTTCACACCCTGTTATGGGTTCTTTTCAGCTTTCCCTCGCGGTACTATTGCGCTATCGGACTTTGGTTATATTTAGGGTTAGCAGTTAATCCTGCCATATTCAGACCCCCAATCCAGGGAGCCCTACTC
>DATDTA010000087.1:0-3721 GCA_035291085.1 Candidatus Nanoarchaeia archaeon | reverse complement strand
GCATAGGAATTCTCAAAATCAAGAGTAAATTCACCCAAATCTATATAAACTAAACTTCTTTAATTCCCTCTAAAAAGAGATGGTGAAATTTAAAGTAAAAGATATGGACATAGCTTCAGGAGGAGTTCTGGTAGCTATTCTAAATAAAAAGGATGCCCATAAGTTAGATTTACGTTCTGCTGACAGAATTTTAGTGAAGCATAACAGCAAGAGCATTACTTGTATCTTAGATATTTCTGAAAGTAAGAAAGCCGTTCCAGAAGGAAGCATCGGATTATTTGAAGAAGTGTTAGACCGTTTGCATCTCAAGCGTGGCGCTTTAGTTGAAGTCAAGTTTACCGGCAAGCCGGAATCGGTGAAGCATATTAGAGATAAATTATTTGGCAAAGAACTTAATGCTACAGAATTATATCACATCACTGATGACATCACTCATGATCGTCTGACGGATATCGAAAAAACGTATTTTGTGGCTGCTTCATTTACGCATGGCTTAAGCGTCAAGGAAGTTATTGGTTTGACCAAAGCGATGGTACAGACCGGGAGAACATTGAAGTTCCCAGGTATTACTTTAGACAAGCACTGCATCGGCGGAGTTCCCGGAAATAGAACCACTATGGTGGTTATTCCCATCATTGCGGCAGCAGGGTATACTATTCCAAAAACCAGTTCGCGAGCAATCACTTCTCCGGCGGGAACTGCTGACACCATGGAATGTTTAGCGAAAGTAGAAATGCCGGAAGCGAAAATTAAGCAAGTAGTAAAGAAAACCGGCGCTTGCATTGTACATGGCGGTTCAATCAATCTTGCCCCAGCTGACGATAAGATAATAGAAGTGGAGCATCCTTTATCCATCGATGCAGAAGGACAGTTGTTAGCTTCGGTGATGGCAAAAAAGCATTCAGTCAGCGCTAATCATGTTTTGATTGACATTCCGATGGGGAAAAGTGTGAAAGTAAGAAATTTAAAAGAAGCAAATCACCTTAAAAAAATGTTTGTATTGATTGGGAGAAAATTGGGGATGAATGTTAAAGTAGTAATCACCGACGGTTCGCACCCAATTGGCAATGGGATGGGGCCATTGTTGGAGGCAGAAGACGTGATGGCGGTTTTGCGTAACGATCCTTTAGCTCCACAAGATTTACGGGAGAAATCATTAATGCTGGCCGGAAAATTGTTAGAAATGGTTTGCGCCTGCAAGAGTGGAGATGGTTACCGAATCGCGCAGGAAATTCTAGAGAGTGGAAAAGCATTGGCAAAGATGAACCAAATCATCACTGCTCAGGGCCGCCAGAAAAAGCCGGAGCTGGGAAAGCATCATGCTCCTGTATATGCTTCCAAAACAGGGAAAATCCTCGAAATCGACAACGAGATCATCGCGAAAGTGGCCAGGATTGCTGGTGCCCCAGATGATAAAGGGGCAGGGCTGTATCTTACTAAGAAAATTTCAGATAAAGTTCGGAAAGGAGATTTATTATATACGGTGTATGCTGAGAGTGAGTTTAAACTTGGTTTGGCAAAGGAATTTCTAGCAAATGGAAATGGCTATAGGGTGAAATAATGACGCGTAAACACAAAAAGCATGATTTAGATATCGAAAAATTAGATGTGGTAGATGTACTTAAGATGGAAATCCATAAGGTAGAAGAGACCTTAAGAAAAGTAGATGAATTTTACAGAAAAGATTTGCGCCGAATGGATCGACTTTCTGATAAGATTGCTCAAGTAGGGGGCAGCTGGTCATTTATCCTAGGATTTTTTTTATTTTTGGGAACATGGGTAGTTTTAAATGCCGTTATTTTAACTACCGGGGCTTTTGATCCTTACCCTTTTATTCTGCTAAATTTGTTTATGTCAGCACTGGCATCAATTCAGGCTCCCATCATTTTGATGAGCACCAATCGAGCTTCACGACGCGACCAAGCCAGACTGGAAATTGATTTAGAAAAAGATTTACGGGATTTGCATGTGGATCAGAGTTCTCATGAGATTTTGTTGGAATTGCATCGAGACATCAATCAGATCAAGAAGAAGTTACAGTTGAAGTGAGTATTTTTTATTTCAATCCCGTACTACCGAATGCTTTTTCTCCTCTAACTGTATCATCCAATTCTTCTACTTCTATAATTTGGTTCTGGGTAACTTCCTGAATGAGCATTTGAGCGATTCGCATGCCTTTCTCGATAGTAAATGCTTGGTTAGTTAAATTATGTAATATTACCTTGATTTCTCCACGATAATTAGAATCAATGACTCCGCCCATGCTTTTGATACCATGGTTGGCGGCCATGCCGGAACGATCCCAGATCAGGCCGACATTTCCAGTAGGAATAGCTATAGCAATGCCCGTGGAAATTAATTCTCTCTGATGAGGTTGGATAATTTTATCTTCACTGGAGTACAAATCCATGGCTGCATCTCCTGGCCGAAGATATTTAGGCATAGTTGCGTCTGGATGAATTTTTTTTATTTTGAGCATTTTCACATCTTCCTACAAAAGGCCATAAATCCAGTATGTCCTAGCATCTGGAATTCTGGGCGCATGATCTGCTCGTTGATAGCCCATTTTCGTTCTAATAACTCTACAGTTTCCAGCACTTTAAACGGACTTCCTTTCAGAGAAACAAGAAACTTTTGCATTTGGGTTAAATTAGGAAGGTAAATAACCAGATAACCTCCCGACTTTAGCACTTTTTCTGCATGCTTAGTTACTTGCCAGGGTTCAGGAAGGTCAAGAGTAATCAGATCGAGTTCTTTCTCCTTGATTCCTTTGTAGATATCCTCTTGCTTGAGTGTGACGTTAGTTAAGCCGCACAAAGCAATATTTTTCTGTACCACTTTATGATGTTCCGGATGGGTTTCGTAGACAGTTACTTTTTTACAGATGTTAGCCAGGGATAAACAGAGTGAACCTGAACCGCCGCCAGCGTCAACGATTTCAGAATCTTTATTGATCCCGGTCTTGGCAATAACCAAACCGATATCTTTCTGCAGCATGATCTGCGGCCCGCGCTGGAATTGCTCCCAAAGATCGGGAAATGTTGCATCTAGCAACTGGAAGGTTTTTCCAGTACTGGATCTTATATTTGTTTTTTCCCCCTTCAAGTCTTTCTTGTTAATAACGCCAAAGGAAGTGTGAAAGTCTTCAGTCAGATCTTTGACAAGGTATTTCTTACCAGAATTAGATTCGATCAATATTTTTTTAATTGGGCTTGGCATTTTCCTATAATAATTGCTGAAGTTTTTTAAATCTGTGCCTTTTTTTTAGTAGAATGAACTTTCCCAACAACGAGAAAAACAAAAAAGAATTTTTCCCTAGTTCCTACTTTAGGAACGATAAGAAAACTTTTCTGGCTAAAATGGATAAGAGTAAGAAGGGAGATATAGATACTAAAATAATTTCTCTGTTAGAAACTATCAATGCTTTATCTGATTATTATACCACTTCTTCCTGTTCCGGTAGGGCATATCTATGGAAAGGAACTGGCAAGAAATCTGAAACGCAATGGCTGAGAGTAAGCCATGATCTGATCGATGAGAAATTCTTTGGCTGTGATGAAAATAACGGGGTAGTCTGGCTGCGTCTGGAAGCAGTGATCTTGCATATCGCCTGCAAAGATTTGAAAGCAGCCCATACTCTGCTGGAGAAAGCCAGAAAGTTCTACAAGAAGAGCTGTATCCTCAGTGCAAGCTCTAAAATCATAGTGGAAATCAGGGGCAG
>DATDTA010000086.1:0-53155 GCA_035291085.1 Candidatus Nanoarchaeia archaeon | reverse complement strand
TGATTTTAAAAAGGTGAGCGAGGAGCAAAAGAAAGTTTTAGAGCAGTTATCAGCTAAACTCAGTAAGAATGAGTTAATGGGTTTATTGGAAGAGAGCGTAGCTTATCGGTTAGGGAAGATTGGGTATGAAGAGTTCTATAGCGGAATTAAAGGAAGATGTGATAAAGCAGGTATTAACATAACTCCAGAGCTAAACAAATACATAAAGTATGTGGTGGGAGTGGAGGGGATTGATCGGGATCGTTTATTCGTAGAGGTCAAGGAGTTGGAGGATGAGGTTTGGAGGAATGGAGGGCTAGAGGGTTCTGCAAGTAAGAATTCTTTTAAAGGTCAATTATTTGAACTAATACAGATTGATAAAGACTATGGTTTATTAGAGAAAGCGATTAATTTTAAGTTAAGCCCAGAGGAGTGGGAGGAGTACGACAGCAGAAAACAAGAGCTTGAGAATATAGCGCAGAGGATAGTTACGCTTATTAGAGGTGAACAATCCTTATCTAGCAATGAAAGTGTAAAGAAAGTGATGAAGAGCGTAGCAGATTTTAATCGTTTGTCGCATGAGAGAAACCAGATTTTTGTAGAGAAATTAATTGCAAAGATGGCTGAAAAGCAAGGCAGCTACAAGAATCAAGCTATTAAGGAAAGCAGGGGAACTATACAGAGGGGTTTAGTTGTTGAGAAAATTTTGAAGCCTGATCAATCCCAGAAACTATCTATTTTAGTAGCAGGCGGGTATCACTCAAGAGGAGTAGAGGAGCTGTTAAGGAAGAAGAATATTTCTTATATCACGATTCGGCCGCATCTGAACACAGGAGAGATCGCTAAAGATTATCATCCTTTAAATGCTTTTAAAAGAGATTTATTGCCTTTAGAGAAGATGTTTTATCGGGAGAAGGTGAGTATCGCTTTTCCTCAAGCTACAGGGGGGGTAGATCCGAACAAGGTAACGCCAGAGGAAGCTGGAGTAGAAGGTACTCTCTCGGTATTAACTGAGGCGATTGCCCGCATCCAAGCTAAACTTCAATCCCAAAACATTCAGCAGGATTCTAACAAACAAGGAATAAATCAGGGTGAAGAAAAGTCTCAAAAGATTGGAAATCCACAAATATCCAAACCAAAGTCGGCTATATATAGAGAAGCGGTGTCTTATAAAGAAAGAGAATACCAAGTTTTTAGCACAGACAAAGAGGATGAGAAATTAAGCAAGAGATTGCTGAATGATCCTCAAGAAGAGTTAGAGGCGGAAGAGATATTAGATGGGGCAAAGAATGTATGGTCTGGGCAGATGAAGGATCCATTTACAGGAGAGGTTGGTCAAACTTTTGCAGTTGGGGAGAAACCCCTTTCTCTAGCGCATAAGGCAAGAGAGCTGTTTATTCCAATTGCGAAAGAAATTAATGTAGGTTCCAGCAAGTTTCTTAAAAAGCAGGTTAAGGAGATTATAGATAGAAAAGAGGATTTAACTAAAAATAAATTCAGATGGAAAAAGTGGTTAGGAGCAGCAGCCTATCTTGCAAGCGCTGGATTCAAAGCTGAGGAGTGGAGGGGTATTATTCTTATAGGAGTCTTAGCAGTCCTTTATTTAATTGATAATAGGTATTCTATTTTTCATTTTTTTAAGGATTTATTTACAAATAGGGAGATAGAAAAAGCGGGTGTAAGGAGCGATCAGAAAGAAAAAGCTCTAACCCTTAAATTTAAGGATTTAAGGAAAGAAGATGTGGGGATTGCAGGCGGCAAAGGAGCTAATCTTGGTGAGATGGAAAGCCATGGAATCCCAGTTCCCAGCGGATTTATTACCACAGCTCACGCGTTTGTGAAATTTTTGGAAGAGAATAGAGTGAAAGGGACCATTGATGAGAATGATGGAGTAGAAGCAGAGGATGGGAAAGAGAGGAACGTAGAAGGGATTAAATTAGCTGATTTTATAAAACAGATCACTTTAAATGTGGATGTTGGAAATGCGGAAGAGTTAGCAGAAGCTTCGGAAAAAATTCAAGAACAGATCAGAAAAGCAAGATTCCCTAAAGAGCTGGAAGAAGCTATTAAGGAAGAATACCGCGAACTTTGCAAGAAATACGGCGTAGAAAATTTGCCAGTTGCGGTTAGAAGTTCTGGCACTCGAGAAGATTTAGAAGAGGCTTCTTCTGCCGGCATTCAGGCTACTTATTTAAATGTGCGCGGTGTAGAGGATGTGTTAAGAAGAGTTAAGGACGATTTTGCCTCGCTTTATTTAAGTCGAGCTATTTCTTATCGCGATACCACTTTGGTCAATGCTTTTGTAAAAAAATTAGGGGATCAGGGATTTAAAAGATTGCTGGATAAAATTCGTAAAAATGTTGAAGACGGCCAGATGATTGCTGAAGCTTTTGAACTTCCCTCAAGATTGCCTTATGCAAAATTAAAAAAATTGCTTGAAACTCATCCTATTTTCAGCCAAGAGTTAAAAATTCTCGAAGAGATTGTCCCAGTCTATACTGATCCAAACCAAGTTTCTTTAGCAGTGGTAGTGCAGGCCATGATGCAGAATAACAGGGCATTTACAATTTTTTCAGTTGAAAACCAAACAGGCTGGTCTGGTTTAAGTTTCCAAAAAGAAAATTTAAAGAATCTTAATCAGGGGAGAGTTTTCCGTATTGAGCTTACCCATGGTTTAGGAGAAGCTTTAGTGGGAGGAAAAACTAGCCCAGACTCTTATTTGGCGCATGTTTTTAAAGATTCCAAAGGAGAGCAGCATGTAAATATCCTTAATAAAGAGCTAGGCACTAAAAAGATTCAAGTCATTCGTTTAGATGATGCTTTAAGACGATTAAATTTGACTTTAGATGAGATTCAGAATTTACCTTCATCTACAGGCTCAAGAGATGATGCTCTTTTAGCAGATGTTTTGCGGGAACTGCGGCATGATATCTATGCCAAAACAGTTGAGACTTATGTGCCGGAGAGCATGGGAAAAAGTTTTGCTGCAACAGATGAAGAGATTAAGCAAATTGCTTTGGCTGCTTTAGGAACTACAGAATTTTATGGAGATCTCAGGGATATTGAAGGCGGTTTGGTAAACGGTAAACCTGAATTTGTGCAGTCGCGTCCCTACACAGCCGCAAAAGAAACAGACCAGCCTAAGATTTTGAATTTAAAGAAAAGAGTGGTTCCTCAAGAGTCAGTGGATAAAGCAGAGTTAGAAGGGAATCTTTTGGCTAGCGGTGTAAAGGGAAGAAATGCCGCTTATGGCAAGATCGTAATCATTGATGAGGATGGAAGCTTAATTGAACTTTTGAAATCTGTGGACCCTGAAGGGAAACTTCTTCAGGGATTAGAAGGAAAAGTAATTGCAAAAGAAAAGGTAACTATTAATGGCAAGGGTTTTGAAAAAGGAGCAATTCTGCCGCTTGCTCATCAGATAAAGGCGATTCAAGATCAAGCGGAAGCGGCGCGTAAAACAGGAGAACATCTTATTTTGGTTACTCGTTTTACCACACCGGATTATAATGATGCGATTAAAGTAACAAAAGGAATTATTGCTTTTGAAGGGGGAGATACCTCCCATGCGGCGATTGTTTCCAGAGAATTGGGAATCTCTTCCGTAGTTGGCATAGGCGCGGATATGGATCGTTTAAAATATCAGGATCCAGAACGGTGGAATCAAGAGTTAAAACATCTTTTAAATTTTGGCAGTGAAGTTACCGTTGATGCGAACCGCGGCAAGGTTTTTAAAGCAAAGCTCCCTATAGAAGAAGAAGCAATAACCATTGATTTAGAAAAACTCCCTCCTCTTCATTTCACTAAACCCGGATTAATTATCGCATCTGACAATGCCATGAGAGAAGTCTCTAAGGTAGCTCTTTACGATTCTCATTATGGAGTTAGTCTTGCTAGAGCAGAGTTTTTCTTAATGGAGATTGGAGTGCATCCTTTGGCTTTGGAAGCTTATGATAACTTAATGCTTTTATATGAAAAACCTAATTCCTTGTTTCATCCGGATTTAGAAATTCATGGTCTTAAAATGGAAAACGTAGAAAAACTTAAAAGACATCCGGAATTAATTGAGGTGATTCAGGAGCGCATTCAGGGGTATGGAAGCGCAAAAGATTTTTATGTGCAAAAATTGTCTCAAGGGGTCGCGTCCATTGCAGCAGCTAATGGTGTAGATCAAAAAATGCTTTACCGTTTTACAGATTTTAAACAGAATGAACTGAACAAAATGGTTGGCGGGGAAGAATTTGGAATGAAGGAAAGCGCCACCATGATTGGCCATCGGGGAGCAGGTTATCTATTAGACCCTGAGAACCGCATTACCTTTGCCTGGGAATTGGAGGCGATTAAACGCGCGATCGCCATGGGGTACAGCAACATTGGCGTATTCTATCCTTTTGTAAGAACTCCGGATGAACTGCGCCGGGGTTTAAAAAGGCTGCAAGATTTAGAGGTTCATGCAAAAAGTGTGGGGATGATGGTAGAGCTTCCTTCCAATGTGATGCAGGCAGAGGAATTTATAAAAGAGCTTGTTCTTTATGGAGAAAGAAATCCTCAAACCGAACTTTTCTTTTCTTTTGGCACGAATGACTTAACCCAACTCACTTTACGCGTGGGAAGGGATGAATCAAAGGTAGCGGATCTCTTTAGAGAATCTGAAGAATCCGTGATTGCCAGCATTCGGCATGTGGCTTATGCGATCAATAAAGCGAAAAAGAAATATAAAGATCTAAAACTTAGTTTGGGTTTGTGCGGTCAAGCGATTGTAAAATTAGCGAACCCGGATGAAACAGGGTATAACCCTCAAGCCGCTAAAGAGATTATTTCCATGCTGGATTCAGTTGGCACTGATGCGCTTGGATATTTACGAGCCGTAAAGTTAGCCGCAGAAGCGGAACTGGAACATTCAGAATTAAGTGAAGCCGCCATAGCAGCAGCAGTTAGAGGGGAAGAATCAGGTAGAAGAGAAACCTCCATTAGAGAAGCAGTTAGAGGCGAATATGCGGCTCGAGAAGCAGGTAGAAAAAGTAAAAAACTTGGAGATTTCAAATTAATTACCGGACCAGAAGGTGTTTCTTCCGGCAGGCGGTTAAGAGTGATTAGAAGCGAGAAAGATTTGGAAAAAATTGGCATTGGCGAAACTCTTTATTTTCCAATAGGTTTAAAATTGTCTGAAGAACAATTAAAAGCAGCTATCGAGTTAGCAGGGTCAGTTCTTGTAAGCGAACTTTTGGTTGAAGCTGGTAACGATAGAGAGGGACTTTTTAAACAGCTGAATAAGTTGCTTACAGAAGTTCCGCACAAGCCTTTTGGAAATGTGCCTGAACAGTTAGAGCCTAGGTTAGAAGATGGGAAAATTTATACGATTGATTTTGAAAATAGAATTATACTTTTAGGAGAGATTGTCCCTCAAAAAAAAGAGCCGGTCACTCCCGACATTTTGGAAACAGCTTCAGTTGCAACCAGTCCACTTGAGCCCTTATTAAAGCAAAAGCCGCAAATGGCCGGCGCTGATGCTCAAGAGCAGGAACAACAGATTTTAGAGGATCGGCCAAAAACAGTGTTAGTTGTTAAAGCAGCAGAACTTTATAAAAAAATCGGGATTCATCCTCTTGCGCTTTTAGATTATGACAGGGGTAACAAAGGCAGGTTAAAAAGTCATCCTGAAATTCTGGAAAAAATATCTGAGCTCTTAGAGCAAGCTGGGATTGATGAATCTAAAAAAAATAAAGGGAAAAAATATTTTAAATTAGCGCTCGTTAGAATCATGGCAGAAACATTGCAAAAAATAAGCTCTCCAGATCAAGCTGTGATCTATCAAACCAGTGATTTTACAAGCGCAGATTTTAAAGAACTTATTGCAGGAAATCTTTATGAAGATACGGAAGAGGCAAATCCTCCTTTAGGTTTTAGCGGATTAGCGCGAATGATCAGTGAAGAATATCAGCCTATTCTACGCTGGGAAGCAGAGGTTTTGGAAGAGCTATATAGAAGTCCTGGTATTGAAGAAGCGATTAAACCTCGTCTTGGCATTCAATTTACGGATGTGCGTTTAATTCTTCATTTAAAACAGGCAATTTCTTTGATGCGAGATTGGGCTCTTCAGCAGCACATAGAGATTGGAATCCGCATGGATAATCCGGATAACTATATTCGAGCTAAAGATTATATGAAACTTGCGCAATTTTTCTCTGTGGATGAAGCAGTTTTATTTCAGCAATATTTTGCGGCAGACACAAGCAACAAAGCAGTGCCAGTGGTTAAAAATATGAGTAAAGTCAAAAGAGCTTTAGAGCCTGTGATCTCTAGAGTTAGGCGTTTTGCAAAACAAGCTGATGTAAAAGAGGTGAAAATGGCTAGTAAAGCAGAGGAGCGCGCCCCTCCTTCAACTGTGGAAGTTACACGCAATCTATTGAATGTCATTCCTCTATTTATTTTTCCTCTTGCTTCTGTTTATGTTTTTCTACACAAAACCAAACCTGCTGGCGCTAACCCCTTAGAATCCAATATTGTTCAAGCTGTTCAAGAAGTTCAACAGCCTTTATCCGATCAAATTTTTTCCTATTTATCCGCATGGTTCGTGAATGGCGGCATCTTCTATGTTATTGCCATTGTGGGAGGCGTGGCGTTGCTGTTGATCCTCAACAAAAATTTCCGTGAGGGAGTTGTCAGTAAATTAGCAGAATTATTTAGGTTTGGAACCCCTCTTGGCAATGCGGTTCGACTCCCATTGTTGGGCATGATTGCTGTTAGTGGTGGTACAGGCGACACGGGTGAGGGTGGCGGCACTTCATCTAGGGGTGGGTCTGACTCCTCGGCAAGTGGGGAAAGTGCAGGCGAGGGTTCGGATGGCGAATCTGGTTCATCGAAAGTATATAAGGAACCTACGGTTGCTCCGGGAGCAGGGTTTGTTGGGGGAGATACACCAAAGTTAGGAGCTACTCATCCAGAGCTGGAAAATCTTTATAAAAAACAGGTGGAAGCAAGCACGCCTGAACATGTTAAACAAAATAAGATTTTTGATATTACTGATAAAGGTAAAATTACAGTAACTTTAAAACGCGAACATTTAGAGCCTTATAGTGAAACTAATACAGAGGGTCTTGGACTAGATAAATGGCTGGAAGATTATGAAAAAGAGGCAAGGGTTGCAACAGCTGGAATTAGGCTCAGTCAAAATGTTCTTTATCCTTGGGATACTCGGTTCCGCATTAATCTTGTAGGCGTTGCTTTAGCAACTTTAGCAAAGGCTTTAGTAGCAAAAGAAAGGTATCCAGATCATCAAATTGAAAAAGTTGCTGGCGGAGAAGTAAGGTACAACACTTCTCTCTATGTTGATCTCATAGCTAGAATCCAAGCTGCTCAAGGCATTAAAACTTATTTGCCCAGAGGCCGACAAACCATTCCAGTTTGGATGGCATCTTTTCTTACTTTTATGTATGACTTAGCAGGAGCGGAATATGTCACCTCTTCTCATGCTGTAAGTTCTTTTATTGCAACTAAAGATTTTGATGAAGAGGGAAGTCAATATCTTCCAGAAGAATCATTGAGATTTGTTGCCAAGATTCGGGAGATTTTTGAGATTGCCAGAGCTCAAGGTGAATACCATTTTGAAATCGCAGCTTCAGATGATCCTTTGATTGATCAAGCATTCATGGAACAGCTTCAAGATGGAACTGATCTTTATATTTCTTATTTAAAAAATGGCGTGGCTACAGATATAAATTTAGAAAGAATCAAATCTGTTAAGAAAAAAATTATTGTAGATAATGTGGGCGGTGGTTTCCATAGGACTGCAAGTCAAATTTTTGAAAAACTTGGGATTAATAGCTCTTTCGAGTGGTTTAGAGTTCAAGAAGATTCTTTCTTTCACGGAATTGGAAAAGAGCTAAAAGATGGAAAGGTCGCTGACTATTCTCAAGACACCACTATTATTAAACGAGATAAGGAGACAGGAAAAGTTCTCTCTATCCCTGTGATGGAACGGATGGGGTATGACACGTTATTAAAGGAGAAAGCTGTTGGCACTGTGGTATTGATGGTGGATCCAGATGGAGACAGGTTAGTCACAGCGCAAATTGAGTCGAGTGAAAGAGCGGAATTTTTAAGTAAGATTGGCATTGATATTCTTGTTTTAGATGAGGATCGAATCTTAGCTCTTTATACTCCGAACCAATCTTTCTTATTAACCATGGTTTATCAGGCAGAGGCATTAAAAGATGCTGGATTATGGGAAAAACATCCGCGCTTTTTAATTATGACTACAGCATCTTCTCTTGCATGGAGAGAATGGGCAGAGAAAAATGGGGTGCATGTTTTGAATGTTCCAGTTGGATTTAAAGAGATCGCTGCAATGCAGAGAAAAATTGAAGCTCAAATTAAGAGGGACCCAAATGCTCCTGTAATTGTTAAAGATGTTTTTGGCAGGGAGATAAATCTTGGAATTCAGCCGCGCATGCTTTTAGCAGGGGAAGAATCCGGCGGAGCTGTGATGGGGCCTGAAGAGCTGATCCAAAGCAAAGCAGGGAGAATTGCAGTTGGCATGCGGGAAAAAAGCGATGGAGAGATGTTAATTATCCAAGCTGCTTTAGCCGCTAAGCTTGAGAGTGAAAATCTTTTCTTGTCAGATTATTTAAATCAGGTTTTTGAGCAATCTCAAATTAAAGGAAAATTTGACGTTAGGGAAGATGTGGTTTATTACAATCAAAATGAGACTGATCCAGAACTTTTAAAACTTGAGAAAAAAGAGGGTGAGGCGAAAAGAGAGAAGAATTATCTATTCTTTTTAAGCATGGCTTTATCTTATAGGGATGGACATACAAAGAAGAGAGAGATTATTGATATTTTAAATGAAACATTTGAAAAAGATCGTGTGAATTTTAGTGATTTGAAAGAGGTTTATTTTGTAGGGGATGGTGTTTTCTTTCAATTTCCTAATAAGGTTCTTGAGATCAGACCTTCAGGCACAGATGCAAAATCCAAGTCTTATGCCATGGGGGACAATAAAGTAGAACTTAGCCGTTATGCGATTGTCTTAGGCAATTATAGCGGAGAGCTCACTGCCTTGCACAAGGCGTTTGTTCCAGAGGAATATATAAAGAATGGAATGGAGATTCAGTGGAACTATTATCAGGAATACTATCGGCAAGGTCTGCCTGCCAAAGATTATGTTCCGCCATTCAAGAGCGGAGCTGGTTTAACTGCCATTGCTTATGGCGAGAAAAATCTTCCGGGTCTAGATGCTCTTAGGTCTGGAAATAGATCTGAATCCGGATTTTCTCTCCCGGAATTGGTTCCGGCTCTGGCAATTTTCTTTGTTGCTGTAGTTTTTGCTCCTGTACTCTTGCATTTCTTGCAGGCTCAGCCGACGGTTTTGGTTTTTGGATGGCCGTCAATTGATTTTGCGATCATTTATTCGTGGTTAACAGTTTTTTCAAATCCTTTAGTTTTAGCGGTTCTTGGTTTAGCTTTGAGTTTGTTGGCGGCGCTTGGAATCACTCGGTCTCAAAGGTATCTAATCGCAAAGATACACGGGGAAAATAATGTTGAGAAGGTAATCAAATATATTAATCATCGAAGACCAGAAGTGAGCCACGCTGCTGTCGTGAGGGCTGGTGAACTAAAGGATAAGAGGGCAGTGAAGCCGTTGATTGAGCAATCGGGCGGCTGGTTATATGGGTGGTCTATTATAGCATTGATTAAGATAGGGGGTGAGGAAGTCTTTGAGCATATTAAGGGGTTATTGAACGAGAAAGATTTTGTAACTCGCCAAAGAGCTGCTGATTTATTAGTTCGTTTAGGAGATAAAAGAGCTGTTCCACTTCTAGTCCAGAGATTAAGCGATGAAAGTAAAGAGGTTCGTTTAGCTGCATTAGCAGCTTTAGGGAGAATGGGAGATGAGAGTTTAGGACATTATGATCCTAAGGTTCGTTCAAATGCAGAAGAAGCCTTAGGGAGAATGGGAGACGAGATATCTGATCTACTGTTAAGTGAGAGTTTAACGTATGGCCAAGGATCAGAACGTTATTATGCTGATTTTCGTCAGGCTATTGTGAGGGCTCTAGGTAAGATTGGAGGTTGGGATGATAGAAACATCTATTTAATGATTTTGAAATCGTTACATGACCGTGACGAATCGGTAAGAGAAGAAGCACATAAAACATTAGAGAAGAAATTAAGCGGAACTAAATATACTGCCGATGGATCTGTGCTTCAAGTTATTCTTAGGCAGGACTTAGACCGTAATATGTCTGAATGGTTGGCTAAGTTAGGAATTGAAACAGCGATAGATTACTTGGAATACTCTATTTCTAAGATGGTGAAGGGTCTAGCATATATTCCAAGTTTTTTCTCTGAACCTACAGGAGAAACTATGTGGGAACTTGTTGATTATTTTGATAATTACGAATGGCGCCCTGTAATGAGAAGCGTGCCCAATCCGAAATATGATCAATATTCAGACAAGATTAAAAAAGCTCAAGACGCTCTAGAAAAATTGAAAGCCAGGCGAAGATCTCTCGGTCATTCTGCGGATGCCGGTGAACAGTTAGCCCAATCTCCTTCCGAACCGGATGTTAAAGGTTCTGGAGATTCTGCAACGCATCGTAAACCGACCAGCGAGGGTGGTTTTGTGACGACCCCTGTTCTTCTTATTGCGGTGACGGCGGTCATTGGCGCAGCTGCGATTCCTGTTTTGGCACACAAAATCCAAACATCAGGCATAACTTTAGATTCTGTTGTTCAACTTCTCTCTCATAGCTTACCGATCGCGCTTGTTATCGGAGGCGCCGTTCTTGTTCTACTTTCTGCTTTCAACAAAAATTTTCGTGAGGGGGTTGTCGGGAAGTTATCACAGTTGTTTAGAGCAGGCACCCCTCTTGGCAATGCGGTTCGAGTTCCATTATTGGGTGCGCTTGGCATGAGCAGTGGTGTGGGTGGCGGTGTGGGTGGAATGGGTTCGGGCACTGTTTCAAGTGGCGGCGCGGGCAAAGCTGCTGGTTCTCAAAGCAAAGCTGTGGCGTGGGAGCGGAACGATGCTGCTATAGAAAAAATAATCGGCATTAAGCTAAGCCAAGTTTCAAGCTTTGCGGATTATATCCGCATTAATTTTAATAACTTAGAGTCTGAGTTTGGAGGGTCCATGCTCAAGCTTTTAAAAGCGATGAAAGAGCGCATGGAACTAGTGGTCTATCTCTCTGAATATTATTTTCATGGCTATAACGTAAATGAAGCGAGATTGTTAAACAGCGCTTTAGGTCAAGCGATCTCTAAGCTGGAGGAAAATAGTCCGAGTGTTGGGGTAGTTCTCACGACTTTAAACAGATTAACTCAATCACTTTTAAGAGAGGGTTCCTTTTCTAAACAAACCGCGATAGCAAAGCGGATGTGGCCCATATTGTCCGATAATGATCATAAATTCCAATGGAAAAAGATTAAAAGAGGATCGTCGCTTCCCCTCAATGTCATTGGTAAAGGGTATATTCCTGTAAGAGAGTTTACTCATGCTGAATCTTTTGAATATATTTCTCAAGACCGCACTGCAAAGATTACTAGAGTTTTACCCGATTTATCTAAGAATGGAACTGTTTCTATCTACCGTAAAAATAAAGATTTTGGCGACTGGGAACTTGTACGGAATATTGAGTTGACAACTTTCCAGAGTGGGGATCTATCACATTGGAATGTGCCTGGTGTTCCTTTTGGCATATCGGTTGGAAAAAATCTTGTGCAGATTACTGAAAATTCTTACTTTGTGCCTTTAAGCGCTTCAACAGCTTTTGGCTTGGCTTTAAAAAAGGTTTTAAATTTTAGCTCTGTTCCGCGCGATTTTGAGATTTTAGAGTTAGAAAAAGCAGAAGCCGCTGGGGGAGCTGTTAAAGGAGAACCCTCCCAAAGTTCCAGCGTTTCTAATTCCGGACGAACCAATGAAAGAGGGATCGGGAAAACACCTATTATTATTATGGCGCTGGCTGGCGCGATGGGAGTGGCTGCCCTTTATGTTTTGGCTAGCAACGTTCCTAGTATGGGGATCACGCTCGATTCTATAGTTTATCTTTTCACAAAATATTGGGGAATAGCTCTTGCTATTGGCGTTCCTGCGCTCTTATTTTATTTAGGCTGGAAGAAAAAAGAGCGAGGTGGTGTTACCGCTCTTACAACCATCGTGGTTCTAATGTTAGCGGCGCTTACCGCAATTATGTTTGTTGGATTTGGGATTGTGGATCCAGCCTTTGCTGCGGGAAAGGCGGTGGATTTTGTAGGCAATGCTGTGCCGCTCGTGGGATGGCGTGAGGCGGGATCATTCTTTGCATTAGGAACTGTAACAGGGGGCGCTCTATCTATCCTCTATAGAAAGATAAAGGAATTGCTGGGGATGGATTTAAGAGGTCCGCGGGAAATAGAGGAAGGAGTTCTTACGGTTTTAGGGGAACACGATTTCGAGTCCGCAAGTGAATTTGGAAGAATCCTTATTTTTCAACAGCTTCAACAAACATTAAGTTCGGTTTTAAGCCAGTTGATACAGAGGAGTGAATCTCTTGAAAAATTGATTACTTCTTCGTTATCACGCTCTTTGCATACAGCGAATTCTAATTTCACTGAATCTCAAGGTGACGATAGAGTCAATGCTAAGGAGTTAGAAGAGCTCTTGGGTGTGAAGATGTCTGATTATCCTTCTAATGTAGTACGCGCGCTTTTATCTGCTTTAAAGAATGCGGATTTATTGCCGTTAAGCGAGGGAGAAATAGCAGATGTGGTAGAAAGGGTTCGGCATGCGATAAAATTCGCTTTGGCTCAACTTTCTTTTGAGGTCAAGCTGTTATCACAATTATTCGAACAGAGCTTAAATCGTTTTTCTACTCAAAAGCAGATTGAATTTTTGGGAGCGCTTAACGAAAATAGAGATCTTGGGAAGGCGGTAGTGGTTACTGTAAATCATAATATTTCTAATTCGAAGCGGCGCTTATATGCAGGGTTAATTCATTCAGTTGATGAATTCTCAAGAACACTTCAACTTTTTAATGAGGAGGTCATCCCCTTCCGCAATATTGTTTCTGTTTCTGTGCTTACAAAGCATGAGTGGAAACTTATAGAAATCTTTAAAAAGGTGGAGGGGAAGAACTGGCCGGCTACTATCTTACTAAACGTTTCATTCCCGTATGGTCAGGGAGCAAATGCATTTACGACTGTTGCCAAAACCGTAAATGTGCTCAGTTTTAATTTGGAGAATAAAACGGTTGGGGTTGAAGGCGCCAACGGCCAAAGAACTTTCTGGAATTTTTCTCAGATTGAAACCGTATATGAAGTTCATGGTACGGATGGTTCTTTGTCGGATTTAAATGATGTAGATCCTCAGCAGACAAGATTAAGTAAGCAAGGCGGAGGGAGTGCAAAATTTATCCCTAAATCCGGATTTACTCTCCCAGAATTGGTTCCGGCTTTAGCAGTTTTCTCTGTTGCTGTAGTTTTTTCTCCTGCGCTCGCGTATTACTTACAAGCTCATCCAGCTCTCTGGAGTCCAGCGTGGAATTTCATTCAAATTTATTCGTTGCTTATTGCAGCGATTACCATCGCAGTGGGAATAGCGCTGGTATTGGCCTTCAACAAAAATTTCCGTGAAGGGGTTGTCGGGAAGTTATCACAGTTGTTTAGAGCAGGCACTTTTCTTGGCAATGTGATTCGGGTCCCTCTATTGGGCGCGCTTGCTGTTGGCGGGGGAGGCGGTTTTGTGCCTCAAATGCAGCCTCAGTTTAGGACAAGAGGCATGAGAGGGGCATTAGAAAGATTCGTAAAACTTTATGCAAGTAACAAAAACTCTGAGTGGAGTTCTAATAGTTCAGAACATGTTCCTGTAAGAGAGGGAATTCCAAGTTATCTTATTAAGAAAGGTAAAGTATGGAAGAGTTATAACCCGGGGATTTTCCTTGAGACTGGAATTGTAGGCGACGAAGCGCATAAAATATTTGAGTGGGACCAATTAGAGATTCTTTATAATCATGAAACCGGCGCATGGAGCATTGAAGGAAAAAGATTTGGAAAGAAAAGGAATTTAGCTGAGGATGGTTACACCACATACGCTGCCACTGATTTTAAATTGGAGTATGCTTCCGGCATCTTTAGCGTTTATATCTATGATGGTTCCAATAAGCTCATCCAACATTTTCATGTTCGAACCAATGATCCAATACTAGGACTCTACGAGACACCTAGAACTAATACGCTAGGGATTGGGTTGCCGGATGTGGTTATTGCCCAACTGATCCAACAAGGGCTTTCAGTGGATGGGCATATTTCTACAAAGGGCGACTTTAAAAAAATTCCTGCGCCTCATGGTATTTTATTTATGCATGAAACAGGAATTAATACAGGATACCTGGGCGGCTTCCAGCAAACACAGGCGCCAAAAATCATTCGGCCATTGTGGCGTGGGACTGCTTATGTGTTAAAGAAAGTACTGGATGTTTTGTTTCCTCCTTTCCTTAGAAGAGCGCTGGTTCGCGGCTCTCAACTCATTGTTTTTGGAAGCATGGGCGTTATGGGTGTGGGCGCGGGCGGGTTCGCAACGGATCCTTCCGGAGAAGGAAGAGAACTCAAAATATCTGAAATTAAAAACTGGAGTCCGAAAGATCAGATGCGTTTTGTTCATCTTTTGCGTTACATTTATAGGATTCAACGCGCGATTGACCTGGGTGACAAACATTCTTCACAATTTAAAAATCCTGGGGATTATTGGAGACGGGTTCCGCAAGTAGCGGAGGTTGCTCTTAAAGCCAGATTAGCTAAAGTTCCGGGAATAGAAGATCAAGCGGTTAGAAAACTTTACGATGAGGTTAAAAGAGGACATGATTATTTTGAGTTGGGGATGGGCTCTCTTTATGCTGTGTCTGGAGGATTAGCAGGATTTAGTATTGAAGATGTGAAGGAAGCTGTGAATGGCTTGATTAAACAACACGGTAAATATGCTCCGGAAAAGGATTTACATACACTCCTTGCTGTGATTGATCAGTTTAGAACTACGGGTTTAATTATAGGAATTAGCGATGAGGAGATGGTCTCATGGAAAAGTGAGGCTGGTAAAGAGAAAGATCGTTTGGATTTTTCGGATGAAGATAAGGAAATAGTTTTAGCGCTTGATGCGCAAGCATTGGTTCAGCGTATAGTAGAACTGTTGGATGGCAGAACAGAAGATGGAAAAAGATCGCTTGAGCGGTTAAACATAGCAACCAATTTAATGGCGCTTGCAATGGATATGAAAAAGGAAATCAGCGATGAAGATTATCAGAGATTATTTGAAAAATATTATGAATATCTAGGTGAACTCAACTCCACAAAAGACGGTTATTATTATGTTTTGAACTATATGGAAGAAATTCTCTTTGTTGGCATGCGGAAAATAAAATGGGATGACAAAGAAAGTCCGGAACAGGAAATGAAATGGGTGAATACAAAAATAGTGGAAAGGTTTATGGAAACTAGCATTGCCAACAGTTATATTTCTCAAAATCTTATTGAACGAGTTTTGATTCCAGCTTTACAACAAGGGGTTGTTACAGATATAGGAGTGATCGCTGTTTGGATTGGATGGCTGGAAAAGAGGAATGAAAATTATTTTTCAGAACTTCTTACCGTAGAGGCTTATCAACAACAGAGTCAATGGATGACAGTAGAGGGAATTGATCCCTTGCTGAAAAAAACTATGGAGGATTTGTTCCAACGTCCTAATATTGATGACTTAATGAAACCCGAAGGCGTTCCTGCTCTGCTTAATATTCTTTATCAAAAATTAGATAAAGGTGAGACTAAATCTCAAGCGGATTTAGAGGAGAACAGGGCGGCAGTGGTTGCCGAACATCCAGAAGAAATAGGGGATAGAATTAGAAAGTGGAGCGAAGATGATCGAGATCTTTTTGTTCGTTTGCTTTATTACTACTCTGTAGTTCATCAAGGGATCAGCCATGGGTTAAGGAAATTGTCGGAAGACGATTCTTATCATTCCTTTCTTAAAATTACCGCAGGGATAGCAAGAGATGCCAGAAGCGTCGGTGTTCCAGGAATTACAAGCAATGAGATTTTTGATTTTTACATGCGTTTGCTTTCAGCTGAAAAATTTGAAGATGCGGGTCTCATTGCAATATCTGAAATAAAATTAGGCAATCCAAAATTTAATGCTGATGATATAAGAGGAGTTATCAATAAAGCTAGAAGTAGTGGCAATCTTTGGAGCGCGCGCAGCTTGATTGTTCATTTTATTAAAGGTAAGGAGGTTCCGGGAATTAGCGAGGAGGAAATAGAATCTTGGCTTGCGGATTTATCAAAGTCAGGGGGAAAAGCGTTTTATTCAGAAAGAGTTGTAAAAGGAGAGATTTCTGCTGAGAACCCATATGAGATTAAGTATAGGGTAAAAATTGAGAGCTTGAGCGGACAGGATCTTAAAAAAGAAATCCTAAGTAACCTTCGGATAAGCCCTCAATTTTTGGACAAAGGTTATTATGAAGCTCTTGCTTTGATGAAAGCAGCTGTTAAGAATAAAAAGGCTGGGCTTAGCGATGAAGATTGGCGGGAGCTGTTTGAAGAATTCTTTAAGGGTATCCATCGTTCTCCAACCAGTGGACATGATACTCCTGTGCCATTGCTGGATATATCAAATGTTGTTCACACTGCTTTAGAAAACGAAATGAGCTGGGTGAATGGCGGTGTAATAGAAAAATTGTTTGATCGCTATCTTGATCCGGAGAATACAGAAAGCACTAATATTAATTATACGGCTGAACTTGCAATAAAGAAAGGATTAATCAGTGATCCCACAATTCAGCGTTGGCTAGTTAAATTGGGTCAACAGGAAAAACATTTTATTGCGGCCAATCTTGCAATTGCAGCTTCTGAATGGAGACATCGCTTTATAAAGGAAGAGGGTTTTAGAGAATCGCTTGCGCAGGCTCAGGTGAACAGTTGGTTCCGTATGGAAATACTTGATAAGTTTGAACGAGGGGCGGTTAGAAAACCGAGCCCAAAGTTTGATCTGGCGTTGGCAGATATTAGGATCATTTTCGGGAAAGATCCTGCGCATCAAGGTCAAGATGAAATATCATCTGCTGAACAAAGGTTAAGGAAGTTAGGAAGAAGCTATCTTCAAGATGTTGTAGGCACATTGCACATAGAGGGTGTTAAAGGGAGATTACCTGAAGGTGTAAGTTTGGATGATTTGGTTTCTAGGATCAGCGCCCTGCTTAAAACAAAGTCACAGACTGATACAAAAGGGAAAAGTTCTAGAGGAAAATCTGATCTAAAGGGTGGATTTGCTCTTCCAGAATTGGTTCCGGCTTTGTCAATTTTCTTTGCTGCTGTAGTTTTTGCTCCTGTGCTCGCGTATTACTTACAAGCTCATCCAGATCTCTGGAGTCCAGCGTGGAATTTCATTCAAACTCATTCACTATTTTTGGGTTCTTCTTGGAATTTCATTCAAATTTATTCCCTGCCTCTTGCCGCGATCGCCGGCGCAGTAGGACTAGCGCTGGTATTGACTCTCAACAAAAAATTCCGTGAGGGAGTTGTTCAGAAGTTAGGAAACTTAGTGGGAGCAAACACGAATCTTGGAAGAGCGATTCGACTCCCGCTATTTGGCATGCTTGCTGTGGGCGGTGGAGCAGATGGCGGCATGGGCGGCGGGGCAGGAGTGCCTGCTGACAGGAGAGGTGGTAGAGTGAAAAGTGGAGGTGATGGGAGTGAAGAGGATAATGGAAATTCTGAAGGACCTCTTACTTTTAAGATGAGATTAAAAGAGATTTCTAACATTATTGGTGTGATGTTATTGCCACCGCCAATGGTGGATGGATTAACCCTATACGAAGATCCGGAAAGGGAATCTTTATCGGCGGCTGGCCCTGATTTAACTTGGGAAGATTCTATGGTGGAAATGACTCGCAGATCAGATGAAGATAGGAATCGTCAAATTGCTAAACGGCAGATTGGCGCAAGGATTGATGAAATATTGGGAGTGGATGTGAGAAATTCTATCGTTGCTGATTTAATGGCCATGACCGATGAAAATGTGGATTTGGATCGGATGGAAGAAATAATGAAGTCTGTTCCTTCAAGGCTTAAAGCATTAGCCAGCCAAATACCCGAATATCTTCTTCACATCAGTAGTTTATTGAATAGTAATGTCTATGTAAATAATCATGCCGACCTTTATAGTCTTCATCATTGGCACATTCAAGCAATGAGAGGAATACTCGATAGGATTCTACCAAACTTTTATGATCCAATCCTACATGCGGATTTAAAACCAACAGAGGAACAAGAGCAACAGGCTTATTTAGCTCGTCTGGAAGCCAATGACTGGAACCAATGTTTTGGCAGTATCGCAGCTATTATAGGAACATCAATGTTTGTAGGCCAATTCTTAAAGCCCCTATTCTCTCCACAGACATGGAAGATGGCGTTCATGTTTATAGGTCTTGGAGCGATCAGCGCAGGGAGCGGCGCAGCAGGCGTTGGAAGTGTAGGCGGAGGGTCTGTAAAGAAACAAAAGGCAAAGAAAGTAAAACCAATTACTCTTTTAGATGAGATTCTGGAAAAAAGAGATTTAGAACGACAAGAATCTTTAAGCGCGTTATCCGAAGCGCTGTTTATCATAGAAGAAACAGAGCTTAGAGAAATTGAAAAATTATTAAATAAAATAGCTCGCTTGCCTGATGCGGTCTGGTCAGACGCAGAGTTAGGAGCCATGATCAAGAAAATTTTGGCTGATTCTTTGTCTTCCAGAAATCGTTTTTTAAGTAAAACAGTTGAAGGTTTTATAAATAAAATTTTAGAAGAACAAGCCATCCGCAGAAATCAAAGAATCTCCGCCCTATTCCTTTCAATAGCCAAAAATCTAGTTCAACAAAATAAATTACAAGAAGAGCTTGCTCGCGCAGTGGATAGAGCATTAGGCCTTTCTGAAGCGCTTGATCCATTAGAAACAGGGAATCTTCCTGAAGGTCTGGCTCAATTTGTTGCGCAATACTCAAGGGAACATCCAGAAAGAGATCAAGAAAAGCCGCCTCAAAGAAGTCAAGATGAATTTTTAAAATGGCTTGGGGATTATGTAAGAACGCATCCAGAACTTCTGCCTTGGTACAGAAATTCAGGATTAGGAACAGTTACAGCAGATTCAACTGCAATAGAAGCTGAACAGCCAATAAGATTGGATGAGCTTAAACCTCATTTGAATCGGCTTGCTCCAGAAAGGATTGAAGGGGAATTATTTGTCCCCGGACAAGCTCCTCATCTTGGAATTAAAATCAGTGTTTTGCAAGAAAAAGATATTGTTGCTTTAAGCCCAGAGATTCAATCTTTTTGGAATAAACATTATGTGGTATTTAAAATTGAAAATCCTCTTTTGGATTATGTTGCCTACATCGCATTTCAGGGTTTAAGAGAGTTTGAAACAGAAAATAGTCAGCTTCATGGCAAATGGGGCGGGGTTGGTTCTACCTCTTTTAGTGAATTTAGAGAGCCAGAAAAAGAGGGATTTATCCAGGCATTAAAGGGCGCGAGCGAAACTACTGCATTTAGCGCTTCAGCAGGTTTAAATATTTTTGGAGCTCAAGGAGTCATTGGAGTTAAACAGGACAGTTTGGCAACAAAAAATTCAAAAGATGGGAAGAGAAGAAGAAAAGAGATTCTAGAACATTATGCAGTTGCATTGAATTATATTAATGGTCGTTTAGGCGGCGGATTTTTCACTTTTCCCGGAGAAGGACTCTTTAAAAAAGATATGAATGTGATAAGTTCTCGAGCTAAAGATTCTATTCTTTCATCTAACCAAGCTCAACATTCAGCTCAAGGCTTAAAGTCCGCAAGTGAAGCTCTTATTTCTCAAGTTTTTTCCAGCAGAAGTTTAAGCTGGGAAGGAAAGGTAGTTCGCATTCAGGGTCTGGATGAAACAAAAGCGCTTTTAATTCCAGAACTTTTAAGAAATGGCGCTAAAGTGGTGGTTTCGTACAAAGATGATTTTGAGCTGGAAACTTTTAAAAAGAGATTCTCTCACTACTTTTTAGATCAAAGTTATACGGATGTTTTTTATATTTTTAAAGAAGCAGATTTTAGTTTTGATTTATTAGGGCAGGTTCCCTTAGCAGTTAGGCAAGAGATGAAGTTTAAGAAGATTGATCTTGCAATCTTATCTTCTGACATGACTCAAGAATTAGATGAAGCTGCTTTTACTAATTTACGTTTAGCTGGAGTTAGAGGCATACTAGGTCCAAAAAATGATTTTGAAGATAAGAATAAAATTTCAAAAAGGCTCAATGGTTTTATATTTGAACATCATAAAAGACATAGTGACAGGATACCGATGGTTTATGTTCCTGGATCTTTAGCTTATGCAGGCGCCTTGGTTGCAGCTACTAAACCAGAAAAAGATGCAAGAGACACGGTGAGCTATGTGGATTCAATACTCTATTTAAGGACTGTTGAATTATTGAAGAAAGCGGATTTTAACAATAGAACACCTTTAGAGATTATTAAAAATGAATTTGAAAACTTTTTAAATTTTCGATCCAGAAGCTCTTCTTGGTTAGGCAGGTTCATGACAGGATCTCCTTTCTTAAGTTGGATTGCAATAGTTTTTGCAAGCTCTCCAATTTTAGAAAAGCTCTTGAGGGTCGCAAAGATGGCTTTGATGGTAACAGCGTTGGGATCAGTTGGTGGTTTTGGAGGTGGAGCAGGTTTTGGTGGATCTGGCGGATCAGGGTTTGAAGGAACTGGAGGGGAAGGTTTTGGCAGACCTGATAAAGGTTCTTTTGGAGGTTATGGAAAAGCTGAGCGGGCTTTAGACCCAGATACCAATACCTATCTGCATCAAAATCGTTTTAGTTCTGAACAACAGGTTATGGATCGCCTAACCGTGGATGTGGTTTATAAAGCCATTCCTGAAGGAGAGGATAAAGAAGAATTGCGTTCTTATTTTGAGGATTTTGCGTATGACGCTGTTTTAAATGATGACAGTAAATTGCGAACCTATATTCAATCCACAATTCCATGGCTGGCCAGAATTTATGGTGTAGAGGCTTCTTCGTTAAAAGCGTATTACAAAAAAATGGCTAATGGAGAAATAGTTGGAAGAACTGTTCCTTCCATAGGTTTAGGGATCAGTGGACTTTTAGCAGCTAGAGCCGCATTTAGAGCAAGCGCGAAAGGCAATGTAGAAGCCATGGTGTTTCAACTTTCTGATTTTGGCGGAGTGGAAGGAATAGAGGTTGACCCACAAGCTTTTGCCTCTGAGGTTCTTTCCGCAGCAGTATTAGAAAAACATGACGCGCCTATTTTCTTAAAGTTGAATGTGAAAGTGAATGCTGACGAGTATCAGAGAAACCAAGAGAAAGAGATAAGGCGGGTAAAACTCTTAATAGAAAAAGCTTTACTCGCTGGTTTTAAAGAGCTGGAGCTGGACACATTAGGATCTTCAATGCTGTGGGATTCAGATAAAATTTTGATGGTCGCTCACTTAATTGAATTTGCCAGAAAAAAAGCTGCTGAAATTCAGGAAGAGGAAGACAATCTTGTGATTGCTTTGCATGTGGACTCTAGCGATTTAAGTGAATTGTTTATATCTCAAGATGAGATTGATAGGGAATTTAAAAGAGTTTCCGCATTTTTATCCAAATTAAAAGAGGTGTTTGATGTAAGAGGAATTTCTCTTCCTCAACTTTTGAATTTTGGCATTGCTCTTAATTTGGATCCGGCAAGAGCAAATGAAAAAAATCAATTCCGTTTTGAATTTTTAGATAAAATTTCTAGTTTTATAGAAACTGCTTGGAATCATCAAACAGCGCTTTCTGTTCGCTTTAGAGAAAGTTTAGAAAATGAAGCTTTTATGAAAGCATTAGAAGAAAATTTAGACTCTCTCTCTAATCATAAAATAGCTCAAGTGGATTTAGAAGCATTAGTTCAGTTAGAGACCTTAGAATTTAATAAGGAGAAAGTAGAAGATTTTAGCTCTTGGGGATTAACGGATGTTATTCATAAAAGAGCGCAGCATTTGTTTACAACTTTAAGGGCAGCTTTTAAGGGATTAGGACTTGCTAGAGATGGTCGGCGAGATGCATGGGTGGGCTTAACCGGGGATCGAGAAATAGTTAAACTTTTCCATAACTTAACTGCTCAAAAAGCGGAAGCATTAGGGAATTCTCTTGAAAATAAATTTTTAGAATATTTTTCTAAACTCGCTGTAACTTTATCAGCCATTGTGGTATCTCTGTGGCTTGTTCTTAGCACTCCTCCTTCAGCTGTGGCTGCAGTTATGACCGGCGGCGCGCCTTTAGCCTCGCCTACCGCTTTAGCTCTAGGAACCGCTACTCCTCTGCCTATAGCATCCTCTAGCGCTTTGCAGGCTGCTCATAGTGTAGGTGGTTTAGGATTATTAGATAAGTTTATGATGGTATTACCGGTTGATCTTATGATAGTTGCTATAGTGATAACACTAACCTTCTTCTTCAATAAGAAATTTCAAGAGTTTGTATTGTCAAAAAAGTTTTGGTGGCCTATTATCTTGCCGATGGGGTTAATAGGATTGATCGCGGTGCCTTTGGCTTTAAAAAATGCCGCATTATTTCTTATATCATCATCACTACCAGCAAACATTAAGCAAACAGATATTAAACTCTTACATAACATACATTATTATTTGCATATCCCGATGATGTTAATCGCAGGGATAGCGCTTGCAGGAATCTTTTCTAATCTATTAACGATGAAATTAATTAAAAATCATTCTAGTATTAATATTTCTCTCTTAATTCGTATGCAAAATTGGATCATGGCTAGTATTTTTGTTTTAGCCTTGTTTGGAATAACATTCGGTATTTTTGAAATGATTCCTTTGAGAAAAGGAGAGACGGGAGGATATATCTCTCTCTTGTTCATTCAGCTTAAGTCTAACTTAAATTTTCTTGCAAAGTTCTGGCCGTTTGTGTTGGGTGGTCTGGGTTTAACGGCTGCCGTAGTCATAGCAGTGAAACAGGGTATTTTAAGGAAAATATGGATTGATCCGAGAAACACGCCCAAATCTGGTTTTACCCTTCTGGAAACCGTGGGAACGATTGCGATCCTTTTCATTGGTACAGCAGCGGTTGCTGTTTTCGGTATCCCTCATCTTCCATTTATTAAGTTTGATCTACACAATTTGATGGTGCCAATCTTGGATGTGGGTATGGGAGTTCTTTTTCTTACGCTGATCATTGCGGATAGAGTAAGGAGAAATCGTTCAAGGCTCCCTCAGTGGCCATATTGGGTTGGGATGTTAGGTATTGGCTCTCTTCTCTGGTTTAATTGGGAGTACTATATTATACCTCCTTATACTTCACAGTTTGAGCCAGGGATAGAATCTTCCCAAATCTTGCAATCTGAACAAGATCAGAGTAGAGAAGGTCAAATTTATAAGTTAGGTGAAAAGTATGCTCTACAATCTGAAAATTCTTATGCCTATACCTATAACATGGCGGACATTGATTTTTGGGTGCAGCAGGATATGCCTTTAGACAAAGTTGAGATCGAATTCAAAACGCGCCATATTGTTAGAAAAATTGCTCAACAAACCGGCTTTAGGCTTTTAGATGCGAATGGTGATCTTGCTCCCGGGGTATTAAGTTTCTGGTCGGAGCAACTTAAGCATGGCGAAATCACTGAAGAGCAATTGGAATCCAAATTTAGAAGGAACGCCAGTTTTCAAGAGCCTGAACCGTCACCCCGTAAATCCAAAAAAAATACGGCATTGCACTTCGTACTTCCAAAGATATTCCCTGTCCCACTTTTTATTATTGGTTTAGCGGCAACAACTGCGGCCCTGCTTTTTGGTTTTGATCCATCCGCGGCTTTTGCGGATGATGGGAAAGGTTTGTCGTGGCTCACCATTCTCGCTCAATATGGACCATTTGCGCTTGTTGCTGGCGTCACAGCGCTTGCGTTGGTGTTGATTCTCAACAAAAATGTTCTCTCTAAGAGAAAGAGAGTAGAGATGAGTTCAGCTTCTATTGCTGTGAGCAGGCTGAAGCGGTTAAAGGGAGAGTCATCCACAGAGAGGAAGCCAGCCACAAGTCATGTAAATAAGTGGTGGTTAAGTACTCTGGCGGTTATGAAAATCGCGATTCAAATGCCCCTCTTTGGGATGATGGGCGCATCAGGAGGCAGCGGGTTACCAACCAGTAGTGAAGCTCATACCATTCTTTGGGATGATGAAGCGATAGAAAAAGTTATTGGAATTAAACTTTCTGAAGTACCTACTTTTGAGAACTATATTCGTATTAATTTTAGAGCATTAGATTCTTATGATAAAGAAGTTGTTATCACATTAATGAATACGATGAAAGAACAGGTAGATTTAGTCATTGAGTATCCAGTGACTTATTTACAATACAATCCACTTGAAGCAGAGAAATTATTTTCTGCTTTAGCTCAAGCTATTGAGAGACTTTCCAACATTGATGATCTTGATCTTGCAGATTTTCTGGGAGTGAAAACTCATAGCTCTCAAGGTATTGGAATTGTTGATCTGAAAGGCTGGTCGCCTGAAGAACAAGAGAGATTTATTGATCTCTTCCACTACATTTCAACTGTTCGTAGAAAAATAGATCAGTTTGTGCAGGATATAGAGGGAGAGGATCAAGAAAAAAGAGACATTGCCTTGCAGATTGGCAGTAGATTTATAGATGAGGCGATTGATTTTGGTATGGTTGGGGTCAGTGATTTGGTCAAAAGATTTTACAATGCAGCAGTCAGAAAATATCCAGATGCTTACCTCTACTGGAGTCGTGTTTCTATAAGCGCTTTGCATGCTCATCTGGAAGAATTCGGCGATGCTGAGCTTAGTTATTTAAGAACTACTATAGAAGATTTGATTGAAAAATCTCGGGATGATCCAAGGTACTCCCCCTACACGTTGGTTCATATGCTCAAAGAGAACCCAGTGAATGGAATTTCCGCAGAAGAGATGGATCAGTGGCTTAAAGTAGTGGGAGAAAATCCGTACCCTGGTGGCGCAGCTCTAACCATTTCTGAATATGAAAAATGGGTAAATGACAGTCAAACAAAAGGGGATCATGTAAAAAGAAGGATTTTAGCTAATCTTCGATCCAAAGATCAAACCGGGGAATCTTATTACATCGCTTTTGAATTAATGAGATCCGCAATCAACAACAAGAAAGAGGGACTTAACGATAATGACTTTAGGGAGATTTTCCAAGCCTTTTATAAAGAGCGGGCACGTCAGAAATTTGAATTTATAGATGAGGAACAAATTCATCACCACCTTAATCCTTTTTATGTGCCAGTTTATTTGGTTTTCATTTCTTTGGTAAATGGCTTGACGTGGGTCTTGCCAGAAATCGTGGAGAGTTTTATGGATGAATATCTGGACTCTCCAACTGAACCGAAAACTCATTCAGACATTCCCAGCCAAATTGTTTTGAAAGCGATTGAATCAGGAATGGAACTTCCCGCAAGAAAAGTAGGGAAGATGATTAGCGCTGAATGGAAGCAAGACTCTTATACCGCCTCAATGATTTCCATGGCAATGTTCCAAAAAGAGGCTTCATGGGCAAACGAAAAAAAAGCTGTTCCTCTTTTAGATAAGCTTGTTAAGAAAGTTTCAGCTGAATCCCAAGGTCAGGCAATAAGAATGATCAGTGCCAGCGATCCAACTTCAATTATTGATTATCTGGACACAGAACTTTTTAAAGGAATTGTCGCCAGTGTCCAGCAAGATATCAATGAACATTCTGCCCAGAGGGCTGATGAGACTTCTGCTCAAACTTCTTCTCTTGCTGGAATAGGCGGTGGTTCAGGAGAGACAGGATTTACTCGTACAGAATTAGTTTCAAGCATAGCGATTCTGATGGCTGCCGCAGTTTTTGCTCCTTTGATTTGGAATTTCGTTCAAATTTATTCGTTGCCCATTGCCATGATTGCCGGCGCAGCAGGATTAGCGTTCGTATTTACCCTGAACAAAAATTTCCGTGAGGGAGTTGTGAGTAAGTTAGCAGAGTTGTTTAGGTCAGGCACCTTTCTAGGCAATGTGGTTCGAGTTCCATTATTGGGCACGCTTGCTATGAGTGGCGGTGTAGCAGGGGATGTTGTGGGCAGTGAAGGGATACCAACCAGTGGAGCTGGCAAAAGCGCTGGCAGGATTGGAAAAGATAAAGGATCAAAAGGAGCAGTGGGATTGTCAGGGAATGGAGGAGCAAGAGCTCAGCAGACTAGAAAATATCAGATTGAAACAGATAATGGCATGGAGAGATTTGATCATGATTACAAGCAGGAAGTTGCGGATTGGATTCATCGTGCTTGGACAGATATTTCTGGAAACAAGCACAGAATGCATATCCGAGAGATGGGGGAAGGTTACATTGCCTGGGTGAGGAAGGAAAAGGATCAGTATGAAAAAGACTTTGGAACAGGGTTGCCTAAGGATCCAATTCTCTTTTTAAAATATTTTGTTCAAGGAATGAAAGCAAAGAGGATTCAACTCCAACAAGAAGATTTAGATTTAATTGAATCCAAAATTAGCAGCATAAAAATTCGAATGATGCTGGAGCGTTTAGGCGCTGAGGTGTCTCCCAATGGCAGCATGGTCTGGATGAAAAAATGGACAAAATTGTTTTCACATCGAAGCAGCCGAGACAGTAGGATCGGACGTTTGGTCACAGCTTATATTCGGGTTGAGTATAATGCCAAGAATAGTTCATTGTCAGTCATGAGTGATCGTGTTTCAGGTAAGTATAGGGATTACGGCTTAACTGTTGATATGCCAATACGGCTGGATGGTGGAACAGGACTATATTTTTTCTGGGATGGAAAAGAATTTGAAATGCAAACTTGGGAGAAAGGTGATTCTAAATCAAAAGAAAGAATCATAACTTACAAGGTTCAAACTACAAATCCTTTGGAGATTATAACTTTGGATGAATCGCAAACAACCCCAGTTTTCACAATGGGTTTATCCAAAGAAAATATTGATGCTTTTAAGAGCCAAGGGTTCAGTCGTTTTTCAATGAAGACCATTCCTAAACCGGGTTTTCCTTCTATCGCTATTGAATTAAAGGACGCAGAGACAGTTAAAGCGGAAGAAAAGCAAAATGTTCCTGCGATGAAAATTTTGGCAAGTTTCTTTATTGTTGGTCTGCTTGCAGCGATTATTTTTGGATTCGGATTAGGTGATGCCGGTTATGCAATAGGTCCAGGGGATCAGCTTTTGGGCAAAGGGATTGGTGGATCTCTTATAGCAGCATCCCCGCTGCTTCATGTGTTGTTAGGAAATTTAAGGAATTTATACCAGAGAGTTTTTGGTGAAGTCTTTCCACACGAACAGGAAAAAGTAGTTGAAGAGATGCTGGATATTTTAAATAAAAATGATGCTGGGTTTGAATGGGAACAAACCACTAATATTAGTTCCCTTCTTCCCTATGATTATATTGGAAAAGCGTTTGTTCCTGTGAGAGAGATTCAAGGTCAGGAAACCTTTGAACAACTTTCACGCGACGGAAATATAAAGATTGAAAGGGATAGAGGAAATAGAACTGTTTCTGCTTACAGAAAAGCAGAGAATGGAAACTGGGAGCTTCTGCAAGTGATAGGATCAGCCATTAGCGCCTACAACCAGCCTTATTATAGAGTTCGCGATTCAAATGTTGCGGTTGGTTTGGATCAGAATTTAGTTAAGATTTATGAAATTTCTTATTTTCTGCCTCATACTGAAAATAATATTTATGTTTTGGAAACCAAACAAGTTTTAAAAATTGGAGAGCTTCCTTTAAAGAGCGCTCAAGTTTTAAAGTTAAAAGGGTCTAATTCAACATCAGCTGAAAGCTCTGGGACTCAATCACTTGCTGCTCTGGGAGTAGAAAATCAAGAACTTTATATGGATCTTTTAACAGTTTATGTAGGAGGATTAAGCACAAGCCAAATAGCGCAGAAGTCTGGTGTGAGAGAAGATGTGATTAAAGGATTTTTAACCCGGGCTTTTGTGCCCACTAGATCTGAGAGAAGAAAAATTGAGATTTTTAACACTGCTGCTTTGAGGCGTCTCCATCTTCAAACTGTCACTTTTGATGACAGGGCTTTGATGAAAGTGTTTAAAACGCTTTATTTTGATCTAGGATATGATCGGGCGCGTTCAGGAGCTTTAGCGATTGAATTGAGTCTTTCTCAAGAGGATCTTCAAAAGATTTTGCAAGGCGTTTATCAGGGAAAAAGATTAACTTTAGCAAGAGCAGTTGCTTTTTTAAAAAGTAGAAAAGTAATGGCTTTTAAGACGCGTTCCCGCTTTATTGCAGAGGCTCAGTTGACCGTACCTATTCTCCATACAGTTTTTGATATTCGTAGAGCCTTTACTCAGAAACTTAGCGCTGCGCTGAGGCGTCATGGACATTTAGAAAAAGAGATGGAAAATCCTCAACTTAAGTTCAGCTTTTTACCTCCCCATAAAGAGTTCTACACCAGCCCCGATAAACAGCGTATCAGAATTCATGAGATGCGAGAGGGAGATTGGAAAGTGAGCGCTCTAAATCCAGAGCTTCCCTTTCCAAAAGAAGTGGGAATATCTTCAGTTCAAGACTCTACTCAGGTGTTAAATAATCTTAATTTGGCTCTTGAAGGATGGATTTTTAATATTGAAACTATTTCTGATTTGTCCGATATTGCTAGAGCTATTGAACTAGAAGTTGAGGAGATTGAATCCGGCAGAATTGAGAATGCCAGACTGCAAACTTTGGCAATTACGCCTCGCAGTTTAATGACACAAGTGGAAGTAGATGATACCCCAGTCCCTTCTGGACTTTTAGATGTGGTTGCGTTTTTCTTCAACAATTTAGAGAACTTGAAAAAATTAGGTTTAACTCCTCAACTTGCTTTACATGTTGAAACAGTTGAAGAAGCGCTTTTCTGGAACCAAGCGCTTGCGCGGTTGGAACAATCACTTCGTTTAGAAAAAGGAGCAATAAAAGTTTTTATCCTTGTGAAAAATTATAGAACTTTATTTGAATTGGAAGAGATTCTCTGGGCATTGCAAAGCCGAGCTCAAGCCATTACTCTGGGTGAGGGAATGTTTAATTCTATTGCGGCCACTAGGATTAAGACAATTGCAGAAAAAAGAAAGATTCATTTTATCAGTGATCTTTATCTTAAAAGAACAGCAGAAAGTGAACTTGAGGTGGATTATTCTCAAGATGCGGAAAATAGGCTGAATGAGATGAGAAAAGGAACAATTCTGGATAAAGATGATCTTAGCAAGGCTATTTCAGAAGCATTCGAGACTCTTTATGTTCATTTAGGCGGGGATGTTCGCGGTAATTCATTTACAATACAGGAACTTGATCAGTTAGAAATGCAGCAGCTTAATATTTGGAATGCGGTGCATGGAGGTGAAGAGGTTAAGGTTAAATACTATTTGAATCTATTTTCAGATAGTTTGATTAAGAAATATAAAGAGCTGGAGGCGCGGCTGGAATTAACCACAGGCAAGGATTTTCCTGAAATACGAAAACATCTTACTTTAGCATTTGCGATTTTACAGCAAGCAATGGTTAACTCTAAAGTTTTTGTTCCATTATCTCAGTTAGTGGAGGTTGTGGCGAGTGATTTAACAAATCCAGATCAGGCGCTAGAGAGGATGGTTCAGTTTTCAGAGTTTTCCAGCCAGCCCAATATTAGAGGGTTTTATGCTGCGGCAAAGTTGAGTTTGTGGAATCAATTATTTAAAGAGGTTTTTTCTCAAGGCGTTCGTCCTCAACATAATGAACCCCAAGTGAAAGTTAATATAGAATCGTCGGAGCCGCTAAAGAATCCAAGCAGGCCTATCATTTTGTCGCAAATTGGAGGAATTTTAGCATGGCCTTTACTGCCAATAGATATCAAGTTGGAGGTAGTGACCTTTGTAAAGAATTTTGTTTTATGGGCAGCTGCGCATCCAATGGCCATTGTAAGCGGAGTTTTACTTATGGGAGCTTTGGTTTTAGCAGTGAAAGCATGGGTAAAGCCTTCCTCTTCTGCAGAAAAACTAATTCAGGAGATTACACAACTTGCAAAGTTAAACAATGTTGCTTTAGCTAAAAGTAAATTGGAAAAAAGATTAGCAAAATCAAATAAAAGAAATGAGCGCGCTCTATTTTTAGGCGCATTGCATGCTATGGGCGGGGATGTCAGCAAAGGATTTGAGAAAGATTATAAAGGGAGTGTTGTATCAATCATTCATGAGAATGCGCCTGTACAGCCGGTATTGCAAGCGTATGCGGAAGATCATATTGGGTTTAAAAAAGTAATTATAAGAAAGGATGCGGCTGAAAAAATTATTCAGATACAGGATGCAAAGAAGGACAAAGAATATCAAGAAAAATTTAGAATGGGTTATAGCGCGGTTCAAATGGCGCGAACAAGCATGGAACAAAAGTTAGAAGCTCAGGCTATTGGAGTTTCAGAATTAAATGCGAATAGCACAAAAGTAATTGTAGCCGGGAAAGATGGAAGATATTCTTTAGCCTTCCTGAATCAGCAGTTAGATCAAATTGAGCTTGGCAGCCAAAGAAAAGTTGTGCTGACCGGCAGGAATAGGGAGATTCAAAGATTATTGGATGGTTTAGATAGTGAGAGAAAGAAAATTTTAGAAACCCATTTGGCAAGAGGCAATCAAATAAATGGCAAGCAAGTAAAAATATTGCCTGAGTCCAGCGGTAAAAATGGCAGGGTGAACATTGCACAGTTGTATGAAAGACTCTTTGAAATCGGCTGGGCGCACACTCTAGAAGTCTTGAGTGAAAACCCTGAGGCAGAAATTGAAGAGAGCATTTATCATTCCATGTGGGTTACGATTTATAAGATCGTGTCGGAGCTGGAAGTTCAGAGAATGCGGGGAATGAAAGAGCTGATGGAAGAAAATAGAGTGAAGCGTCTTATCGAATTCCAGGCGTAATATAAATGAGATTGGTTAAAAGTTATTTAAAAAAGAGGGCGAGCATGGCAACCATTTGTGTAATCCAGAGAGTCACCATCCAGCGGAGTATTCTTATCTCCACCTCTTTAAGTTCAGCTTTAGTGGCAAGTTTTTCAAAAATCGTTTTGCTGTTTTCTTCTAGAGATTGCATAAATAAAAGTTATTTTCTTGTTAAGTTATTTAGAAAAATTGTAGAAAAGGTGGAAAGAACACGCTCCATGTCCCTATTAGTAAGCGTTCCTAATTTAGCCAGAACTTTTTCTTTTGATAGTGTGGCTAGCTTAACTAAACGCACTGTTGATGGTAAAAGTAAGCCAGCTTCTTTCCATTCATTTAAAGGAACATCTCCTAAACTAGGATTTGTGTATCTTAATATTCTGGAAGTTATTTGGCACAGGATTATGTCCGGAAGCTCTTTGCAAATTTTTTCAGATCCAAGGATTAGCGCTGGTCGCGGTTTGGATTGGGATAAATCGGTAAAAGGAAAAGGAACGAGAACTACGTTACCTGGTTTGAAATCGGTCATAGATGGAGTCTTCAGAGGAAAGCCAGTCATCAGCGAACGATTTTTCAGAGAGTTGACTCCATCCTATATCTTCTTCGTGTTCCAGATATGAAAGTAACTCTTCCCGTTCTTCTTCAGTTAAAGAGGCAATTTCTTGCAAAATGGTTTGTGTTCTTTGTGTCATATTTTTCCCTTTTTAAGTATATAGTTAGAAGGTGGTATTGTCAAGTAAAAAATTTTTAGGAATGATGAAAACGTTATCAGTAAACGATTTAAATTAATAATTAAAGGAGTAAGAAAATGATTAAGTTCTGGATAAAAAAACAAAATAAAAGTTGGTTGCAGTTTACAGCCGCATCGCTTGTGTTGAGTTTTATTTTTAGCACAGTGACCGCGCCTTTTGCGCAAGCCTCGTTTTGGAGCGAGCGGCGTAAAGCTGTGGAGGAATATAAAAAGTCCACTTCAGAAAATTTAGGGTTTCAGGTCGCTTCAGCTGCTGGATTTGCTGGCGCTGAAATTGGCGCTTTGGGCTTAAATTCCGTTAGCAATAAGCTGGAAATGAGCGGGATTGAATCTAAGCTTTCATCTCAAGTAATGAATCGCGTGATGGATAAAGTAAAGTCTAGAAGATCTTCTCAGGGTACAAAAAGCAATCGCGTTTCTCTTGGGCTTCCTTCTGAATTAGTGAACCGCATAGAAACTTATGGTCAGATTGAACGGGTTTATTTATCCAAAGGCCTGAATTTAAAGATGGAGGATCATAAACTTGCGCTTTCCGGGCAAGCTCTTTCTCCAACTTCTAATTCCTCAATTTCCTCTAATCCTCTTGTGATTTTGATTCAAGAAGCGCATGACATTTATGGAGTGCAGGCAAATATCGCCTATCTTTTAATGGATGCGGTAAAAATGGGTGTGGAGATTGTGGGTGTGGAAGGTTCCCGCGGTGTTATGCAAGGAATTGAGAAGTGGAGAAACCATCCAGATAAAGAAAGCGTAATGGGTGTGGCTGGTTATTTGTTGAAAGAAGGGCTTCTTTCTGGGGTAGAGATAGCAGGGTTGTCCACTCAGAGTGGAGAAAGGTCTGTTCAGTTTTATGGAGTGGAAGATAAAGAACCTTATTTAGAGCAGGTAAAGAGTTTTAAAGATACTTTAATTTTTAATCAGGAAGTGAAAGATTGGCAAATAGGATTAGAGAAGAAACTGGCTGAATTAAAAGAAAAAAATTATACCCCAGAACTAAAAGAGTTGGACCAGTGGAAAAACGATTATGAAGCTGGCAACAAAAAATTGGCTGAATGGGTTGAATTTCTTTGGAGGACTCATTCTTTATTGGGCCGTCATTATCCAAATATTGAGAAATATTTGCAGGCATACAAATTAGAAAAACAGATTGATTTTAAAAAAATTGAAGCGGATCAGAAAAAGATTTTGCAAGGTTTAGCTGAAAAATTAAACCGAACTGAATTAACAGAACTATTGGAAGATAGTTTGTTGTATCGTTTAGGCAAAATGGGGTATGGGGAGTTTTATGAAAGCATAAGAGAAAAATGCAAGAGCGCAAAGATCAAAATGACTCCTGACATGGAACGGTACATTCAATATTTGGTTGGAGTAGAGGGAATAGAAAGAGCTAAACTTTTTCAAGAAGCTAAAGATTTAGAAAATGAAGTTTGGGCTTTGGAAATTGGAAGTCAGAACAATCAAGCAATGGCTTTCAAGAATCGCGATTCAGACGGACTGGATTCCCGCTTTCGCGGGAATGACGACGAAGAAAAAATCAATCGTGGAGTTTGGGTGGCTCAAGTTGCGCAAGCTGATAAGGATTACAGATTAATAAAGAAGGGATTGGACTTTAAGCTAAATGTTGAGGAATGGAAAGAGTATGTGAGCAGAGCGGAAGAAATTGAATCAGGAATTTCCGCGCTTTTGGCGCGTCCATTTACAGGCGCGGTGAAACAAGCATTGGAAAATGTAAAAAGATTTAATCAGCTGTCTGAAGAAAGAAACGAGATTTTCCTTAAAAATTTATTGGGCGCAGTGAACGCCAAACAATCCCTGATAGCGGCTGAGCAGAATTCTAGCCAAGAGAATTTTAAAACTCAGATTGTAGCTTTAGTGGCAGGGGGCTATCATGCGAGCGGAATTGAGGAAAGGTTAAAGAAAAAGAACATATCTTTTATTACCATTCGTCCTAAAATGCAAAGCAGTGAAATCAAAAAGGAATATCATCCATTAAATAGTTTTAAACGGGACTTGCTTCCTTTAGAAAGAATGTTCATGCGCGAGAAAGTAACGCTTGCTCCGCAAAGAGCTATGGGAACAGTAGTTGTGGACGGCGCGGTCATAAGCGAAATTGGCGCGGAGGGCGCATTGCGCACTGTGGTTCCAGTTTTGGGTTTTGCGCATGGCAGGGCGGATGTAGAAAACCAGATTGAAAATGAGAGAAAAGAGGGAGCTAGCGCTATAGGAGAGGTAAGTCTTGAAGATGGGTCTAAATTTGAAGTAAAGGTTTTGGACTCTGAGTCTCAAGTTCAAGAAACAGAGGCTCAAGATGGCGCAATAGAGATAGAGACAGATTACAGTTTTGTGGAAAATCAAGGCAAACCAGAAAAACTAAAGCCAGAACATGTGGTGGTTAAAGGAGTGGGAGGAAAATTAGGACAGATCAAAAAAACAGTGTTAGCTGCAGGTACTTTTGCATCTGCAATTGTTGCTGGAATTATTACGTTTCCATTGCCCGGAGATACGAAAGAGTTTGTTAAAGAACTGGCTAAAGCAACTGTAGAAAATGCGCAAAAACATCCAGAACCAAACTGGTGGTTAGTTCTGCTTGTGGCTGGAGCAGCCATTGCAGCCATTGCCGTCATTGTTTATCTTACCAAAAGTTTTAGAGGGGAAATTTCAAGTTCCTCAACAGAATTTGAATCCGCAAAACCATCCCGTGGATACCTTTCCCGTGGACGGCTTTCAAAAATGTTTATGCTTGCCCTGACCCTTCCTTTAGGAATAGGGTTATCTATTGCGGGTACAGGTTCTCTGGAAGCTGTTACTGCGGTTACGCCGCAAGAGCAGGAATATTTTCGCGCGGATCCAAGAAGAATCACCAAAGGGAGAAAAACAATTGAACTTGAAGGCGCGCAAGTTAGAGTGTTGCGAGAGTTAAAAGATTTTGAAGACTATTTGGATAAGATGGGTGTGTCGCCTGAATTGCGTGAACAGGTTTTAGAAAGATGGGATCAACACTATGCGGTGTTTGAAATTAAAAATGAAAAGCTTGGATACACTGCTTATGCTTCCATGCACCGTTTTACAAAGATTGTAAGCTTTGCCGATTCCATTGATGGAACTTTCCGCGCCATGGGCGGGGTGCGCGTAAAAATTGACGAGCTAGATGAAACAAATATTAAACGCGGGGTTTATCTTTCTGACGCGGATGCTCTGGGAGATGCTTTGGAATTGTCTAGTGAGATGAGCTTTAAAACCGCAATGGCTAATCTTAAAGTGGGCGGGGCTAAAACCGCGATCCGCATGAAAAAATCTGTGGCGGATAATCAAGAAACCCGCAAAGCCGCTCTCTACAATTTTGCCGCGGTAACAGAAGCATTGGTTCCTTACCTAAACGGCGGATTTTTAACTGGTAAAGACGAAGGTGTTACAGACGGAGATATTCTTGAAATGCACCAATTCGCTCCTACTTCCATTATCCCTCATGTGAGCGCGCATTTGGCCGAGGGAAAAGGTAAAGAGCCGTCTAGACCTACTGCCATAGGAGTTTTGAGCGCCATGAAAACTCTGGCAGAACATCGTTATGGGTCCAGCAGTTTGGTTGGTAAAGTAGTGGCTGTGCAGGGTCTGGGAGATGTGGGCGGCAGCCTTGTGGATTTTTTGATGAAAGAAGGCGCGATCGTTATTTTTTCTGATTTTGAGCAAGAAAAGTTAGATAAATTTTTAAATAAATATCCATATTACAAAGGTTTGTTAGGCGACCGTTTATTTCCGTTGATTGGGGAAGAGGCAAATTATCTTTTTAATCCGCTGGAAGAAGGTTCCCCAATCAAGGATCAGTTGGAGAACAAAGGCATCCGCAAAATTAATATATTTTCTCCTTCTGCCGCGCGCTGGCAGGTGAATGAGAACACAATTCCCAGAATTGCCGCTGCGGGAGTAGATATTATCGTTGGTTCTGCGAACAATATGGTGAAAGATCGCAAAAAAGATTCCGAAACTTTGATGAAGCTAAACATTATTCTTTTTCCAGATTATGCGGGTAACCCTGGCGGAGCGATTGTGGCGAACGGTCATTTAAAAGGAAACAATATTTCGAATAAAGCGATTTACACGTTAGTTAAGGATAACAGCAACAAAATTATTGAGGAGGCAGAATTAAGAGGAGTGACTCCTCTCGTGGTTGCGGATGAAACTGCAAGAGAAAGTTTTAATCGGTTGCAGGCGGATTCGGGCGCGCTTTTGCCAATGGGACATAAGACTGCGGATCTTGATATAGATATAGAACATAAAGAGTTTATTTTTCAAGATGAGTTCACTGTGGAGTTAGGCCCTTTACCAGATAGAGATTTTAATAGTTTTGTGATGATGGTGAGGGAGCAGGCTTCTTCCAAAATTAGGGCTATCTTGGAAGGGATTGATGTTGAAGAAGGAGAGAAAGAAGAAAAGATTCTTCTTCATTTAACTAAACTATTTTCTTCCACAGGAAAGATTAAATCTATTCAAGTTTTGAATGAGGATCGTAAAGAGATTCTTGGACATTATGAATTCAGTTATCTTTCGGACTACGGCTATTACCGCGTGGAGTTGCTTCAAGAGAAGTTTGATTTAGTGAAAAAATCAAATTTAGCGGTTGGAACTTTTATAGCCATTTATGATTTAGAAAATAATCTGGTTGGTTCAATCGCATTTATTAATGGGCCGATTACAACCATGCTTGTTACAAACGGCAAGGATCAGATAAAACATTTTGCTTACAATGGCGAAGAATTTGTAGAAAGAGAAGATAAACTGGATTTATCCAAAGCAACAAAAGAATCTAAGTCTCCAGCTGCTTTAGGCAGTACTTTCATTAAATGGCCTAAACCTTTTCAAGATTATTACTTAATCAATAAGAGAGGAATACCGGGAACTGATGAAAATACCTCAACACTAAAAACACGCTATAGCGGAGTAAGCGGCATTCCCGGGCTTGGAGCTAACCTCTATGAAATTTTAATTAATAACGGGTTCATGGCAGAGGGGTTATCTCCGTCTGTTTCTAAACTCATTGCATCTTTTGTAAAGGCTGCAGGCGGCGACGCGGTTGCATTGACTTCAAAAGGAGTTCGAAAGATAGAGGACGTTCCCATGGATGAATCAGTGGTGCATCTCTATGCAGGCAATAAGGGTGTGGTGCAAAAAATAGCGGAAGATCCAAAATTTAAGGAACCTGCTGACCTTAATCTATTGAGAGAGAGCCGAGCTCCGCCCAAAGAATTAGAGACCGCCAGCCTGCTTGAAATGGGAAGTTCCCTTGAAGAAAACAGTCTTGCCTCATTCTTAAGAGACACAAAACAAAGGCAAGATATTACTAATGCCATGTTGGCTGTGGAGCGAGTTGCCGCGCAAGTTCCCGGTCTTTATGTAACTGGAGGAAAAGAGACAGGGGAGATTGATTCTGGAGATGCTGATCAAAGAGAAATAGATAATATAACGGACGGGCTTTTTGCTTCTGCGGTAAAACCATATGTTTGGGGGTACCATTCTGAAGAAGGGAAAGTCAATTATGAGGATGGAGAAGGGAAAATTTTTGCTTTCATCGGCGATCCTCTGGACGGTTCTACAAAGGTAAAATCAAACGGAGGCGGGGGAACCATTGGAGCGTTTTTATATTTGCCAAATCCGCCGGATGCTGAGGGCAAAAGAAAACAGGGTCTCATAGAAAATGCGAGCGGAAGAGATATTGTCGCATCATTTTTTGTGACCTATGGACTGGAGACAAGGCTTGTTTTCGCATATACAGGTTTTGGAGCGCACGAGTTCGTGATGAGGGGCGGGAAATTTCAATATGTGGGGCAAGTCAAGTTTGACTCTGCAGAAGATCAGAATAAACCGATTCGCGTTGCATTGGGCGGCTACAGATCCAAGTGGCCGCAAGGATTCCCTTCTTTGGCTGATCAATGGGAAAGTCAAGGGCGGATTCAGGGTTATGCCGGAGCCATGGTTACGGATATGTATGGAGTGAGCCAGCATATTCAAGATGGAGGCAGGGCTGTATTTGCGTATTTGGAAAATAAACTTAGGGCGCGTTATGAGTTGGCGCCCATCGCGTTTATTGTGGAAGAAGCAGGCGGAGCAAGTCTTACGCACGATTGGGGTAAAGGAGACAAAAATCCAAACGCGTTAAATGTAAGAAGTGTATTAGACATAAAATTTAGATTGGAAGAAGAGCAAATTAAAGATGGAAAAAGGTCAATGGATCACCAAAAAGCTCCTGTGGCTTTAGGCGACAAAAATACCATAGAGCAAATCCGCCGGACCATTGGGAGAAATTTAAGCGAATTCATAAGTTCTAAAGGCTGGCCCGAAGATATCGCAGCTGCCTATGCGAACCAGGATATCCTTGAACTTGAATCCATTGTGATTAAAGCGGGTCAAGAATTTGGGCCAGAGAATATCATAAGAGGTAATCAGGCTGTTGCGGCTTTGGTTGAACTTATGAAATCTGGGAATATTAGCATGGAACCTGTTTTCTACCTTCAGATTGCAAAAGCGATTCATAGGATTGCTTCTAGAAACACGCATGTTGGAAATCAAACCATGACAGTTTTGCACGGTATTTACGCTAACTTAAAAAGATCGGGCAGACTGCCAGAAGATATTTTGTTTTTTATTGCAAGGGAATTTAATCAGGTTGTTTCAGATCGAGGAATGATAGGACTAACTTTTAGCTCGCCTACAGGTCCGCTTGACCTTGAAGATGCAGAGAGAAGAGTTGCCAGTTTATTAAAACAATCTAAGACCACTCATTTAGTCACTGGGGATAATGGTGAGGGTGGTTTTATACTTCCAGAAGTTGTTCCTGCGCTAGCAGTTTTAATGGCAGCAGGACTATTTGCGCCTCTTATCTGGCGCTTTGCATTAACGCAAGGATCATTTGTTGCTGGGGTTGCGCAGTTTGTAGTTCTAAACGCAGCGCCTATCGCAGTGATTGTTGGCGGAGTAAGTTTAGCGTTTCTTTACGCTTTCAACAAAAATTTCCGCAGAGCAGTGAATCAGTTTGTTTTCTTATTTCACAACAAGGTGGCTCCAATCTTTTCTCCTCAAACATGGCAGCTGGCGGTTCGGTTGGTAGCATTTGGCGCTATAGGAGCGGTGGGACGCGAAGGTACCGGCGCATTGAGTGAGGATGTGAAACAAGGCTCTGCCGGAGAAACGAACGTTGAGGAGAAACCTGTGGTAGTGGAGACAGGAATGAGAGTTGAAGTGCAGGTGGAAACTCAAGACATGGGAGAACCTCAAGCCAGTGAGCAGACTACAGTGGCAGATAAAGTTGTTAAGGCAGCTAAGGCTACAACGCGTTTTCTGGGCATACGTCAATTTCCGGAAGGGGTGTATGATCATGATTTCCCCATTAGAAGCTTTTTAATAGGAGCAGGCGCATTGGCATCCAGCTTGATGCATGCGTTACAGATAGCTTTGAAGTTGATCGTACTTGGCTCTTTGGGAGCGGTGGGAGCATCAGGCTTGTCCGACAGCGGCGCGGAAGACTCGACTGGAGGGAACAGCGCCTTATTAAATGCTCTTAAATCGCATCAACAAAAAGGTGAACTTATCTATATCTACTTTTCTGACCCACCATGGATTACGAGGATTGTTACAAATAGTCTCACAGTAAATCCTATATGGGGCGCTAAGATTATAGAGGTTACTGGTAATTCGGATGAAGAAGGTTCTTTTAGGATTGAGGGGTTGGATAAGAGTATTCCAATAGCTTCTGTTGTTGGGGTTAGGTTAGTAACTGACCTTCCAAAAACAGCAGGCCCTTTGACAGAAGATCAGGTTAGGAAGGCAGCGCTTACGATGGAAGCTCGTTATTTTCTAGATATTTTGGCTGGATATATGGGATCGGAAAGACGGATACGTGGTGGGCGGAGAGTAGGTGAAGCCACTGATCAATATGATTCTTTTGACGGAATGGTCGTTGAGATTACTTACAATACCAAGTTGCATGAAGTGTCGGTGAGAATGGAAATTAATACACGTTCTGGGCCTGAGATTAAAGCAATTAATATTACTGACATTCTCTGGCTAGGTGAAGAGACACCAAACGTTTTGGTGGCTCCAGTTGGACTTACCTATATATCTATGCCCCATTTTAGAGCTGAGGTTCGGGAGGCGATAGCTCATATAATGAATGGTTTTGGTTTAGTTAATCCATTTACTGCATGGTACTTGATAGGAAGAATTGAGCTGTCGAACATTAGGATGCTTCAGGCTGTAGCTCATGGGTTCACGGAAATAGGAACATCCAGAAAGTCAAAGAGTTCACTAAATGAAGAGTCATTCAGTAGTATTTTATCAGAGGAATTGGAAACCGTTAGAGGTCTATTGGATGACAGTTATGATGGAGAAAGAATGGCAGAGATACATAGAACACTCACAGAAATTGTATTTTCCAATAGAGAGCTAACAGATTCACCCGTTGATTCTAGGGGAAAATTTGTTTTTATGAAAAGATTGGGTTTACAACTCTTTAGATTTGCGGACATCCCAGAGGATCCATTCCAACGTTGGGTGATGCATGGAATTGATTTGGAATCAATAGGTACAGAAGATCTTGTTGCGCATCTGCGCGGCAAGAGAGCAGAAGCGGAACGCTTTATCGCCCGCCTTGAGTCCAGCCCGCTGAAAGCAGATAGACCAACAAAACCGCAAATGATGATTGAGGCGATAGATCAGGCGATTCAGTATGTGACTTCTAATGAAGTTCCTTCCCGAGTAGGTGATTCAGGAGATACGAACGCAAGTGCGCCCGCATCTGGAACAGGTGAAGGTACACGAGTTGGCAGAACCGGCATTGCTAGAAGAATATATAAGCCTCTCTCCGCTCATGCTGCTATTGCCGCTGCAGGAAAGCCTGCTCTACTCTCCCAAATCCAGGATTGGGATCCGAATGATCAAGCTGCTTTTGTGAACCTGCTCTTTACTATCTATTTAGTTCGTAATTTGATGGGTAATGAAGGCAGATGGACTGAGTTTCCATGGCCGGATTGGATGGAAGTTGAAGGGTCGTCCAAAGTGATTGAATTAGCGAAAAGCGTTGGCATGGTCGGAATTCCTTTTCAGGATTTAAGAAGGATCTATGATCATTCTCTTGAAGGGAATCGCCGTTTTTTGGCCGCGGCTATCATCGCGATGATGGGAGTGAGAGCCGGGATCGAAGGTTTTTCATTGGAGGATGTTAGAAGGACTATTCACGCAGCGATGCAAACAGGATCTTATCCCATAGTTTTGGCGGTTATTGAGCAAATTAGAAAAGAGAAGTTCGCAGGCTTTAGCGATTTTGACATAGGCAATTGGTACGCATGGTTGTCACAGCATGGTTTAGATTCCGGGATATTGAAAGCTCAAGAGAAAAGTAAATCAGATCGTTTTGGATTTGATGTAGATATGTGGAGCGAAAAGTCGAAGAGTCAAGTGCGAGACTTAAACTCTGATGAACTCATAGCGGTAATGGAGCAACTTTTAAACGAGGATGGTCCTCATTATATTGATCGTTTAGCAGAGGCGGCTTCTCTCATGCATGCAATGGTCAGAGAGCGTAAAGAGGGAATCTCCGATCAACACTACAAAAGTTGGCTGAATAAAATCAATATTCCTTTTTATGTTTATCTTCAAAGAGGTTACGACGACGTCCCAAAGGTAGAGTCTATCGTTGAAGATGCGATTGTTAATGGCATGACTTGGGTTGATGAAGAAGTAGTTAGAGGGGTGGTTGACTTTTGGTTTGAGAATAGGACATTCGATCTCTTTATTGCGAATCTGAACATTGCAATGAGCGGCGTTCTTAATGATCCTTTTATGATGAGAACGGCTCTTCTTGGCATTGACAATTCAGGCGTGCGTCCGCAAGCAAAGGCGCTTTTTGCAGTTTCTGCATACAAACAACAGCATCAATCATTGATTGATTCAGAGGGAGAGGATGTTGTTAGTTTGGTGGATGGTCTTCTTGCTAGGGCGGGAGAGTTGGTATTTTCCGATAGAAAGAGAACTTTTGAATTTTACCATCTTTTAGTATCTGGCCCGATCTATCCCGATAAACAGGCGATTGTAAAATATTTATCGGATTTGGAAGATTTGGAATCGAGAATGAGCGCTGGAACTGCCGAAGGTGATGAAGGCAGCGGATCAACAGCTGATAAAAAATACGGTAGTTCTGGACCCAGTGTGCCCGGGAACGGTTTTACTTTGACGGAATCTGTTACTGTGTCCGCGCTTTTTATTACGGCTGTAGTTTTTGCGCCTGTGCTCATATATTTTCTGCAGACTCATCCAGCGCTTTGGAGTTTTGCGTGGAGTTTTTTGCAAGCTCAGACTCTGCATTTGAGTTTAGTTCAGGCTTTTATTCTTGCGCATTCTTTTAGCATTTCCTTAGCGATAGGAGGCGGAGTGTTTGTACTGGCTTACCTCTTTATTCCTGCTTTCCAAAGGTCAGTCAACAAGATAGCGAAACAGGCGAACTATGCTCTGATTGCAGTGACTGGTGTGATAGGCATGAGTGGAGGTGGAGGGTCTAGTGATGATAATAGGAGAAGCTCCCTATCTAGAGATTTGAGAGACGCATTGAGCAGACTTGATAGAGCTGAAAATGATAAAGACAATAATTCGATATCAAGATCTGATAGAGATAGAGCATTTGAAAAAGTAAAAGACGCTAGAGAGGAAGTGCAAAGAATTAATATAGAAATAGATAAAGAAAGGGGAGATCGCTTATCTTCTGTTATCATTGGATTATTTGGGCTTCTGTCCGTGAGCGCACTTCTTTGGGGCTTTTCATTTGGAGATGTTGCCAATGCTATGGGATTAGGCGGTGCTTTGCCTGTAGCAGCGCAGGCTGCGAGCTGGGGAGGTGGGGCGGTGCTTGCTGCAGCTTCTGGTTTAATCAATTTTAGAGAGCGGGCGCAAAAATTAGTGATCCGTGAAGATATTTGGAGAAAGTATCCGGAAATTTTTGGCAATAGAATTGTGAATGGCAGAGCAGTGGGAGTAGAAGATCTTATTAGGAAATTTACGCTTCAACTTGGTCCGGAATTTTCAGATCGTTTAAAAGATCGCAGAGATTTCTTGAAAGCTGTTTCTGAAGGAACTGCAAAGTATGGTTTCTTGGATTCGGATCAAATTATTGAAGATGCGGATGGAAACGAGTTAACAGTAGAAGAGATACGCCAAGGTCTAATAGATAATTTTTATGGCGTTGATAGTGAGAATCGTTGGAGATTAAATGATAAAACCCCTGTGCCTCAAGAAGTTTTGCGTCCGGGATTGCAAGGAACAGGACCAGCCCATGCTTTAAGAATGTTGATGAGCGCCATCAACGCCAAAACCGCTTCTTGGATGTTTGACTGGGAAGATGCGGGAGACGATTACAACGATAAACTCTACCTTGCTTGGAAAAATTTAAAAGAAGTTTTAGCTGGTAAATGGGAAGGCCATGAATACACAGATGCAGCAGGAAAAAAATCTTCAATTAAACTTCCACGCGGGGAGTGGGGATCTATTTTCCACCGCGTGCCTGGTCTTGGCATCAGAAACCGCCAGATGTGGATTGGCGGGGAAAGAGTCCCCGCAACCATTGCGGCCATGGTGATTCATGTTTTAAATAATTATGAATCCTTAAAAAAGAATGGTTCAGGAATTTATTTCTATATTCCAAAAATTGAGACTCCGCAAGAAGCATTGCTTATCGCTAAATTGTTAAAAGCGTTGGAAGAAGAGATTGGGGTTCCTAGAGGAACCATAAAAATCGAGATGCTGCATGAAAGAATTCGATTCACACAAAACCAAGAGGCGATCATGTGGGTGTTAAGAGACTGGCTCATCGGCCCGAACGTGGGGCGGTGGGACTTTATCGCTAGCCGTGTAGAAATGGGTAAGGACGATCCTAACATGGTTCTGCCTAATCCGCACGACATAAAAATGACTGATGAAACCATGACAGAATATACCCGCAGAAACGCGATTCTTACTGTGCTGGCAGCGGTAAAAAATGGGAAGATGGTGAATGGCATGCCCATTGGTGGAATGTCAGCTGTAATGGAAAGAAATGTTCCTGAACAAGGAGAACCAAGAGAAAAAATGTTGGCTGCAAATGAAAAAGCGGTTAGAGATATATGGTTTGATAAATTGCGCGAACGTTTAACAGGACTGATTATTATTAATGGCGAGCTTTACGATACCTATCGCCAGAGCTGGGTAGCCACTATTACGGAAAAATATGTGCGTTCAGGTGAAGAGCCTTTGGTTACACCTTTAGATGAATTGCAGAGTTTGGTGGATCGCAGCAATGAGAGCGAATTGAACCGTTTAAAAAATTTGGGTTTAGTAGATGAGCTTGGCAAGATCAAACACTATCTGGTCACAAAAGAAGATCTAGAAAATCTCTGGTCAGAACCAAAGTGGGATGATCTTACCCGGGTTCCCAAAGGGGATATTTCCATTGACGGCATTGAGTATGCGGCTACCATGTCCGCAGAGTATGGTTTTGGGGTGCTGAATGGGAATCAAGCTGTTAAGATTTTTGACTACAAGAGCGACAACGGAATGATGAATGATTTTGCCACTCACGAAATATTCTGGCATTGGATGTGGACTCTTGCCAAGCATGAAGTGGTATTAACCAAAGATGGAACCATGCGGGACGGCACTGTAATTAAAGCAGGCACAAAAGTTACACCTGAACTGCTTAAGATGGTTCTGGATAAAGTTTATGCTTCCGCTGAAAAGAAAATAGATTATCTTGAAAGCCAAGGGCTTTCCAAAAATGATCGCAGGTTTTCTCCGCTCATTATGAAAATTTTGGAACGCCAGCTCATCATTGACAATGGCGATAACACCTATTCCATGCAGAATAAGTGGGTTACTTATGGCTCCCGAATCCTTCTTTCTATTATTGAATTGGATCCAGAAAAAGATATTGCTGTCATTGACCAAATCTTGGATGCGGTCTATAGCGATTCCAGAAAAGATGTGGCAGAGAAAGTAAGGTCAGGCGAGTGGGACAAAAAAACACTGGAAGCTTTTGACTATGTGTTTGATAACCCGGATGCAAGAGAATTTGGTTCTGTTCAAGGAATAGCTAGAAGAGTCTATTCTCATTTTGCAGGCGGGGTTAAAATTGCGGGCATGACTTCTTGGATTAAGACAATGAGACAAAATATCTCTACGCTTGATCAATGGATGAGGTCAGATCGTTTTAGCCGTATCCAGAGAAATCGGCCTTATTCAGCTAGCGAAATTTATGCTATTCGCGGCTCTGTTTTGGATGATAAAACTTTTCATGATCTTACGACAAGAAAACTTTTTTTCCTCATGGGAGAAGCTCAAAGAACTGGGATCCCTATTGTAACAGGAGGAGTGATGGATGGCCCTTCAGCAGCTGCAATGGCGGAAAAAGGAATGAAAGCGCTTTATTTTAGCGGCTGGCAAATGTCGCACCACTGGGGCGAACCAGACTTGGCAAAGTATCCGGACAACACAGTTCCAGATAAGATCTATGAAATTAATAGGTATTTGCGCAATCAGCACGAAGACCAGATGGGTCGTTATAAAGAGATGTCTGATAAGCTGGAGGATATTTTTAAGGAATTCTATCGAACCCTTCCTAAAACTAAAGCAGACGATTTAGTGCTGCGCACAGAAGTTAGAGATGAGTTCATAGAGAAGTTTATGAATGTAGTAGGGGAAGATATTCCGATCTTTGTGGATGAGTTAAGGGAAGATTCAGAAACCGTGCTTTACAATCTTTTTTCAGAAGTTGTGGTGCAGGCCATTGCCCAGTATGTAAGTCAAGGCTCAATTGCTCATGAACAAAGAAATGCTCTGAGGGAAACAGTATTCCAAACTTTGGAAGGTTATCTGATTGATTACTTAATTCCATTCTATGCGGATGGGGACACCGGACATTTATCGCCAGAAAAGCTCGTGCAATATTTTGTTCGGGCCGGGGCGGCAAGCATTCATTTAGAAGATCAAGCTGATGGGGAAAAGAAGTGCGGCCACATGGCTGGTAAAGTTTTAACTTCCATTCAAAAGCATTTTCAAAGACTTCTGATAACTGGTAAAGAGAGGGATCGGCTTCATTCAGAGCTTTTGATTATTGCCCGCACTGACGCCCAGGCAGCAAAGCTCTTGCAGAGTAATGACGATCCAATGGACCATTATTTTATTCTTGGCTCATCAGTAAAAAATCTCCCTTCTTTAAAAGATGTGATTCGTTTGGCAAGAGGAGACATGCCTGAGTATGCTTATCGCGGGGATAACGCAGCGCTTATTGACCGAGCTAAAGATTTAATGGCCCGGGTCAATCGCCAAGAGATTGAGAATATCTTGCTTCCCAAAACTCCTGCGCAGGTTTTAGAGATGTGGGAGCAAGAATTTCCTGAACTAGGCAGAACCATTCGCGATATTTGGAATTCTACAGGAAGGATCAATGGAAAAAGATTAGAAACCGATGTTTATTTTCTTAAAGTCAAAGATCCTCGGTCAAGTGAAGATGGCAATACCTTTACTTACAATACGGTTTGGCAGCATCGGGAACTGATTGAGCATGGAGAATATCCATATCTTAAACTCGACACTCTGATTGAAGATGAAAATGGCAAAGAGGTCACTGTTAAAGAACTTTTAGAAAGGCAGCCAGTTCATCTTGCCAAAGAAGAAGCTGCCTTGCAGAAATTGACTGAAAGTTGGAGGGCAGAAGCTAAACTTAAAACCTATTCTCAAGCAGTTGGGGAGAGGATTCTGGAGATGAGAACATCCCGGTTTGCTTCTGAACAGCGTAGGGAAGATATTAAGAAATGGTGGGAAGATGCCACTAATCCTTTAACCAATACTCTTTCTCTTAATCAGATGAAGGCTCTTGCTAAAACAATTGGAATTGAAATTGACTGGGATTGGGATAAACCAAGGGTTTATGAAGGTTTTTACCAAATTGACAGCGGATTAGGGGTATTAAATGCTTCTATTCGGATGAGACAGTATGCAAAGATTGCGGATGTGGCATGGATGGAACAAGACAGGCCTAATATTAAGCATGCCAGAGAATTTCATGACAATGTGGTAAACGATCCGCACAACCCTGAGGCAAAAAATATTATTTTTGCTCTAAATCTTTCTCCATCTTTTAACTGGAGCGATCCTGAAGGATGGTCTGCTGTTCTAACTAAAGAACAGATTGAGAATATAAAGAAGGCAAAAGAATTAGAAGGGTTTAGGTGGGACAATCCAGATAGTTGGGGAGAATATGGCGCTGATGTTTTAGTGATGTTAGAAGCGATCGCTAACTTTAGCATAGACATGGGCAGAGCTGGTTTTGGATTCCAGTTTGTCACCATATTCCAAGATCATACCAATGCTCTTCATATCTCTAGAACTGCAAAGGAGATGTTACGCTTAGGCGCAGCAGGATTTGTTTTTAATGTTCAGCAAATAGAACAGTTAGATGGGGTTAGATTCGGAAAGCATCAAACTAAGGCTGGAACTAAAAGGGTAAGCAAAGGAGAACGTGTTATTATGCGCGGCTCTAATGCTACTGGAGCTGCTGGCAAAGAATCCACAGAGGCGCAATTTAAAACTAATGAAGGAGGGGGAAAGAAAGTTTCTCGCCCGATTCCTATGGATAACAAAAGCTTAAAAGAGTTTGCGGAAAATTCTTTGATGGTGGCTTCTTGGCTGGGAACTGTGGGAGTTCCTGCGGCAATCGCTTTTGGAATTATAGCAAACGCGGTAGATGCGTACTCTGGCGGAGCATTCAGCGGTTGGAACATTCTGGAGCTATCGCTTGGTTTGGGAACTTTATTCGGAGGCATTTGGGCGGTGAAGCATTTTAAAACCAATAACCCTATCAACCCTAATAACCCTATCGCCCTCATCAAGAATTATCTCTCGCCTCAAAAAGGTTGGGAGGGCGGAGCACTTGGCGACATTATTGATAAAAAAGAGTTGGATGATAATGAAATAAGAGATTTAATTAATTATACCAACTTTATTTCAAAAGAATTTTATGAAGTCGAGATTCCAGGCAGAGGAACCATAAAATATTATCTTGTTCCTTATACAAATTCTAATTTCGTGGATTGGGATGCAGTGATGAATAGCGATGATCAAGAGCAGATCAGTAAGCTTCGTATTGGTCAATTGTTTAAGAAAAAAGCAATCATGGGTTCATACAATCTAGCTAGCGATCCCAGCTCGCGCATCCTGCCTGATGGAATAAATTATATTTACATGCAAAACGGTTTAACGCCTGAGCAATATAAATTTCGCTTAGAACATGAACAATTTCAACTTTTTCATTATGGTCATCTTATATTAAGAGGATACCAAGCAACAAAAGAGTGGAGTAAGCAAAGAGTTGCTCACATTCTGGCATGGGGAGATCAAATCATCAGGAATCGCTACAAATCTTTTAGAGAGGTTCCTTTTCTGGATCAACGGATTAATGAGCTTGACTCACCTTGGACAGCTAATAGGGCACTGTTTAGAGAAATTGCATTTGCCAGACGAGAAGTTCAGAATGAACTTCAAAAGGAATATTCAAGAGACTTTCCTGATTATCAGCAAGGGCTTAATGATATTCTAGCGTTTAATGAATCCTTGCGCTTTTTTGCATTGAATAACTTTGGAGAAGGGCGTCAAGAAATCTTTAATCCTATTGATCTTGATAATGCGATAGCAGCCAGTAAGCTTCCCGCTGATATTAAAAATATATTAGAGACAAATGGAGGGAAAGCTCTTACTGCTTATGAATTCATTGACCAGCGAGATTCTTTTAAAGGCGGGGCTAGTCTTTCTCCGCTAAGGTTATATGATGATAATGATGGTTATGCGGATAAGCCTGATGATGTGTTTGAAGTATTTTCAAAAGCTGCAGGTCTGGATGTAACTTATAAGCCACATGCACCCATCTCGCTTAGTTTTCATCTGAAATCCTTCTTTTCTAATAAAGAATCCGTTGTTATGTTTGTTCCTCCAGCAAATTTTAGAAATTCTGTTCAGGAGGACTTTATCTATCGGGTGTTGCTGAATAATCCTGGTCTTCTTTCAAAGGTAACTTTAGTCTTTGGCGCTTATGATGTTGTTTCTCCCAAAGACTATGCGGATTCCCTTGTTTTTAGAGCTGCTAAAAATATGGAACATAAAAGAATTATTTTTCTGCAAGCTTTGCTCAACTATCGAGATTTTATGAAAGAAAAATCAATGACTGTTATTGCAGGCGCTGCTCTTCTTGCATTAGCGGGATTCACCCTTTCAATGATTTTTCCCGGCGTGCTTCATGCCCTGCCTTCCAATGGATTTATTCCGCCTCAAGCTTTGGCTTGGCTGGCAGGAACGGTTCCATTTCTGCCTGCAACAGTCTATGCGTCAGCGCAGATGGCAAAGAGTTATTTTCTAGCAGCGGGTCGGGCTCCTGAAAATATTGAAGCGCGCGTGCGGGTCGCAAGACATTTAAATGAAAAGGAATTTATGGCGCGCGCCGCAACTTTCATTAAAGTTCGCCCTCAAACATTTAAAGCTCGATTGAATCAAATTCAAAATGCCAGCGAGCCTGAAAAGATTGAAAAAATTGAACAAGCTCTTTACGCGTTGGGATATGAGTATCGCCTAAGCGGAGATAGAGCGGCGCTAAAACAAGGGACAGATGCTATTTTAAGAACTGCATATAAGGAATTTAGTGTGTCAGTCCCAGTGATTAAGGAATTGACCTCTACATTTGATGAGAGGGCATCTGTGTCGGGTGAGGATGCGCAAGGAGTGCAAAAGTTAGCTGAGATTGCGCAACTCTTTGACCGTCAAACTGGTAAAAAGAGAGCTCTTTCTTTTGAACAAGCAGAAAAGTTCAACCAAATCGTGACTGAAGGTTACAGAAAAGCGTTCCTAGATAAAGGAATTGCCTCTATCAAGAATGTAAAATTGTCTGGTCTCTCAGAAGAATCAGAAATGTTTGAGTTGTCCGCGTTATTCTTGGACGATCCAGAGTCTGCCCTTGGCGCTAAGCATCTAATTACTCAACTTCACGAACGTACCAAAAATGGAATTGGAGAAGGAGAAAGAATTCTTTTATCTCGCGTAGGTTCTGCGGATTCGTTCCGAACTGAACTTAAAATCAAACTGATAGAGAAAATGGGAGTTCGAGATGGGGAAGCTCTATATCGGATTTTGGATGAGGGATATGGAGCTGGACGCGTTAAGTTCCAAGGTGAGACAGAGTCAGATAAAGTCAATGCAGCTAAGATTTATAAAGATTTTGGCTGGTGGCTGGGTCCAAACTTCCGCATTATTACAGATGACGCAAGTCGTCTTGCTCTTGGCGACCTTAATGAAACTATTGTTCAGATTATTGAACTTGTTTCAGGCATGGAAGGCAGGGATGTAACCCGTTTAGTGATTGGCATAGAAAATAAATTCCGAGGCAAACGCGTGGTTGACATCCAAGCGTAATTCGTGTGATTGTTCAGAAGTCTGCATGAAGAATCAAAGGAAAAAGGCAACTGCACTGCAGTTGCCTTTTTCCTTTAAAGGATCGGGTTTTAATAAACTGGAACGCTTACTTTAGATGGCGCATAAATTATTTTTCATGTTGAGTTATTTACACTATTATTGTGTCAATTGCATCTATAAGTTTTTTGTATGTTGTGCGTGGAATGGTTCCTAGTTTTTTTCTAATTAATCTTTGGTCTATGGTTGAAATTTTTCCGATCTTGATAAGAGATGTCTTTGGCAAGCCAGATTCCTTTTGTTCAATGGGAGAAAGTAATATCTCTTCTTCTGATATGCTTTCAGGAATTTGTGAAGTGATCGCTACCACGATAACATCATTATATTTTTTGTTAAACCGTTCTGAAGAAATAATAACAGCAGGTCTTTTCTTCGTGGTGGTTAAGTCTGTAAAGGGGAAGGGAACAAGTACGATATCACCCTGTTTATAGGGTGTCATAGATTGAGTCTTCTGGGTTGTCCCAAAATTGAAATGATTTCTCAGATACCTTTAAGCGAGCAATATCCTCTTGAGATATGTGAATGAGTAAAGGTAAATCTGTAAGCAATTTGCGTTGTTCTTTTAGGTTAAGTGATTTTACCGCTTTTTCTATGGATTTTAATGTCATATAAAAAATATAGCAGGATTTACTGTTTGTGTCAAGGAAAATATTGTGATTCACTTTTGGATGCGTAAGAATAATAGGAGCTGGATGCAACTCATGGCAGCCGTAAGTTTTGTAGCTGTCTTTTCTTATTTAATGAGAAATTTCAATAAACTGGAACGCTTACTTTTTTATGGGGTTTTATTTTTCCTTGAATGGCTTGATCCATTCGTTCAGCTTCACGGCATGGGATCCAAATTTCATTACATTTTTCGCATATTTGAACGGAAACCTTCTCAAACAAATACATGTGTCCTTCTACCATTCGATCAATGGTCGTTTTTTTGTTTTGAAGTTTTCCTCCGCAGATGGCGCATAAATTATTTTTCATTGAAAAGGTTATTTTAATCCCATGGATAGTGCAAGTCGTTCATCTATTTCAGATTGGATATCTAGGGTTAAATGGCCAAGGTAACGAACGACCTGTAAACGGTTTAGAGTCAAGATTTTACGGGTTTTAAAAATGGATGTAGTTTTTAATCCTGAGATCAAAAAGTTTGGATGGGACAATTTTAAAAGATAATCATAATGAGAGATATTAGGCGGTATCACAGAAGATATAAAAATAAGAACAATGTCCTCTTCTTGGGGATCAGAGGAGATAATTAGAGCTGGTCGAACTTTTTTTGAGGAGAGGTCAGTAAATGGAAAGGGAACAAGAACAATATCGCCTCGATGGAGCCTCATTTTTTAGTGGATGGGTTTCCCATCATCCAAAGAGTAGATGTCTTCTCCTTTTTTTTTAAGAAATAGATAAGAATGACTTTTTTCAGCAGCTTTGGTAAGTAGATGGGAGGGCAAATCGTCGTTGTCTTGAATGGTTACGATTAGTTCCTTATGTTCTGGAAATTTTATTTTTTTTAGAGGTTTTAAAACGCCTTTTTCATAGATAGCCTTTAGGATTTGTTTCATAAAAAAAGTATAGCAGGATTATTCAAAGTTGTCAAAGAGGTAATCTTTACAAAAACTATGATTCACTTTTGGCTGCGTAAGAATAATAGGAGCTGGATGCAACTCACGGCGGCCGTGATTGTATTTAGCTTTTTATTTACTACAGTGAGCGCTCCGTTTGCTGAGGCTTCTCTATGGAGTGAGAGGAGAAAAGCAGTAGAGGAATTAACTTCTGGGAGGAGTGGGGGAAGTGGGGAGTATTCAAAGAATATAGGAACTGGAAGGGGTGCTAATAACCAGTCTTCTACCTCCTATTCTCCAAGTTCAGATGCTCATCTTCAATTAGTTTCTGCCGCAGGTTTACCTATCTATCAGAGGTCATTGCTGCAAGGACTTGAAACCCAATTTTCTCCTGAGCTGATGAAGCAGGTAATGACTAAGGTGCAAAACCGGAAACCTCAAACCAATCGCACAAAAAACCAGAAACAGTTAGCCCTGCCTTTAGAATTAGTTTCTCGCATTGAAAGTTATGGAGATATAGAGAGAGTATACCTTAAGAACCATAAACATATAAAGCTTGAAAAAGGAAAACTTCAGATTGATTTTCAACCATCAGTTATTGGGATTCGTCAAGAGTTGAACAGCCCTCAAGCTCTAAATTCAGAACCCCAGCCCAACTCTTTAGTTATCTTAGTTCAAGATGCGCATGGTATTTATGAGGCGCAAAAGAATATAGCTCATTTACTAAAAGAACTCACAGAAATGGGCGTGGGGTTGGTAGGAGTAGAGGGATCAGTAGGAAGAATGGAAGGATTAGAGAAGTGGCGAAAAACTTCTGATAAGAAAATATTGATGGGGATTGCAGGCTGCTTAATGGAGAAGGGTCTGCTTACTGGCGTAGAAGTGGCAGGACTTTCCAGTGAGTCTGTTTTATATTGCAAAAATAAAATTCATGATGCTTGTCTCAAGAGTCATGGTTCCTTAATAGAGTATTACGGAGTAGAAGACAAAGATAAATATTTGGAACAAGTAAGGTCGTTTAAGGAGACACTCACTTATAATAAGGAAGTAGAAAGGTGGAAGGAAGAAATAAATAAGCAGATAAGAGCTCTAAAAGAAAAAATTTATACAGAAGAGCTTAAAAAATTTGATGATTATAAAAATAAATTTGAGAATGGTGAAATTAAGTTAGGAGAATGGCTGGAGATTTTAGTTATCCAGTTTATTGAGCAAAGAAGTCCAAACATTAAGCGATATTTAGAGGCTTATAGATTGGAGAAAGAGATTGATTTTAAAAAGGTGAGCGAGGAGCAAAAGAAAGTTTTAGAGCAGTTATCAGCTAAACTCAGTAAGAATGAGTTAATGGGTTTATTGGAAGAGAGCGTAGCTTATCGGTTAGGGAAGATTGGGTATGAA
>DATDTA010000085.1:0-12232 GCA_035291085.1 Candidatus Nanoarchaeia archaeon | reverse complement strand
ACGAAACGTTTATGGCCTAGGTCTGAAGCCACGGAAAGGAACAAGGATTTCATCTCTTCTTTGGAAATTGTGCGCTTTCCTTTCAGGAATTCTTTGACTCGCCTGGTTGCGTGATGGGAACGGATAATATGGGGATAAAATTCTTTTCCGCAATATCGTTTAAAGGCTTTTTTGAATTGTTCATCACGCAAAGGCCTTCCATTTTTAGAAGCAAAGACAAAATCATTAGGTTTAAGGCCTTGCAATTGCTTGCGCAAGCGATTGACATAAGGGGTAGGGAAATGCTGCTCTATCTGGCAGGGAACACCGTCTTTTCCCACATATTCAAAAAGAACTCGTTTACCGGAGATAGTAAGATCCTTTTTCTTTAAAGTAGTTAATCCCTTATGGCCGTTTGCTTTATAGTAGATTTCATTGCCAATGCGCATATGGGTTTTCAGAAGGGTATACATGGGCAAGGCTAGATGATCATTGTTATTTTTGAGGGCTAACGATACCGTTCTGGATAGCTTACGGTAGACTTTTTCGAATTCCCATACTTTTTGATATTTTAAGTCGCGGTTTTTTTCTCTCTTTTCTAAGGTATATCCATAGGCATAGGTGCCGCCTTTATTTCTGAATAAAACATCCCAGTGGTCATCGGTATCTTGATCGTGGATAGTTAATTCCTTGGCAAATAAGGAGAAAGGCTTGTCTATAAGCTTGTTGTTAGGCAATTGATTGATTCTGGCTCCCTGCACTTCCCCTTTTGATGAGAGTTGCCCTTTCAAGAATTCTGGCGATTTGCTGTCGATAATAACTTTAAAGTTTTTATGCGCTTTGAAGAGGGTAATTACCTCTTGGGCTTCTGGAAATTGCTTTTTTGATTTCTTCCAAGAAGCAGAAGTTTTTACATAAGCTTGAAGATCTTTTACTTTAATGCGAATAGTGCCTACAGCAACCTCTTTTTTCATACCTAGAGGAAGGAAACAGTAGGGGTTTATAAAATTAATTTATTTGTGCTAATCTGCCATCCAACCAAGCGGTGCGCAGCCAAGACGACTTTGACCTATTCAAACAGATATTGGTTGAGGAAAGAATATTCTAACATTTCGTCATCATCAATAATGGTAAAAAGCATAATTCCATCTTCAACAAAAGTTGTTTCAACCCTCAATGTAGGTTCTATTAATAAGTTCACTAAACAGCTTACACAATAAGACCGGCTATTTTTTTCCTGCAGCTGCATGAATTCTGTAACTATATCGTGGATTGTGCCAATTCTTGAATCTATTGAACCAGAAAAATGCAGGAGAGTTTTTGCCAGAGTATCCTGCTCTACCGTTATGGGAAAGGTTACATCAAAAACAACACGGTTAGAATTAAGCATGGCAGTTGTGGCTATTTCTCCTTGCTCTATTTTCAGACCTGTTTTTTGGAACGGAGCAAAATTCCTAATACAGAAAAATAGTTCATTATCTATATAGAGTGATAGCTGTCTTTCCAATTCTCTTTGGCTAATTACATAACTTTGATTTTGGTAAAGATAATAAGGCAGGGCAAGGTTTTGGTGAGATATTTCTGGAAGTAAATAATAGCCACCATGCGCTGATACAAATTGTATGGCTTCCTTTCCTTTTTCTTGGATACATGATTCAACGTAGCTTTGCAGGGAACCGCTTAATAGCGGAGCCACTTCAGTTTTTTCTATCTCTTCGGTGATTAATTCTGAACGAAAGCCGAAAAAGATAGCTATGGCTGTAAGAGCAAATATTCCTATAATAATAAAAATAGTTACCTGGCCTTTATTTTCCATTTACCTTTTCCTCCAGTGTAATAAAACAAGGATAATGAAGATGAAAAGAAGAAGCAAACCAAGACTTAAGGCAATATTTGCAAAGGTTATTGATTTTGAAGCTGTTTTTACTTCTGTTTTAATTTCCTTTCGAACTGGTTTGGCTTCAGTAAGGGTTGATTCTTGGGCATAGGAACCGACGTCAATATGCAATCGTTCAATTAAATCTTGGTCATAGATGTTTATTTCTTTGGCATTAGAGTAGTAAGGAACGTACAGGGTTACTGCTGTTTGCTCTAGTGAAATGACGCCACCGCCTAGTTCGCCAGTTTCTTCATCCACTTCTTCATAAAAGTAAAAGAGCGGGACATCAAAAAAAGTAAAGTTTAAGATTTGGTTGTTAAAGGAGACAACTTCCGCGACGTACGTTCCTTCAACCATTTGCACTGGAGCAATAGTTGGCTCAACAGTAAGGGAATTATAAGATACATTTCCTTGATTGTATAAAAGATCTATTTTGTAATAGTGGTTGACTTCAGCAAGCGCATTATAAGAGAATAATACTGTTAGAATGATGAGCGTTACGATTTTCATGAACCTGCCTCGTTTATTTCTAAATTTTTAACGATACGGTTGTATTCTTCGTCATTAATATCGCCAAATTCATGAGACAAATCTAACTTTTGTCGGTAGCGGGGATCGTATTTCTCTGGATCGTGCTTAGGATGTCCGGGCGGCGCAATGTAGGGAGTAAAAAATTCTGGTTGATCCCTGATTATAACCCAGACGCCTACGGCTTGTGCATATACTGCCCTATCTTCATCATAATCAAAACAGCCTTTAGCGCTAAGGCAACCATTGATTGGGCCAACTGTTGTAGTTCCTTCCTTAGTTGGCTGAAATTTAAGTTCTTTTCCACCTTCAACATAAGCATCACCAGCCACTTCAATCCAACGAGCTTTTCGTGACCCCGGTAAGCTCCTTAAGAGATCGTGATGTTCTTTTAGAAGTTTTATCTCATTTTGTACTCCCGTAAGTTTATCTTTAGCTACGCCTACGTCTAATGGATCTTCAAGGCTTTCATAATCCTTACCATATTTTCGCCTATTCTCGAGATCTTTTTTTGCCCAGAGTTTAAATGATTCTAGATCACTCTCTTCGGTTCGTATTTTAGTATGGGTAGCTTCATGTCGGAGAACCCCATAGGGCGTAAAGGATGGGTCTTTTGAAATCCCTATCTGCTGTTCCGCGGAGAGAGAATCTAGATGAAATTTTCCTTGATTTAATGTTCTAAATGTAATTTTTTTTTGAATTGGATCAGTAGAAGCAACTCCCCCTATGCCCAAGGCAGCATCAGCGCTTTCTAAGTCCAGAATTTCGATTCCACGAATGCTTTCCACCGTTTCCGACGGCATTTTTTCTAAGGAATCTAGAATAAAATTCAAGTTTTCTTCACCTTCGACTTTAATTTTGTTGTTGGTCAGTTTCTGGATTTGTCCTTTTATATTATTATGGACGGCCCGCGGATCGCGAGGATTAAATTTTCCTGCCTTAATTGCACTCTCTGGAACAACCGCAAAATTTTGGTTTTCGTCAAAAAAGACTCGCTGCGGTTCTTCCGGTGTGCCAAGGTTATTTATTCCATCTTTTCCTTCAATGACCAGCTCGAAAGGAATGCTCGATGGGGGAGTACTTAGTTTTTTCAGTGATTCTTGATCAAATTCAGTAACACCAAATTTTTGCAATTCAGTTTTTGCTCTCTTTACATATTCTTCGTCTGAGTCGGAAGATATTGCTCTTCGAGCCCAGCGGCTTTTCTCTAGAGCTTGATCATCAAATCCAGTAAATTCGAAAAATCCTCTTTCCAGAAATTCTCCTGTATCCGCATCTAAAACTTTTCGATTGGAGATTTCAAACTGCTGGTAGCCGTTCTGAAAGGTTGCCCCTGGTTGAATGTCCATATCACTATTAGGTTTAACTATTACTACCGGAGACAATCCTTTTCTTGGCTCTATCCGGACACTGGTAAAAGCCTGTATATCTGTAACACGGAACTGCCCATCATCACCAACATTGAGGAAGGGATTGCTTGGATTAAATTCCAAGTTATATGTTCCGGTTTCTCTATACTCACCGCTTCCAAATTCTACCGTTCCTTCTTCCGCATCCATGAGCATATATTCTTCTCCCTCTTCATGTCGAGAATCAAATTCTCCTTCATCAAAATAGACATTGATGATGTCAGCAATAGAATTTGGCTCAACGCTTACTCCATTAATAGTTGCCTGCTCATCCCATACCGATAACTGCCCTTCTAGAAAATTTAATCTGCCTTGCACGGTGTTTCCTTGGTACTCTAATTCCTGCTCTCCAGTTTTTACAGTGATAATATCTGTTTCAGGAATATTCAAGTTTTCTGCTTCTGCACTCGGCTCATAGAGAATGCTTCCGGATTCAGAGATAGTAACTTTTCCTTGCTGGTAGTGATCGCCATCAACAGTTATTTTTGCTTCGTTTGATGGATTCCAAATCGATTCGGTAGCTGCTCCAAAAGGACCGCCAATTTTAGTGGTAATCTGTTTACCGTCGTATGATTTTATCTCAACATGATTGCTCTGCATCTTAATGTTGTGCTTTTTATCCAGCCATGATTCTTTGGCATTGGGATTTTTGTTTACTAAATGGACGCCAGTATGGGCAACTTCATCGTCAAAAGAATCAGCATTATCTGGATTATCTAACGATTGCGTTCTTTTATCAATTAGAGCAGCGGTTCGTTCAGGATACACCGCCAGTGCATCAATCATTACTGCGGGATCGTCTAAGAGATAAGGATTATTTTGCATAGTCTGCCAGGCAAGTTCAGGATTGGCGTCAAACGCTGCTCCGGAGGTGGCAGCAAATAAAGCAGGATCAGAAATCCAAGCATTAGGGTCTTCTTCTTGGGCAAATGTACTAAGTACAAGAAAAAAAGTCAGAACTAACAATACTGATACTCCTCTTTTTTGCATAGTTCTGAAGAGTATTTGGAAGTATTTAAAGATTGCTTTAGGAAGCTATGAAGATTATGAAGCTGCCTCTGCCCTGTTTAATTCTTCAATAAGGATTGGATCGACAACAGTTTCTTCCTTTCTCCAGAATTCCCACCATCTCTTTTGTTGTTCCCAATTTATTCCATCCGGCGTCCGGGAATATCTTTTTCCAACGACTCCTAAGACACCTTCCCCCAGAGGAATTGCGGGAGGAGGAAATTCTGTTCCTAAAGGCAGGGTTCTTCCATCAGATAAAGATCCCAAGAAATTTTCTCCACTTCTTGGATTAACTTTAACGCCCGTTCGATACGGTTTTGGCCGATCTCCACTGACGCCTAACTCAACTAAATCTTGGACGCTCCGTGGTCGTTTTCCTGTTTCTTTGGATATAAGTGGGCGATAGATTTCGTCGGCCTCTGCTTTGGTTGCCACCAATTGTCTTTTTGTGAGCTGACGATTATTCAAATCAATGGTATTCAGGAACTTTTTATCTCCCTCGATAGAAAGATAATAATATTGGCTGTCAATATTTATCACTTCTCCATCTTCAAGAGTATCAAAAATGTTAGTTGAACTCCCCTCTAAACCAATTTTCCGGTCAAAATAACTAAAAAAGTCTGCTTTCTGAGGGGAATTAATTTCTAAGCCGGTTTCAAACAAGACATTAGCGCGATCAGGGCTGTTTATCCTGGCATCAGTAATAAGGGTTCGTTCTTTTTTTGCTTCGCTGGCGGGAATCACTTTAATGTTCAGGTTCCTCTGTTCGAGAATCTGGCGGGCTTCTTCTACTCGCGAATCCTCAGCAATAATATACGCAATATTATTTTCACTGACGGGAATATCGTCTTGAAAACTCACCCAAGCATGCCCATCGCCTTGCGGGTTTAAAACATGGGGCAAGCGCTCCGTATCAGATCCTAGAGCTATGGAGAAATCACCAAAGTTGCTGGTACCCTCTCCAATTTCAGGCCTGGTAGAGGTGAAAGCGCCAGGATATACTTGCTCAAATCTTGCTTCAATTTTGCCGCCATCTAAAATCCCTTCTAATCCTTCTTTTGATGTTCCATGATAATGTTTAGGGACTACAACTTTTTCTCCCTGTTCTGCTTTTTGCAGTAAATCTTTGTAACGTGAAGCAATGACATTTTGGCCTTGCTGTTCAGCCTCTTCAATGACATTTCGTATTACTTGCTGCTGCACTGATGGAATTTCCAGCGCTTGCGTTTGAAGACCTAAGGATGGCGTAGCTTTTGAGAGATCTTGGACATTGACTGTCGCTATAGTCTCTTCAGTTTGAGGAAGCGGAGTTCTTTGGATGGGGATTTTGTTTTTTTCCAGATCAGCGATGGTTCTTGGAACTCTTGCTGAAAAACAAGGTCCTGCGGCAGCTTTTCCAGTCAATGCGCCGCCGATGGGACAGGATGGAAGATCGATCGGTTCTATTTCTGTTTCTGGAACTGGACTCACTACTCTTCTTTCTTCAGGGACAGCTCTCCGTAAACTATCCACGTTTACATTTTCCTTAGGCAGGACCGCAACTCCTTCGTCAGTCAATAAAGTAAGTGAATTTTCATTTTCAAAGTATCTTCCGCGAATTTCAGTTACAGCGCTCTCTCTATATCCGGCTGGACGAGTAACCCCAATAACAACTTCATCGCCTTCTTTGAGAATGCTACTAGGATCAAGCTCGGCAAGGGGAATTTTCTTCGTTCCGGTTTTATCTGTAAGTAAAAAATCTGTTCCTTTGATACCGTCAAACCGGCCGACAGTGCTTGTTCCATCGACTGTTCTTACTCTTACAAAATCACCTTCAATGATTAAACGCGGTTCAAGAGTTGGATCTTTAGTGCTGCTTTTCGAAAATCTATTTACAGATCCTGAACTGACTTCTACACCATTTTCAAGTTTAGCCTCACCAAAGGTTGGAGATGGTTTAAGTTCTATGTCTAAATCAATTCCATCAAATGTTCCAGCAACAAGGCTGTTATCTCTTTTGACAATGAGAATCTGCTGCCCTTCTTTTAGAACTGGCTTTGAATTCACTACGTTTTGCATTCTTGCAGTTTCTAATCTGGCAGTAGTTTCAGCATCAGGTTTTCGGCCGAAGAATCCGCCCTTCCAGCCGTCTACAGGATCGTAAGTATATTTTTTTCCTTCCAACCTAAATTTTCCACTTTCAATGGTTATATCCAGATCAACTTCTACAGATAATTTTCTTGGAGAAATAACTTCCGGAGAACTAGTGGTAGGAGTTGGAATTCCTTCAATAGTAGTTGGAACTCCTGGAGGTAAAGCTTCTTCAACAAATTCTCCTTCAGTAATTCCTTCTAGGTCATCAGCAAAGCTAGGGAGTCCACAACCAGTATCAATAGCTGTTCCAACTAGTATTCCGGGATAGATTGCGCCACCGCAGATTGTAGGATGAGGAGCAATTCTAGGATTTCTAATGTTAGAAAATTCTCCATTTGCCAGCGCCTCAAGAAATTGACCTTCTACCTTTGGGTCAATTTTAACTCCCGCCCGATATACGTTAGCCCCCATTAAATCTTCAACAGACCTTTGAAATTGAAATAGTTCATCGTTGGATGGAAAAATATCGTCAGCTTCTCTTTCTGTAGCTAGCAAGGGTTGCCTATTTAATTGTCTTGACTCTGGATCTACATAACTTAGGTACTTTTTATCTCCTTCTATGGAGATGTATGCATAATTTCGCTCCTGAATAATTATAACTTCTCCGTCTTCAAGAGTATCAAAGATTTTTGCTGCTCTTTGTTCTAACGAGGCTTCTTCTGGGAAGATATCAGAGAACCTTCTTCTCTGTGGAAAATTAATCCTAACGCTTCCTTCCAACAAGACATTAGCTCGGTCAGGACTGTTCATTCTTGCATCGATAATCAATCTTCTTTCCCTTTGTGCTTGACTTAAAGGCACCACTTCAATATTCAAATTTCTTTGGTGAATAAACTCGCGGGCTTCATCGGCCCTAGAATCCTTCGCAATGATATATGCAATATTTTTTTCATCCACAAGTATATCTTCCTGATTAGCATACCAGGTGCGTTGTGGAAAGACAGTTACATCGGCAGGTAGTTTTTCAATATCCGACCCTAATACGAACGTAAAATCACCATAGGCTCCTTCCGGCTGTGTTGATGTGAAAGCACCATGAGCTATACTTCGTCTCGCTTCTATTTTTCCACTATCTAGAATTCCTTCTAGTCCCTCCTTTGATGTGGTATGATAATGCTTAGGAATGACTATTGATTCCCCTTGCTCTATTCTTTGTGATAGTCTCTGATATCTAGTAATTATTGCATTTTCTCCTTGCTTTTCTGCTGCTTCAATCACGTTTTGCACTACCTTTCTCTGTACAGAAGGAATTTCCAAAGCTTGTTTTTGTGGTGCTGAAGATGGTGTTGCTTTAGATAAATCTTGAACATTAACTCTAGCGTATCCACTAAAATCCGTAATCTCTCTTTCGATAGGCAGAGAGACATACCCTTCAGGAACATCTATCCCTTCTTCAACAATACCCGGCAACCCACATCCCGTATCAATAGCTGTTCCAACTAGTATTCCGGGATAGATTGCGCCACCGCAGATTGTAGGATGAGGTGTGCCTACTGCTTCATCCAATGAAACACGTCCCGGTGTATACTGGTTTTGTTCAAGTAGTCGTCCAATACCAGAACTAATATCTTGATTTCCCCCAAGGAGGGCATCACGAGCATAAGCCTTTGCTGCTTCTTCGGTAATAGTAGAATAATCTCCTTGAGTAGCAGCTCCTAAATCGACAACGACAAGCCTAGTACAATCTGTATCAATACACTTTAGATTACGCCAATGTGCATCTAAGACTTCAGTATCGGCTTTTCTTAACTTATCAAACAATTGTTCTGTCTTCTCTCGTACATTTATGGTTCTACCTTCGTAATTTACTGCATCAAATGTTTGGGAATATGGCTGCAAGAGGGTTTGTCTTTCATCACTGGCTATTTTAGCAGCATTCTTAATTTCATCATTGAGATTTTTCTTTATGTTATTTAATTCATCATTATATACATAACCAGGAAGTTTTTCATCGCTAACTCTTTTCTGTAAGGCAGGGATTGCTTCATCTGCTCTCTTTTTTGCTTCTGCTGTCGCCATTGTAAATCTATCATCAATAGCTTTTAATTTAGCTTGATCGGCCTCATCCAGCGCATTTTCTATAAGCTCTCGCAAGTCTGGTCCTTTTGCTTCTTCCGAAATCTGCCAAAGGCCGGTATCAAGATCAATCTCTTCGAGACAGGTAGCAGCTTTTGCGGCGCATAGATCGCCATGTATTTTCTGCAGCCAGTCTGGTGTATTTCCATAAGAACCTGCTCCTTTTTTTCTTATTTTCAGAATCACCGGATCTTTAAATGTTGGTTTAATTGCTGGTTTCCCTGCTAATTTTCTTTTCTCATTTATTTTTGCTAAAAACTTTTCATCGTATATCTTTAATGCAACATTTTCAGCTCCCTCGCCAGTCCAACCGTCAGTTAATTTCAATTTTTTTACCATCTCCGGTGAAACTCCACCAGATACCGAAGCTTCCTGATATGCTTCAATGTATAAATCATGCGTTCGATCACCGGTAGACACGAAGGGGATTTCTCTTTGTCCAGAGATAACTCTTGGTCCAGACTCTCTGGCGGGTACGATAGTAGGAGTGTCTATTTCATCTAAATCGTCAACACAATCTACCGACAACCCATAAATCGCAGCAGCTCTGAGAATATTACATTTAGCTCCCCCTGGACGTTCTTCCTTACGCAATTGCACAACATTACTCTCTGCAGCTGCTTTCTGTCTTACTGCAGCAGTGTGCTCGCTGTCAGCAAATCCTTCTACAGCTAAATCGTTCTGCGCTCGAGCATCAGCAATTTCTGGAGGTACATTATCCAAATCTTCAGCTCGCACTTTTGCCAGCTCTTCATTTGCAATTCTTACTTTTTCCGATGTTTCCGGTGTTTTTCTAGCTTCACCTAACGCATCTACTTCTCGATTATATACTGCCTGCGCTTCTTCGAAATTTCTTTCTGCATCGCGAACTTTTTCAGAAACAGGCAGCTCTCCTAACACTCTCTTTGCTGCTGGTCGGGCATCAGCTATTTTTGCTGCTTGATCGAGATCTTCAAGCTGGGTAAGTTTCTGTTCTGATTGCCTGACTGCATCTTGCGCTTTTTCTATTCTAGCAACATCATGAACACGCTCAGCTTCCTGTAAATCTTCGGTTGCATCAGCCAATCGCCGCGCTTCCTGATTGTGTTCTGCTGCTAAGGCCCGTCGATACGGTGGAACTTTTACCTGGTGGCCAAGATCAGCGGTTCTTCCGACTATTTTCGCTTCTTGCTCGGCAGCCTGCACTGCATTTTGATAGACAGCCCGTGCTCGTTCCGTGGCCTGTTCTACCCTCGCCACATCCCCGCTTGCTTGCGCAGCGCGAAGCTCTGTCCGCGCTAAACGCAACGCCGCTTTTGCTTCTTCGGTTCCGTGAACAATAAGTTTTCCGACCGTAAGAAGCTGCTTTTCAGCTCGGTATACTTTCAAAGCAATCGCTCCTGCTCTAACAACTTCCGCCACATCAAACGGCGCAGTGACAATATTGTCAATGGAGAGGAATCCTTCACCTACTGGTTCGACAATAGTCTGATGATATTTTTCTGAAATGCCAAGCGTGGTCTCTTCGAGAGCTTCTAATTTTACATTTGCTTCTGCAGCAGCCACCGTACCAGAATAAGCGCTGACCTCTCGGAACTCATTCTCAACAAAAGCAGCTTTTCCGCCATGGATTGCTTCTTCATTTTCTGCTCGTTGTAATGCTTGAGCGGCTAAACCTTCTCTTCCCGCTGCTGTTTCTTCCGGAAGTCTGCCGTTAGCTAATTCACGTAATACGACGGTATTTCCATCTTCGATACGCAAACCTTCACGCTTAAAGACCACTGGCGTTCCTTCAAGTTCTCGATGTTTGTGGAGCACGCGAGGATCATAATTACCTGTTTCCATAGCTTCAAAAGCTTCGCTGGCACTTAATCCTTCATCGGCATATGCTTGCAGGACTTGTCTTGGCTTCTGGGCATGTTCCCGTTGATCAAGCAAAGAATCAAGAGCCTTATCTTCCTGTTCAGCTTTTTCTCTGCTATAAGCACCAAAGTCTCGTAATGATTCTACTCCATCCTCTCGTAGTACACCGACAGCAACTAGAGCATCAAGGGTTAATCTGACACCGCCAGTACTGGCAATTGCCGGTGCAAGGTAATCAAGTGTTGGCTCATGTCCTTTTTCTAATAATCGTCCGCCAACATGGCCGACATAGTCAATAGTATCAATATCTTCAGGAATTACTCCTGCCGCCCGAAGTACTGCTATTGGTGGAATGAAAAAATCGACTGCGCTCCCTAGAATATCTGGCGGTCTTTTCCAATCACTAGGCCCTGTAAAAATGCCGGCTCTGCGTTCAGTCATCTGTTTTTTTTGCCTGGCGATCTGCTCATCACGGTCTCGATCTTGTTCTTCGCCTCGCGCTTTAATGGCCTGAGTAATTGCATCATTTGCTTTTTGGAACTGAGGAGTCTCTTGGAGTTCTGGGTTTCGTTGTAATACATTGTTTTTAATGGTTACAGCCTGAATGATGCTGAGATCATCACCAAGCGCAGCAAGGAATTCAGAACGTTCCAGATCCTGCGCTTCAGTATATCCTTCATAACTCTGTTTAAGCTCTTGTTTAGAAGTACCAGATAAATAAGGATTATCTTCTACAAAATCTTTTGCTTCCTGATGCAATCCTGCCGCGTGAAGTAAATTAGCGACCACATCATCTCGGTCAGCGAAATCTGAAGAAAGATATTCTAACTCTCCCCGAGCATCTGATTCTCGATTTTTGGCATTGACTAGATTCTTACTGAGAATGTTGACTAATTCTCTTTCTCGATAATATTCATCTCTGGCTGCTTTTAATTCCGCCTCTAAGGTGTTTATTTCTGCACCTATCGCCCTTTTTACAGATTCTTCAGTAAATCCGATTGCATATTCCTGAGAGGTACGATCAAATTCAATCCGAGGGCCGTATTCTTTGGATAATTGATCATATCGTTGCTTCGCTGCCGCTGCTCTTGCTTCCGCGCCAGGAGTTTCTTTTGTCCCCCGCAGTGATGATTCAATACGAAGAGCATCTTCTTGGTTCCCTTTGATGTCTTTTCCTAATTGCACAGCCTGCGCTTGAGCATTCTTGGCATCTTCAGGAGGATGATTCTTAAGATAATCCCATTCACGTTGTTTAAATTCACGATACGCTGCTTCACGTTTGTTCACCGCAGAAATAAGATCTTTTTGTGCTTTTTCTTGTTTAGCCTTCAGCTGCGCTGGTGTAAAAGAACAAGCAGTTGGGTTTCCCTGACAAGAT
>DATDTA010000084.1:0-11959 GCA_035291085.1 Candidatus Nanoarchaeia archaeon | reverse complement strand
TGATCGTTTAGCGGCGTTGAAAACTTCTTGGCCCATATTGAATACTTTTATTTCTTCTCCTCGAGCTGTAGCATAATCTGCCACTTTAGCAATATGTTCACTAGCTCCAGCTCCAGAGATTCCTGAACAGAAGACCCGCATGAGCGTTATAAGAACTAAATCTTGATAAATATTTATAGAACTGAATAGTTATATTTGACAAACTTATTCTTGAAGATAATCATCTTCTAATACTGTTCCTTCAAGGAATTTTTGTATGTCCCTTATCGGAGTGATATTGCCGCTAAGATGCATCGCCAATCCGGCTAATTCCATTTTTTCGTGAGTATACAGAAAAGCTGGGCCGCCAGAATTGCCAAACCAGAGGTTCATGTCTAAGGTTGTTTTGTGGTTGGTTTTATTTTCTACCCTAGCAATATAAAATCTTTTTTCTCCGGAAGTAAAGCCGAAGCCAAGTATATAATCACCTTCATTCGTTTCCTTGGCAATTTTTCCTTTAAATGGATTAGCTTGCAGATCGCCTTCAACCTTATAGAGGATTAAATCTTTTTTTTCATCTTCTTTCACGGTTGTTGCAGCTGCTTCTCCCATGGTAGTCTTGCTGCTCTCTACTTTTATTATCTTTTTAGGGTTTTCGCATGATGTAAACTCATCTGCAGTAAGATGTTCAACAGAAAGAACATATTTCTCTTTAGTCTGCGAATCTTGCAACAGAACTCCTGAGCCAAACCATCCAGTTAGAAATGAATCATTACATTTTTCTTCCAGAGTTATAGAAGTATGCACTGGCAAGCAGGAGCCATAGGCATTGTTGAAAGTTTCTACCGTGTTGTACCTCCTTTTAGGAAAAAGGAAAGGAGAAAAAGATTGAGCAATCGCTGACTTGGCAGTGCATTCAGTATAACCAATGCCGGCAGTGACACCTAAAACTAAGCCCAGCGGAATAAGCAGTACTGAATACTTCATTCACTACTTGATTTTTAGGGCGGATATAAACTCTATCCCAATGTTTTATATTCATTTACCCATATATTCTGGCCGTTCTAACGTTGGATCTAAGACGAATTTCCATCCGAAGTATCCTTTTTTGCTGGGGTCATGCTCAGTAATGGTAACCCCTCGCAATGATGCTTGTTGTCCGAGCTGATCCACATATGGAACCCAAGGCTGCCAGCCTGCTCCAACTGTAACGAATGTTTTTCCAGCATGCCCAGCGCCTGCGATATGGACATGACCAAAGTAGGCGGCATTGACTTCTTTATTAGCTCCAAACAATTTCTTCAATGCAGCTTGTACAAAGTCAGTACCATTTCCTGGACCATGGCAAGCATAGGTTTTCCAACCACCTTCTAAAGTTGTTTCATGGAAGGTTGCTTCGCCCATCCCAAACCTTTCTCCAAAACCAGTAAATTCGCGCAAGCGAGGATCATCTAAGTATTTCATATCCACTGCATTTAAAATGTCAGTGGCTTCATCAAGGAAGTGGGTAGTTTCGTTATAGTGATTGCCTGAAGTTACCGTAACTGTGCCGTCCTCCTTTTTATCCAAGGTTTTGTGGATCATGGGAACCACGCGATATTTTATTTCCCGCATCTGCAAGCTCACCACCGATATTGGGAGCATTTGTGAAACCTCCCGCTGACAGAAGTGCGCTAATGCGGCAGATTTTTCTGGTTCACTTTTGTTACTACCCATTATTTTCTTAACCTCAGCAGAAACTTCACTTGGAGGCCGGGCTAAATACTGCTCATTACTGCCGAAGTGCCGCTCTAATGCGCCATGAGCAATATCGCCATTGATAATTAAGTCATCAGGCCAGCCGTTCTTCTCAAGATAGCGAGTTGCTGCTTCTAACAGCTCGTAGTTACTCGGTCTTCCTTCTCTGTTAGGAGCGCCAAGGTGAATGTCAGTGAAGATAGCTGCTCTTCTGGGACGCAGTTTTAATTTTGCTTCCAAGCTTTTTACCTGCTCTTTCAGTTTTTCTTTCCCATCACCTTTTTCGGCTGAAGCTTGTTTCTTCAACTCCTTGATCTGCTCGCCAACGGCATATGCTTCCAGCATCTGTTCAGTGGTAATCATCCTCATGCTATGCTCGCCAGTCGGTTCAACTCGGTACAATACTGCACCGGAAGAATACATACCGCTTTCGTAGCGTCGAGTATGGTCGTTCTTGATGCCTTTTCGTTTTAAAGTCTCTAAGTAAGGAACTGACTGCATGGTAGAAAGTTGCATGGCCATACCAATCCTGGGAGTTTCCCTATCGACGTATGCCTCGATAGTCTCAGGTTTTGTGTTTACCGGAACTGCGCGCATCCCGCCGGCACCATGGAAGCTGACATTAATGTCAGATACAGGTAAACCTTGTTGTCGCCGATTAAACATCATGGTTCTCATCTTATTTACCTCTGCTATCGCAGGGGTGGAGGATTTAATTTGTACTTTATGCATTAAAGTGACGGGAACGCCATCAAGAAGTAAATCGACTTCGTTTCCACCGTGCACTTTAACATTTACCCCAGGAAGAGAACTATAGAGATGGTCTTGATATTCTCTTTTTGCTTCCATGCGCAACAATTCATTTTCATGCGGTTCAATGTGCTGGCGCCCAGTAATCCGGTGGAATTCCGGCGCTTCCATTTCCCGTTTTCTAGCATTAAGGGCATTGATAGCATCTTTAAGCTCACGGCTTTTGTCCCGATTATTTTCCCGCAAATCTTTTAATTTTGTGTCTAGTTTATCCACTCGCTGGCTGATTGCTTTTCGAGATTTGACTGAGGAAAGGAATTTTCTAAATGCCTCTGGATCTTCCAATTTATCAATCTCTTCCTTTTTTTCCTTCATGAAAGAAGCTAGATAGGTATTTACCGTATCTTTATCATGGCTTGGGTTTATGCCTTGACGCACATTCCGTAACAACTGTGACTGAGCACCGTATTGATCTGCTTTTGCTTGAAGCCGAACAAGCTCACGTTCTAATCCTGTTTTTTTCTTCTCATCCCTTTCCTGTGCTTTTTGTGTATCGATATAATTATTTATATTAATCTCTAACAGCATCTCGATATTCTTATTATCTTCTTCGCCATGCAAATAATGCCATACTGTACCATCATTCAGCAAATGAGTAAGAGGAGCAATGACTTGTCTGGAATTTTCAACTGCTTGGCTGGTATTAGTTATCTTATAGGCAACCCATTTTAGAATAAAATCTTTATCTTCATCAGAAACGCCGCTTCTAAAAGCCATTTTTGACAAATCGTTAATTTCCTGATCCCAATTATTTCCAAGAAATACCATCTCTCTGGCCATTTGAACTCCATAAAAAGTTGGGATCATGGGAAGTAAACCGCCGCTCATGACGACATGGCCTACTTCTTGATCAAGACCATTAGCTTCTAAAAAATAGGCTAAGCCTTGATAAAAACGAGGATCGCAAGCTTTTGTTCCTAAGGCTAATTCTCCTAGAAAAAGAGTAGTGCTAGCGCCGTCATGCACTTTCCCAGAAGTGGTCGCTCTCGATTTGTGAGCTCGAGGATCGTTATTATTAAGAAGTTCGTCTAATGTTTGTTTTTTTACTACTTCCGTTGCTACACCATCTTTTTTCACCATCTTTCGTACACCCCTCGTTTTTTTTGTAGTTATATTGTTCTCATATTTATTCTTTTTTATTTCACATAATAAATTTCAAAATTTATACCAAGGAATTTGGCCTCCTCCGCTGACAACAGGAGTAATAGTTCCATCGGGAGTTATTTGTATGCTTGTTTCTAAATTAAGTAATTTTAAAATGGTTACTGCCGGAGTAAATGCAAAGTAGGGATCCCCATCAAATTTAAAACCGGGAATATCATTAAAAGGACCAAACGGAGTGGTATAACTTTTATTCTTCACCGTCAAATCTAAATTATAACCTATACCAGCCCATAAGGAAAAAGAAAGATCGTTAAGATCTTGATCCCGCAAAGGAGCATCACCGGGAAAATTTATCCCTATGGAACCTAATTTATACTCTAATGCTGGGCTTAATCTTATTAACTCGCTTTCTGTAGTTTCAATTATGGGAGGGATAGCTTGGTTAACATCATCGGGAAGGACGGCGATAGAAGAGGGAGTTTCTTTAACACGAGGAGGTAATTTCGCATGATAAACATCTATACCTACGCGAACTTCTTCTCTTCTTCCCATCCTGGATTCTTCTAGGGCTTGTGCTTCTTCTAATTTTTTTTCTAACTCTTCTTCTTGCTGTGACAATCCAAGGACTTCGGCTTTTTCCAGTTCACTTTGTAATTCTTGAATTTCTTCTTTCCTGTCTCTCTCTATTACCCCGTGACGAAATCGCCCTCCGATTAAATCTATGCCTTCTGCCACTGAATTTTCACGAGCATAAGCTATTTCAAGCAGTGTATACTGCCTCACACTGCAGCCAGCTGTGGAAAATGCTCCAGCCATAGTAATTATTGTAGCTAAAGAACCGATTTTAGTTGGAGAATTCATAAGCTACCTTCTCCAATGGTTATATTTGAATACATAGAAGCCGAGTGGAGACGATGAAAATTGGTGGTTAATAAGAAAAGGGGGTAATTCTCAATACTCCCCACAGTTTTTACCTCGCTGCATCAAAAAATATGAAATAGTTTGTAATAACATAATTATTTTATCACACAACATTTAAATATAAATACGTTTCTATATCACAGTATATACTGTTGCATGTTTGCATAATGTATATATAATAGTGTCTCGGGGTGGAAGTTATGGAATATCGCCGTTTGATTTCATTTGGGAAAAGTAGTTTTGTAGTTTCTTTGCCAAAAGCTTGGATCAGCCAGAATACTCTCAAAAAAGGAGACCTAATCTATTTACAGGAGAATGGGCCAAACCTTTTGTTGAGCAAAAAAGACAATGAAGAGAAAAACGAGGAAAAAGAAAAAATAATTTACATTGATGGGAAAAGTGATTTCACCATCGAAAGAGAAGTTTGCTCTACTTATATCCAAAATTATCCGCGTATTGTCTTGCGAGGGAAAGAGATTAAGAATAAAGTGAAGGAATTGCAGCATATTGTGCAGTCGCTTATTGCGCTGGAAATCATGGAGCAGACCTCTGACACTATCGTGGCAAAAGATTTCTTGAACATGGATTCTGTTTCTGTTGAGGAACTGATCAGAAAAATGGATTTAGTCACCAGAACCATGATGAAAGAAGCGCAACAGATTTTCACTGAAGATAATTATGAAAGCTTAAATGAGCGGGACCATGACGTGAATAGGCTCTACTTTTTGCTTTATAGGACAATTTTGTATAATTTGCGCAACCCCATGAAAGCATTGAAGAACTTTAAGCTATCTGGATTGGATTTGTTACGGGTTCACTTCATTGGATTTTATATTGAAGCAATTGCTGATGAAGTGCGAAGAGCAACTCGTCATGCTCGAAGTTTAAAGGTATCTGCACCGCAGCAGGAACAGCTCTTGCAATATATAGGCAAGATGAATGAGTATTACTTAAGTACCATGAAAGCTGCCTACAACAAAGATACAGAATTAGCGCTGAAAGTTTCAGAAATGAAACGCGGCCATGACAAGGAATTAGAAGCGTTGGAAGAAAATGTGCAAAAAATTCCAGGATACAATCGAGTTTTGACCAGACTGCAAAGAATGACTAGTTTAATCCACAATTTAGGAAGAGTCTTGTATACGATGGAATAAGCCAATATGGCAATAGGTCGGAATTTTTTGTTAGGTAAAAGCTTACTCTTTGCAATAGGTCTGTTACATTGTACGCCCTCAAAAACAGAAGTAACTCTTTCTGAAGGTAAAAGTGTTCAGATTGTAGATAAAGGTTATTCCAGACTCCCAGATCTTCCTCCGTTTGCGGAGTTAGTTCAATATATCTACGGAGAATGTAAGGAAAAAAAATGCGCGTTTGAATTTCCAAAAGAATCATTCTATGTAAGTTATCGGCCTTACGAAGACAAAGGCGAAGGAATATGTTATCCTATGCCAGAAGACGGGTTAGAATGCCGAGCACTTCGGTCAGAATTTATTAAAACCGCAAAAAAAAGTTTTACTGTTATATTACAAGACGAGGAAGGAGATAGGGGTATTTTAATGGCTGATGATCCTCCTTTTGGTTCAGTCGATTCAGTTTACTTTGCAGATTTTAGTATATCAGAACTGGTTGTTGCTGATCTAGAAAAAGATCCACAACTTCAGAAGCTTTATGAAGAATCAATATTGGTGTCGCTTACTACCAATGGAGAGAAGGGAGTAATTACCCCGAGTCAATTGCATAACACCCAACGACAACTTCTGCTTCGGTATTTAGGCACTCCTAATCAAGAATAAGTCACAGCAAATCTTCTACCCTTAACAAGCTTTCTATCGGGACAGGTATCTTCTCTTCCCCCCTGCTGATCGAGACTTCTCCCTCTCCTCTTTTGAGTAGAACGTAACAGCCGAGAATTTCTACACCAGTTGGAACGATAAGATCAACAACCTTTTGCATACTTCTTCCTGTAGTAAAAACATCATCAACAATAACAACCCTATCTCCTTCTTGAGGAGTGTATCCTTCAAATCTTCTTTTAATTCCATGATCTTTGAGTTGGCTTCGCACTAAAGTTTGGCGCCTCCAGTACATCAAAGATAATCCAGTTGCCAAGGGCTTTCCACCATCCCCTTCCCCAGCAATACAGTTAACTCGATTAGGGATTTGCTGTCCTAAATATTTATTGATCAAGTAGAAAGCTTCAGCATCGCCATACGCTTTTTCTTTAAAATCAAAATAAGTATCAGATGTTCCGCCATGGCTTAATTGCACTTCTCCATGACGCACTATTTGTAGCTGTCTTAATCTGGCGATTAGGTCTTGCACAGTTATCTGAAGAAGCACTATGTTTTATATTTTTTGGTTGAGATTTTTGTTCTTTAATAAAGATTAATCATCCTTAATAAATAACCAATTATTATTTGGTATATGGCTCAACAAGTGAATTTATTCCCAGAACCTGAAATAGTGTATCCTTATTTATCCAGTATGGATAATCGTGAACTTCAACAACAATTAGAAGATATTGCTATGAAAGCATCTGAGTATCCTTTATTGTTTGGAGAAAATAAGGAAAACCCCGCGGCTAGGCTTTCAGAAATTAAAGAGAACTTTGAAAAATAGGGATTTTGCCAATTTTGTTACTTGTTTATGGACAAAATCTCGACCATTTCAAAGTCTCTAAGATAATTTTGAATAGTTTTTCAAAATTCTCTAAACATTATCTTAAACTGCAACCAAGTTTATATTTGATAAAGTTAGACAAAAATATCATTGGTGCTGCTTCCATTGATAATGGTAGTGTTGGTGAAATGTGCTGGGATGATGCAGAAGTTCGATTAGCTTTTATTGATCCAGATTTTAATCAATACAAATCATTCATAAAACATAAGTTGGTAGAAACATGTTCGGAAATTGACAAACATAAATACTAAATCTCTCATTCTTCATGTATCACAATCAAAGATTGTGTTTTTTCGATGCCTTCTATCCTTTGCAATTTTGTTAACAAGACTTGGTCAAATTCAGCTACATCCTTTACTCTAACTGTTGCTACAATATCAGTTCCGCCGGAAACGATATCGGCTCTTTCCACAAAGGAAAACTGTTTCAGCTCTTTAGAAACGTCGTACTGCGATTTCTTTTTTTCTTTCAATAAGGAAAGATTAACTGAAACCAAGACATACGCCCGGAAACCGTCCTGGAGTTTATGATAATCTAGCTCAACCGTGAACTTTTTAATAATCTTTTCTTTCTTTAATTTTTGAATGCGATTGTGGACAGTAGTAATCGGCAGCCCGGTTTTTTTGGCAATCTGGCGGGTAGCATAATCGGCATGTTCTTGCAGAACTTCTAAGATTAGGCGGTCCTTCTCGTCTATTTTCTTTTCCATTCTGGAACATTTGTTCTACTTTTATATAAATATTTCGTACATTCTGGAAGGTTATACCATTTAACTGGAATAATATTTTAAAAGCCAAAGGCAAAATAACTAAAAGATGTATCAGGAAATCGAAGCAGGATATTGTGTGTTAGGAAGAGTTACAGCCTTGGATCTAGCATCAGAGAGTCAGGAAGCGGCAAGTCTGGACAGTATTGTTGTCCAATATTTTGATGAAACCATAACCTGCCTGGATAAATTACGCTTCTGGGAAGAAACCGGATTTAAGAAAGATTTTGCGCGGGAATGCAAAATTGCTCCAGATAATATCGGAATGATCAAAACGATATTATTTTCTTACCTCTCCGGCGGCCAAGAAAAATATTTTCTAGTATCTACGCTGGCAGAAAAACGGATAGATTTCAATGAAGTAAGGGTGGAGTTAGGATTATCTACTGAAGAAGCGCAAACTCTTGATTACAAGGCAGGAGATGCAACTCTGGAAGCAATTACCGGAAAAAAACGTGGAGCGGTAAGCCCTTTGCTTGATCCAGAATATTTACACAAAGTAAGTGCAGTTTATTTTACCCGCGATCTAATGGATGATGCGACAAAATGTCCGGAAAAAAGGTATGATGTTCCACGCTCACGCTCCATTTCTGAGTTTTGGCATGGCGTGGCGCTATTTACTTTGCTTAGACAAAGGAGTTCGCAGTATAAAACGGCAGGGGATTTTGAAAAAGAATTACAAGTAACGGCCTGGAAAGTTAAAAAGATTGATCAGGAGAGAGCTGGTTACAACTTTCTCTTTGGCGGAACAATCGTGAAATACCGAGGACAAGAATATCAGCTTACTAATCCGCCAATGAGGAAAGAAGGATTTGATCGAAAGCGGAAAGAACTTGGCTGTGCGGCATTCCCTATTTCAAGAACTGAAGATGGCACTATTGAATATGAATATACTGATCGAGGCAAGAAGAGATTGATTCTGCCGATCCCTTATGAGTTATTGGAACAATTGCGATCAGAAATTTGATAAAAAATTACCTCTGATATAAAATTATTTTTCTTTCATCTCGATCCAGAAGGCGAGCTTCGACGTCATTAATCTGTTTCCAGTCTTTTGAATAGTCTCCCATTCTTGATCTAACTTGGGCTAAATCTGAACAAGTGAAAAATAAGCTGGGAGATGGAGTGATTGGAAGGTTATCTGGCCATAACTTTAAAGTAACATCATTGCTACGAGCAGAGTAGAACGGCACTTGGCCATCGCCATAACTCTGTTCTGTAAACGGCATTTCTAAAAGTAATTGATAAAATGCGCGATTCTCGACCGGATGCTGGGTGTGGAGCGCTACTTCGTCTAGTCTGAGACAAGGAGCGTCACTTTCTACACCATGGAGACGGACATTTCGATCTTCAGGATCGCTATACGTTACATTTTTACGATCATGTACCGCCTTGGGTTGAAAAGAACTTCCCTTCATCCTTTGCAGAACTGAATCTATATCTGTTGTTAAAAACTGTAAAGCAAAAGAAGACACTATTTTTTCTGGGGAAGGATATAATTCTATTATCAGGTTTTCAATCCAACTAAAATAGTGGAGCTGAGACTGGTCATGCTGCTCCAACTTAAACGTCTTGCCCAATAAAGCCTGATAAAAATGTCTAGATAACCCCATCCTTGCTTCTGGTGAATGAAGCAATAATCCCTTTAAATTGATGCTTTCTTTTGACATATGCTTTCGGCGGGCTAAGTGGTATATATAATTTTCTTTTTCATCCACAAAAACATTTTTATACCCTTCCTTCATCTACGAGCATTATGACATCATACCTATCTATTCAGGAAGCAATGCGCAAAGGTTCCGGCAATGTTTCGGTCAGAGGCTGGATCCATCGCGAGCGCGGTAGCAATAAACTCAAATTTGTAGTGCTTCGAGATTCTAGTAACCTCATTCAATGTGTTTTCGAACGGGAAAAATTGCCTAAGCAGTGGGATGAAATCGATCGATTTCAAGTAGAAGCTTCCCTCGAGATTACTGGACAGATTAAGAAAGATGATCGCGCCCCTACTGGATATGAAATTCAAGTAGAATCGTACCAATTAGTTGGAGTAAGTGAAAATTATCCAATTACAAAAGATCAGTCAGTAGAATTCTTGGCTGACAATCGACATTTATGGCTGCGCAGTCAAAGAATGATTGCGATCTTAAAGATTCGTAGCACTATTTTCAATGCCATCCACGAATATTTCAGGGGACAAGGTTTCTACGAATACCACTCACCTATTTTCCAAGCGGTGCAATGCGAAGGCGGAGCGGAATTATTCCGCGTCGATTACTTTGGCAAGAAAGATGTCTTTTTGGGACAAACCTGGCAGTTGTATGCAGAACCAGCTATCTTTGCTTTGGAAAAAATTTATACTATTTCACCCAGTTTCAGAGCAGAAAAAAGCAAGACTTCCCGCCATTTGACTGAATACTGGCATGCAGAAATGGAAATGGCCTGGGCAGAATTTAAGGATATCCAAGATCATGCGGAAGGAGTCATCAAACAGGTAGTGAAAACTGTTTTGGAAAAACATAAAGCGGAATTGGAAGTGTTAGGCCGAGATTTCAAACTGTTAGAACCATCCTTGAAAAAACCATTTGTGCGCATGACTTACGATGAAGCTCTGAAGATTCTGGAGCAAAAATGCAAGATGAAAGTGCAATGGGGGAAAGATTTACGTACAATTGAAGAGGAGAAATTGACTAAACTATATGATGTCCCAGTCATTGTCACCCATTATCCTAAAGTAGTAAAAGCATTTTATATGACTGAAGATCCTAAGAATCCCAAGACAGTACAGGGATGTGATGTACTTGCTCCAGAAGGATATGGGGAGATTGTTGGCGGTTCGCATCGGGAGCATGATCTGGAAAAAATTAAAAAAAGATTAGTGGCTCAAGGAGAAGATCCTTCACAGTATGAATTTTATTTAGACACTCGGCGTTATGGCAGCGTTCCCCACGGCGGATTCGGGATGGGTGTAGAACGGTTGATCGCCTGGATCTGCGGATTGGAAACAGTCAAAGATGCCATTCCATTTCCCAGGACCATGGAGAGGTATAAGCCGTAGATGGAAGAGAAGAAAAATGACAGAGGAAAAATATTATAAATTAAAATATATCTGGAACGGGATTGACACTACAGGCCATTATTTGCTTGGTGCTGGATTTGTTGTCTATGGAGCAGCTAAACATGACTCAGAAGCTATCTTGTTTGGTTCACTTTTGATGATGCTTGGAACAAGTAATGGCATAAATCAAAGAAGAATGTCTGCCTTAGAGACCAGAATTTCTGAACTAGAAAGAAACCAATTAGATCAAGAATAATTGCTTACTTCCTCTCTTCCTTCAACAACTCTTTTTCAACATATTCCAAGGCCTCAGGCGTATTCTCAAATAGGCGGAATTGTTTCTTATGTTCTCCTTTCATTAGAGCTTGGAATTCGCGGTCTTTCATCAACACTTTTTTTACATTTTCATGAAGATTGCTTAATATAATCGTTCTGCCTTCTTTTTCTAATTTCTTGACAAAACTAGCTAATTGCACTACCCCGGTGCTATCTATGAAGGGAACGTATTTCATTCGCAAAATAATGATCGGTTTCTTCATCTGCAGATGCTCGTTGATTTTATGCTCAAAGATATTCATGGCTCCGAAAAAGAAGGGGCCGTTGATAGTGTATACCGCAACTTTTTCTTTCAATAAAGGATTGTTATTAATGATCACATTAATCTGGTTGTTCTTAGGATATTGTTCCATGTGGCTTATTTCAATCCCATTAGTAAGGCGGATAAATAAAAGCAATATTGCCAAGATCATACCTACCTGGACCGCCACTACCAAATCAGTCACTATAGTTAAGCCGAAGGTTACTAGAAAGACCGCCGTATCCAGCCAGCTCAAACGTAAGATAGTTTTGAATTCACGAATGTCAATCATTTTTACTGCAACTACCATCAGAATTCCTGCTAAAAATGC
>DATDTA010000083.1:0-1346 GCA_035291085.1 Candidatus Nanoarchaeia archaeon | reverse complement strand
GTAAGTAATATGTCAGGTTACCTGAACCGCTCTTAATTGCTGGAATATATTAATTCCTTGTAATTTCCAAGTATGTAATACTGAAATAACAATATCAATCCATCTTTGACCTTTCTCGTTCCTGTAACATCCGATAGTTTTGCGGAGCAAAACAAGAGGACGAAGTTCTCTCTCCGCATGATTGTTTTCAAGAGGAACTCCCTCATAATAAAGAGCCGTGAACCAATTTTCTCCTCCATTCTTAATCAACGTTGCTAATTTTCTCCCTTTACGCATAGCATCAAGACAAGTAACAATATCTTTTAACTTCCACTTAGCCTCTTCTATAGCTTTGTTCTCAGGAGGTTTAGCATTTAATATTTTGAGTTGCTCATAGAGCAACTTTAATCGTTCGTATTGTGGTTTAATTTCATTATTTTTCTCAGAGATTTCTCGAACTTCTCTTAGTAAATGAACCCAACAGCGTTGGGTTAATTGATAATCATTGTATACTTTGTATCCATCTCTCACTATCACTCCATTGTACACTGGAAGAATACTCCTTATTTCTTTAGATCCCCTACTCATTCTAGCAAAAAATAATGATATTTTTGGAGTGCAGATATTCCATATGTAACCGTTTTGACCATCTTTTCGCATTGTTGTTTCATCTGCGTGAAGATATGGTGCTTCACGGATTTCGGTTAGAAATCCATCTCTCCTACTCTCTAAGAGATGTGTAAAGTCATCTGCTATATTTTGCACTCGTTCAGTGCTAAAACTTGGAGCTCCAAGTTCTCGTAGAAAATCAGCAATTTTCTCATGGGAGTTAGTTAAATTCTTGAGCATAGCAACAATTGATCTAAGATTTGACCCATAGATATGATTGGGTAAATTAACATTTGCTTCAATAATCTCTCCGGTCGCAGGAGAGATATATTGCATTATTCTATGCTCCGTAACTATGATTGGTTTATCCGGAAAATCAACAATCGTTTTCTTGCGATAGCCAATTGGTTCACCCAATGGTAAACCTGAAAGAGGGCAGTTATCTAAAGTATGCTCTACTATTTTATCGGGTGGTGGAAGTTGTATACCGCCGCCACCTCTCCCTGGCGGTTTGCCAGGAAAACGGGGCTGATTTCCCTCTTTCTTTTTTGTATTTTTCTTTCGTTTCATGGAAGAAGGAGTATGAGCATTATCAAATGCTTTGAGGTAACGTTCAAGTTCTATTATTTTCGCACGAAGCTCTTGATTCTCGGCTTCTAAGTCTCTTACTCGTTGACGCCAGCTTATCATTCAGAGAGAAAAGAGCTTTCAAATTAAAGGTTTTTCTGCCTACTCGAAAAAGGTAACATATTACTTAC
>DATDTA010000082.1:0-1219 GCA_035291085.1 Candidatus Nanoarchaeia archaeon | reverse complement strand
CAAGGGATCGATCGAGAAAGGTAAAGATGCTGATTTTACCGTAGTTGATCTGTCGAAAGAATGGAGGGTGGCCAAAAAAGACTTATTCAGTAAGTGCGGATGGTCAGCGTATGAAGGAATGAGGCTTCGTGGCAGACCAATCGCAACATTCTTGCGGGGAAATCTCGTCTACGGAAACAGCAAAATAAAAGGCAAGCCTCTCGGCAAACATATCTGATATACTCAATAAATTATGACCTCTAAAAATTTAACAGAAGCACAAAAGAAATTAGTTACACTTCTTTTTACAACCAAAACCGTCGCCCCAATCGGAGTAAGAGAAACACTTCCGGACGGAAAATACAAAATTTATAAAAAAGAAAGACCCACAAGTCCTATCGATTTTTCACAAAGTGAAGAGGAATTCGCAATCAAACTTCATGATACAAATCCAAGCGCTCCTTTAACTCCGATATATATCAACTTACGAAACCTCCCTGAAGTTATTTTGGATCAAATAGGAGTAGTTTTTGAAGAGATGGACGGAAATGACAAAAAGCCAGATTTTTGCACAGGAATTCCTAAGGCCGGAGTACCTCTCGGAAAAGCATACTCAAAACAGGCAAGGGTTCTATATACGGATGTGTTTGATAAGGAAGAATATCCAGATGGAACTAGGAAAATAGTTCCTAAGGCCGGAATAAAAGGCGAAGGAAAAACATTGAGAATTGTGGATGATCTAGTAACTAAAGCAGATACTAAAGTTGAGGCAGCGGAAGCAGCAAAAGCCGGTGGTTTTACACTCAAAGATATAACAATTCTAGTGGATAGACAGCAAGGTGGTATGGATATGATGAGGGATAAAGGATATAAAGTGCGCGCAGCGTTTACCATAAGTCAACTACTCGACTATGGACTTGAAGCAAAACTAATTTCACAGGAGAGATACGATACTGTAATGAGATACCTCAGCCTTCCCGCTTAGCGTTGTCTATAATCTGTTGATTTCATTTCTGAAACCCGTTAATATAATTTTCCGATGTTAACCAAAACAGATCTAGAACAAATAGGGCTACTTATAGATAAGAGAGTCGAACCTCTGAACAAAGAAGTCAGTTCTATGAGAAAAGAAATGCGGCAGGGATTTAAGCGAGTTGATCGTAAGATTAACATCGTAATTTCAGGATTTGACAGTGAGATTCTTGATCTCCGGAGTCGTACTTCACGTATAGAAAATCAC
>DATDTA010000081.1:0-16378 GCA_035291085.1 Candidatus Nanoarchaeia archaeon | reverse complement strand
TTATTTTTCCGAACCATGCTTATACCATCTCCATGATGCCGAAGACCGAAAAAAGCGATTTTTGGAGTAAAGAAGGTCGATTGGGATTAGCAGCACTTCTTGGTGGTCCAACTATGGTGGTGCCAGCTCTGGTTGCTTTTGGGTTAACCGAAGGTATAGAATCTGCGATAGGCGAGGAAAGACCACCGGGAGAATTGCCGACAGTAACTGGAAAAGCAGCTCCAGTAATAGGATTGATAGCCTTAGGAGGAGCATCAGTTTATATACAATCTACGGCTTATATGAGTCTTATGGCAGAAGCATACAAAGAGAGGGATGTTAGTTCAATCTATGTGGGCTTTTTAGAAGTTGGGCAGGAAATGTGCGGTTCCGGCGACATTGCCGGACAATGAGGTGGTAAGATGACATTTCTACAAGTTAAAGGAAAAAAAGGAAGCCCAACTGGTATGTTATGGATAATCATCATTGCTGCGGTTTCATTCGTGGGAGTTTTTCTGATAATGCAATCTCTTTTTCCCGGGATCTGGACTTTTGGAGGCATTGCCAAAGCTCATCTTGCTGATCCAGATAATGATGCGGTTCGAGGTCTGGCCGATAAATGCCCCTGCACATCTGGGTTGTTAGTTGATGAAGGTTGCCCTCCAGGCATTAACGACGAGCAAAAAAAAGTAGAATTAGCAAAATTTAATTCAGATACCAGCTGTGGGACTTTAGAAGTTGGAGATAGTGAAGCTAAGAAAGCAAATTCAAAAAGTGAAGAAGCAAAAGAAACAGAAACTCCTGACGAAGAATTTAAACATTATCGCTCTATAGAATTTTTTGCTGATGCTTCCGATGAAGATCCACGCGACGAAATACTTTGGCAAGCTTGTGCGAACTGGGTCGGTAGAGAATGTCCAACCAGAGATGATGATTGTGATGAAGATAATTTCAATTTCCAGTCACTCACCAAAGGATGCTGGGTCATGGCTGTAGAAGATGATGGTATCGATGATTGCGGCCAGGCCGTAGCTGATGAAGGGACGATCCTTTCGCTGCATAAATTTAGCAATTTGAAAGTAGATTTGACTAACAGCTATCAATCTATAGATGATGAGCCGGATCCAAAAATTCTTTTTTCCTGGCAGTGGAAATCAAAACCGGAATATGGCTCCTTGCTGTGTAAAGAGGGTTTTTGGTATGGGTGCAAGGGACAGGAAGGAAATGATTTAACGGTGGGCAGCCAAACCTATACCTGTACGGGAAGCGAGTGGGTGAAATCATAATTGAAATCTAATTTTTTTTTCCCAAGAAAAAGCTGTTCAAAAAAAGGGATCATGGTCAGTTTTTTGACTACTCTAATTCTCGCCCTGATCATTTTTGTTCCAGCATGTTATCTTTCTTCCAAGATATTATTTAGAACTAGCGAGCAGGCTAAGGACAATTATGTAGAGTTTGTAAAAGATCTAACCTCGTTTGCTGAAGATGCAAAAATTCCGGTTGGAGCTAAGAAAAGTGTTTTGTTGATTATGGATGAAGCAACGGCCATAGTTTATTTTGAGAAAGGACAGCAGGAAGTAGTAGTAGATGTCGATGCGCGATTTGATTATTCCGATTTTATCATCCATCTACAAAAGCCGGGACAATGTAGTGATACCCAAAATTGTTTATGTCTTATTCGGAAAGCTAATTTTGATGTTACTGCTATTGATGATGTAACCGTTACAGAATTAATGGGCAAAATAGTTGTTATTCCTCAACGAGTTATTTGCACTGATCTTGACTTTAATTTGGAAGTAGAAACCTGCAGCATCGGCAAACCGGAAGCAGTAAATTCGTATGTATGCTCCAATGGATTTATGATTGAAAGGCATTTAACAGATGAGGCTTCCTTAGCCGTAGCTAGTTATTATGAATTGCCACGGAGAACGGTATTATATTTTACTAAATTTGAAAATTCTATACGTTTAGAGGGAGATTATGGCGGGTCGGAAAGCAGCTAGTACACTGATGATTGTATTTGAAGTGCTACTGGTGCTTTTTGTCATTTATTCCTATTTGCAGATTGCGGAAAAGTATGCTAATTCTGAAACAACCAACAAGATTAATATTGCTGAAGACATAAAAATGATGGTTGATACTCTAGTAGGAACACCAGGAGATGGCACAGTGCAATACCCAGCTAATGTCTCTAAATATAGTTTTATTTTAAGCTCAAGCTCTATCACTGTTTTCATTAAGGGCGAAGGAGAACAGCAAATCGTTACTCGGCAATTTTTCTTGCCAGCAGGATATACTGCTTTTGGAACGGTAGAAGGAAAGGAGACTTTTTGCTTAGAGAAGGAAAAGAGACGGATTTTATTACGTGAATGTGCACCGGTAAATGAAGCCGAAAACTTTCTGCCAGCATTTGTTGCTGAAACAGAAGGGCCAAATTTTTACGGAATCCCTATTACTGGGGATAGAATTGTGTTTGTGATCGACCGTTCAGGTTCTATGGAATTACCAGCAGTATGGCCTTTACCGGAAGAAGTAGTACTTGACAAGAAGGTAATACAAGAGATAGATGTAGCAGAATGGCAGGTAAAATCAATGTTACAACAATTATCGGATGGAAAATATTTTACGATCATTTTATTTAGCGATGTTGTAACTGATAATATGGTTTTTTCGAAAACTTTTGTTGAACTTACGCCTGAAACCAGAACAAAGGCTTCAAAATTTGTTGAAGGTTGGAAACCTTTTGGAGGCACTGATTTACACACTGCCTTAAAGAAGGCTTTAGCGTATGAAGGAGCTGATACCGTCTTCTTGCTTTCTGATGGTTCTCCTAGCGTAGATGTTACGGAACCGGCAGAACTTTTAAAGAAAGTTAGGGAGTTAAATGTCGGTGGCACTAAGATTAATACGGTTGGGACATTTGTCATAAAAGATGATGATCCAGTTCCGGTACGAGAGACAAAAGAGAAAGGTAAAGATTTATTAGAAAAATTAGCTGCTGAAAACGGAGGAGTTTTCGTTTTACCAGAGGAATAAGATATGACAGAAGATAGCGTTTTTGAATTAGCCAGAAAACAGATTTATTGGATGATTGCGGGAGTTCTGATTACGATTACCGTTATTGCTTTAGTTTTTCTTTTTTCAGGTTATCAGCGGCAATTAGTGGAAGTACCAGAAGAATTGCGGGCAGAACTGATCAGTTTGCGGTTTGTAAATACGCCGGAATGTTTTACTTATCAGGATCCAATAACCGGCAGAGCATTTCCTGGAGTTATTGATGTCAATAAATTTACTCAGGAACGATTGGATAGATGTTACCGTACTGAGAATGAAAGAGGATTTAAGGATTATAATTTTGCTCTAGAATTGGAAGGTTATGCTCCTATTGTTGACGGTGAAAAGCAATTATTGAGAACAAATAATTTTTTTAATAAGGTTGATTTTACTCTATTCAAGGAAGTGTATGTAAGAACAGGTGACAGTCTAGAACCGACACGGATGGTTATTTATGTGCAAACGAGAATTTGAAGATGCTAATGTTAATTAAAGGAAAGAAGGGCATGATGGACGATTTCTTTGATCTATTATTTACATCGCTGGCACTTTTTTTCATCATCTTTTTTGTTCAAGTAATATTGGATACTGATGCGGAAACAAAAACAGATGTGACTCTAAGTGAACTGCACAATTTTGAGAATGAGGTTCAGTTACTGCATCTTTTGGATTATCCGATTTCTGTTGATGGGAAGACTCAGAAAATGAAGAATATTATTCTTCTGTCAGTCGATGTCCATAATGAAGCGCTGTTTAAGGAGAAGATGCGGGATTATTTTGAAAAAAATCAAGTAGAAGGGCGAATTGCGGTTTATAAGACTAAGGATTATCTTACTAATAAAGAACCTTTATTTTCTTTTAGTAATGTTGTTTTCAGCGCTGGAAAAGTAGGCGAAGTGGAATTACTTACTGGCAATACTGGCCAAGATTCAATTACGGTGGTGTTAACGCAGTGAAATCAAAGAAAGGAGCGGTGATTCTTCATTGGGCCGTTTTTGGATTACTCGCGGCTATCGGGCTTTTTGCCTGGCTAACCTATGATGCGGAACTGGGAGTTAAGGTCAAAGGCGAATGGCAGCTTGACTATCTCAGAAATTTCTACATAGAAGGGCAAGAAGAATTGATGCAAACAGAGCAGCAGGCGCTGTTGGTAGGTAATAAGATCATTTTTAGCTTAGCTGATAACGGTGGTTTTACAGAAAGTTCTCCTTGCGGGGTTGAGGAAGGAGTGCATTATTGGAATAAGGTGGGATCTTTTTGTTTTCTTGAAGTCGATGAAGAGATAGACCAAGCGTTTGATAAAGCTTACCAAGAAAAATACAACTCAGACCGGAGGTTTGCTGTTTCGCACCAAGGTAAAGAATTAGTAGGCGAAGCTGCAGAAACTGAAATGATTAGCGGTCCTAAAATGACTTACAATTACTTCCCTCATTTTCGAGCCAATATTGGTTATAACTTTGATGAATATTTTCAGATCCAGAATGACGCTAAAAGCGTGTTAGATTTGTGTAAATGGAAACCTGATTTACGAGAATGCCTGGAAGACACTAAGCCGGAGTATTGGAAATTTACAGATTGCGATGCCGAGATGTACAGAGAAAATGAGAGGAAAGTGGTTTTCTGCAGCGAAAGTCCGGGAAGGTATACTATTCTTCAGCCGGATGGTTCGGTAGTGCCAGTTAGGTATACGTTTGGATTGGATTTTACGACTTCTTAGGCAGTAGTATCCTCAACTACATAAAAACTTATAAACCTTTTTTATCTTTTCTTTGTTAGGGTGGTTGCATGTACAAGATACCTTTAGCAGAAATCAAACAGAAAATTCTTACGAGCGGCAAGCTTACTCTGGAAGAGCTAGAACAGAAACTTAAAGCAAAAATTAATGAGCTTTCAGGGCTGATCAGCGAGGAAGGCGCTGCTCACATTATTGCCAATGAATTAGGTGTAGAATTAGTTAATAATAACACTCAAAAGCTGAAAGTAAAGGAAATCTATGCCGGCATGCGTAGTGTCACAACAGTAGGCAAAGTGGTGCGCAAATTTGAGGTTCGAGAATTTTCAAAAGATAATCGCTCAGGAAAAGTTTGCTCTCTTATACTTGGGGATGAAACCGGAACAGTTCGGGTAGTATTTTGGAATGATCAAGTCGATGCCCTGAAAAAAGTTTCAGAAGGAGATATTCTTTTGGTGCAGGACGGTTATGCCAGGGAAAATAATAATGATCGAGAAGTTCACTTGGGGAATCAAGGGAGTATAGTTGTTAACCCAGAAGGGGAAAGTGTTCATTCAGTGAGAGAAGGAACATCATATCAGCGACGGAAAATAGAAGAATTACGTGATGGTGAAGGCGGTGCAGAAATAATGGGGACCGTAGTGCAGATTTTTGATCCACGCTTTTTTAATCTTTGTTCGCAATGCAATAAGAAAGTAGTAGAATCGGCGGGAAATTACCAGTGTAATGAACACGGTTCAGTTAAGCCGGTTGTTTCTTATGTTATGAATCTGGTCTTGGATGACGGAACCGGAAATATCAGAAGCGTTTTATGGAAAAATCAAACCAATCATTTGCTAGGTAAAACAGAGGAAGAAATATCTCGATATAAAGATAGTCCTGCTACTTTTGAAGACGTCAAGGCAGATCTTTTAGGAGAACAGCTGAAATTGCTGGGACAAGTAAAGAAGAATGATATGTTCTCTCGTCTAGAGTTTAATGTGCAGATGGTTTCTCGAGCTAAACCGGAAGAAGAGATTGCTAGGCTGGAGAAAAGGTAAGAATTTCTCGGGCAATACCTGCTATTTTCCATACCACTGGACAACTGCCAATGACTCCTAATTCTCAAAAATTTTCTTATTTTAACCATTCTACGTTACCCCACTCCCGCACTGGACAACTTCGGCTGGAACTTATAAACAAGCAGCGATGCTAAGATCTCAGCAACTCAAAATGGGTTGTGCCTCACTGGGTTGAGTTCTGGAAACAGAATTTGGCACGGGTTGAAAAAAGACGCGAAAGCAAGAGGTCAAAAAAAATGACACAAAACACAGCACCACAAGTGCAAGGGAACTTCCCTGAAAAAAAATTTAGAGCAGGAGCGATTTCTGCGACGGTATGGCACAATAAAGGCCAAAAAGTGAATGGAGAAGAGTCTGAATACAAAACTATCTCTATCGAGCGCAGTTACACAGATAAGACTGGAAAATGGCAGTCAACTAATTCTTTCCGTATTACTGATCTGCCCAAAGCGCAGGTAGTATTACAGAAGGCATATGAGCATATTGTATTGCAGGAGCAAGATTTATTTAAAGGAGGTGCAAATTAAGATGACAGAAGCTAAGGTGGTATTAAAAATGGAAAAATTAACATTAATGGATTTGCCGGGAGTAGGTGCAGCAACTGCAGAGAAATTGGAAAGCGCAGGGTATCATGATCTGATGTCGCTTGCTGTTTCCAGCGTTGGCGAGTTAATTGAAGTTACCGGCGTCTCTGAAGCAGTAGCACGAAAAATGATCAATGCAGCCCGCGACAGTATGAAGATGGGCTTTGAAACTGGCATGGATGTTTTGCGACGTCGGGGATTAGTTACAAAATTATCTACCGGCTCTGCAAGTTTCGATATTTTAATGGGCGGCGGCTTTGAAAGCAGTGCTATCACGGAATGTTTTGGGGAATTTGGATCAGGAAAGACGCAAATAGGACATTTATTGACGGTCAATGCGTTGAAAGAAGATTCAACTGCAACCACGGTCTATATTGATACCGAAAACACCTTTCGTCCGGAAAGAATAAAGCAATTTGCAGAAGCAGCAGGCATGGATGTGGAAGATGTTCTTTCCAGAATTATGGTAGCCAGAGCATATAACTCTGATCACCAAATGCTGCTAGCAGAAAAAATTGAAGACTTAATTTCCAAGCAGGGGAAAAATATTCGCTTGGTGGTAGTAGATTCTTTAACCGCACATTTCCGAGCAGAATTTATTGGCAGAGGAACGCTTGCAGAGCGACAGCAAAAGTTGAACAGGCACATGCACGCTTTAGCGAAAGTAGCGAGCGCCTACAATGTCTGCGTTTATGTGACTAACCAAGTTATGGCTAAGCCGGATCAGTTCTTCGGAGATCCGACTACCTCCATTGGTGGACATATTGTAGCACACGCATCTACCTTTAGGATTTACCTGAGAAAAGGTAAGAAAGGCACTCGAGTGGCGAAGTTGATAGATGCTCCGAATCTTGCTGACGGCGAAACTATATTTGAAGTTCTCGAAGGCGGAATCAGAGATGCGCAATAAGTTTTTTTATTTTTTCTTTCTTTTTTCTTTTCAACTTTAAATTATAATTTCTGTTTAAACTAAAATCATTTACATAGTTTTAATATAGGGGAGCTATATCAGAAACGGGGGAGGCTTATCAGCATGTATTTCTTCTATCTTTTTTTCAAGATCCTTCAGACCTCCCTTTTTCCATTTTAATTTCCTAGCCTGTAAATTAATTTTTCCGAGGTTTTCAATAATTATATCTATATTTGGATTCTTTTTGACAGATTCTTGATATGCAATAAGCGCCCAACCTTCTATTGCTTTAATCTGCTCTAAAGTTGAACCTTCGACCAATTCTGCCATAATCTTTGTTAAGATAAAAGGGTTTATAAAAATGTGCAACCCCCCACCCCCCAATAGTAATTTTTACAAGACGGGGAATGTTGCTTTGAAGTGTTAGAAGGCGGGATCCAAGACGCAAATTAATTGTTGTTGTCTTTGATTTCTTTTATTTATTTTTTTAAATTTTTATTTATTTAAAAATCATCTGAGCTACTTAATTTTTTATTATATCTCTTCACATAGTCAACCCAATACCTTCCATCGAAATTAATCCATCCCTTAGTAAAAATAATTTGGCTATCTTTAAATTTTAAAGTTTCTGTTGCTAGCGAAGAGAGCATCCGAAGTGTCCGCTTTGAAGCATTACTTAACTCCTTATCTTTCTTAATATCTCTAAGGGTCACCACGGCAGCTCGCAACTGAGTAAGTTTCCTTTTCAAATCACTAATCATCACTCTAAATTTTCCCATTTCTCCTTCTTTGAATGGCTCTAAAACATGTATTTCGTAATCTCTCATTTTTCTCTCTAATATATTATCATAATTATATTTTAATCGATTATAATTTGGATTGGTTGTCTTAGGAGGATCAAGACTTTCGCTTACTATCTTTTCTATTAACCCACGACGTCGCTTTATTTCTTGGGAAAGTTTTTCTTCAAAATTATCTTCTATTGAACGATCTCTAAATGCCTTCCTAGTTTGCAGATTTATTTTTCTTAAATTTTCCAGAATGAGTTCAATATTAGGTCTCTTTTTAACAGATTCTTGGTAAGCAAGAAGTGCCCACCCTTCGATTGCCTTAATTTGATTGTAAACTGATTCTTCTACTAATCCATTATCAGCCATAATATTTATTTTGGGAAAAGAACTTTATAAGAACGTGCAACCCCTTTCCAATAGTGATTACGGTAAGTAAGGTCTAAGCGTAAATTGGTGCTTTGAATTTATTTTTCTTGCCATTTCACACCCATCAATTTCTTAATTCTTTCTGGAGCTTCGAGATGTGACCATTCCGTTCTGAATTTATGCACTACACCAGTGTCGAGGACTTCTTCCGGAGTGGGATAATTAAATTTGAATCCATTGTTTTCGAAATATTTTTCGAATTTGTGGTAATCTTGGAAGTGCGGTCCTTTCATGAGGTGAGCTAAATTAGGGCAGATATCGGGTTCTTGATGTCTTTTTCCTGCTAGAAAACGTGCGGCGTTGGCAACCATATTTGCCGTTCCTGGAAGATAGCTGAAAGCATATACTAACCAGTGCGGGACTTCCATGACTTTCTTTTTTCCTTCTCCGACGATGCCGGCAACAAGATGTTCTGCCATCTCTTTGTCGCTTAATGGTTTGTGGACTCCCAGGTTGTAAACTATTTTATCTAAGGAATCAGGAATTTGGCGCACTCTCTGTTCGTTTTCTGCAGCGAAAAGAAATGCCCGCGCAATGTCTTCAGTATTGACATAGGTCACATTTGATCCTTTTGTCGCAAGGATTATTGGTTGGTTTAAGATCATTTTATAGAGATTATTAATTCCTGCCGTTTCCAATCCCGGGCCGACTGGTGCTGTAGAACGGAAAACAATCGCTTGCAATCCGTCATTCTGGGAATGTTGAAAAATAATTTTTTCTGCCTCTGCTTTTGATTTACCATAATCTTCCACTGGCTTTAAAGGATCATCTTCCTGCATAGCTCTATCGACATGGCCTAGAACAGCAGTACCAGACATGTGGACCAGAAATGAGTCATTGTTAATACATTCTTGAACTACATTGTAGGTGGATCTGACATTAGGCCCTTCTAATTTTTGGTAACTAAGAGTATAGGAAACAACTGCAGCCAGATGAAAAACATCATCTATCCTTCCGTCAAGATACTCATGTTTTGCTTTCGAGAAGGCGGCATGAGTACGCATGGGATCAGAAAGATCGCTCTGGACGCACGGAATATGCTGATACTGTTCATCTCGAGGCTGGCTGAGATCTACATTTACTACTTTATGCCCTGCTTCTGAACATACTTTAAGTAGTTGTTGTCCTAGAAATCCGGAACCGCCGGTAACGATAATTTTTCTTGGTTCTCGGCCGTAACCTAAAAATCGTTCCATACTGCTTTGGAAAATCATCTCTTAATTAATGTTCTGCAACTCTATTCAAAAATAGTCTTTTAATACATCTTTTGGAAGCTCATAATTCTTAAAAAGATCTTGAGAAGAAGATGACGTATGACAGAAGAAGGGTATCAATTAAAAGCAAATCCGATCATAGGTTTAGTTGGTTTTGATTGCAGTGGTAAGGGGACAGTTGCAGCGTATCTTCGAGACCAGCAGCACTTTGAATGTTATTCTCTTTCTGATATGTTGCGGGAAGAAGCAGATGCCCGCGGATTGGATCGTAAGACGGAGACGCTCATTGCTCTAGGAAGAGAGTTGCGAGCAGAGCATGGAAATAGTGTTCTTGCTCAAAAAGCGTTGAAAAAACTTAAGCCCAATACGCGCTATGCCATTGAATCGATAAGGCACCCAGATGAAGTAAGAGCTTTACAGGGAAAAGTTAAGTTTACGTTAGTTGCTATTGATGCGCCTTTTAGTGCGAGATTGGAACGATTTAATTCCAGAAAAAGGGAAGGCGAACAAATCAGTATTGAGGACTTTGCTGAGCGCGATAAACGTGCATTTTATAGCGCTGAGGAGGGCGGACAACAAGTTGGAGTTTGCATGACTATGGCACAGCATCGTATATACAATCATGCAGATGTTACCACGGCAGAGCTTTATTATCAGGTTGATAAAGTATTGCAGAAATTGGAGCGCCTTGGCTGGGATGAATATTTCTTAAACATCATGGATGCAGTAGCAAAAAGAGGAACATGTGACCGGGGAATGGCGGGTGCCCTGATAGTAAAAGACAGGCATATTTTAGCTACCGGCTATGTTGGTTCTCCTTCAGGTCTAGAACATTGTGATGAAAAAGGTCATTTGATGGAAGGCCGGATAAATCAAGATAGTTCTACATCAGAACATTGTATCAGAACTGCCCATGCTGAACAGAATGCGTTTGCCCAAGCAGCTAAGCATGGTGCAGATGTCCGTGGTGCAACCTTATATGTTGGGTTTGAACCTTGTCGTGATTGTACTAAGTTAGTCATTAATTCTGGGATTGAAAGAGTAGTAGCAAGAAAAAGATACCAGAAAGGAGAGTTGGCTCGGGAATGGTTGGAGAAAGGCGGAGTAACATTGGAAGTTCTTGAAGATGTAGTGCAGAGTTATTAGGTGAGTTTTACAACAGTAGCTTTTTATAGTAACCTTCTTTTTTGAAGCCATTAAATCTTAGGAGGAACGTATATATGAATGGAACTGAAGCTCCTGTAAAAGTAGGAGAAGAATATGATGTGATGATTACCGCAGTTGGCGGGAAAGGCGATGGTATTGCCAAGGTGAAAGGGTTTGTGTTGTTTGTTGCTGGTGCGAAGAAAGGCGATTATGTTAAGATTAAAATTACCAAAGTTTTGCCGAGTGTCGGCTTTGCCGAAGTGGTTAAGAAAGTAGAAAGGCCGGAAAATAGGAAATACGCTACTGTTTCTGCAAGAGAACTGGAAGAACCAGATGAAGAACCAGAACACAAGTACGAAGAAACGGAAGATTTCGGCGAAGAAAAGTAAGAGCTGAACACTGTTAATGTGATTTCTTTTTTAATTAGTAATTTTTATTAAAGAGCTGCACAAACAACGTAGGTATCTGTATTACTACTAGGGGAGAGTTAAAATTATAAATAACGCCTCTTTTAAGAGGATATGGCTAACATTAAATTATTTGATGGCACGGAAAACCCTAGGTATGGTAGAGTTTTAGTAAATGTTCTTGCGGAACTAGCGAAGCTGCAACGAGTAGTAGTATCTCCAACTCCCGGCGGAATAGACCTTTTAGGGTATGGATTAGTTCAGAAATTGCAAAGTGAAAGCTATAATCTCGGAAGACGACAAGTGGATTTAGAGCAATTTTTTGAATTAGTAAGGGCTGAACCCATGATTTCTAGAGACATGAATTCACAAAAAATCATTTTCGTAGATAGAGACCTCTATTCTCCTGGTCGAACTAATTGGTGCTTTGGACAGTCTCGGAGAATTGATTTTGCCGATTATATTATTTTGTCCACTGCCAGAATTAAAAAAGCTTCTCACTGGTTTGATTTAGCAGCGCATGAATTGGGTCATATGTATGGAGCTGCACCGAGCAGTAGAACAAACACTGTCGAATTTTTAGGAAGCCATTGTATTAATGATTTATGTGTTATGCAGCAGAAGGATACCGTTGAAGGGAGTATTGCCTATTCAAGAAGACGACATTCTCTTCAGGCGAAACCATATTGTGGTCAATGTGAAAATGATTTACGACGTTAAGAACTAATCTCTTACCCCAACAGTAACCAAAACTCTTAAAAGTCTCTAAATCTTCCTTTGCCTAGAGGTACAAGATGTCATATATTAAATGGTTTAAGGAATTAGATGAAGATTCTTTAGGAGACGCAGGCGGTAAAGGCATGAATTTAGGAATCATGCTCAAAATGCATCTTCCTGTTCCCAATGGTTTCGCAGTTACCGCACAGACCTATGGAGAATATCTTGAGAAAACAGGGATTAGACCAAAGATCCTCAAGCTTCTGGAAAAATTGGATGTTGAGGATACGGATAAATTGCAGGATATTTCTAAAAAAATCCAAGAATTAATTATTGCTACCCGAATGCCTATCAATATGGCTGAAGAGATTATGTACACCTATGAAATGCTCGGTTCAGAAAAACAAAAAGCTACTGATTTAGTGGAACCAAAAGAAGTATTTGTGGCAGTGCGAAGCTCTGCAACTGCAGAGGATCTACCGGAAGCAAGTTTTGCTGGACAACAGGCAACTTTTTTAAATGTCAGAGGAAAAGAAAATGTTGCTTCTGCGGTGTTAGCCTGCTGGGCTTCGTTGTTTACGGCTCGAGCAATTTATTATCGGGTCAAAAATAAGTTTGACCACAGTAAAGTGTTAATTTCTGCTTTAGTGCAGAAAATGGTTAATTCTGAAAAATCAGGAATCATGTTTACAGTCAATCCGGCAACTAACCATGCTGATGAAATCGTTATTGAAGCGATTTATGGTTTAGGCGAATTGATCGTGGGTGGAGAGGTCAATCCCGATCTTTACATAGTTGATAAAAAGACGCGGGAAATCAAGAAAACAGAACTACGCAAGAAAGATTATGGTCTGTTCAGGAATGAGAAGGGGGAAAATGAGAAAAAACTTATTCCTAAAGACAAACAAGATCGACAGGTATTGAATGAAAAACAGATCAAAGAATTAGCTCGCTTAGGTAAGAAATTAGAAGAACATTATGGTAAGCCTCAGGACGTGGAGTGGGCAGTAGAAAAAGAAGAAGTATTCATTGTCCAGACCCGAGCAGTCACCACATTCAAAGCACATACTATAGAGAGACCAGATATTGTTGATGAGACCGGAAAGATTTTATTGAAGGGAGAAACAGCTAGTGCAGGGGTTTATACAGGTCCAGTCAAAGTTGTTCATGATCCTTCTGAATTACACAAAGTGCAGAAGGGAGACATTTTAGTTACGACTATGACTACTCCCGATATGGTGCCAGCGATGCAACGTGCTGGGGCAATCGTCACTAATGAAGGCGGTATGACTTGTCATGCAGCAATTGTTTCTCGCGAAATGGGAACGCCATGTATAGTGGGAACAGAACATGCAACCGATATGTTGAAGGAAGGCGAAATAATTACTGTACATGCTACTCGCGGAATAGTCTACGAAGGAAAAATAGAGATAACAGAAGCAAAAAAAGAAATAGCACCAGGAGCAGCCCAAGCAACTCACCCTGCAGATCTAGTAACAGCAACAGAAATCAAAGTGATCATGGATCTTCCGGATTTCGCCGCCAAAGCAGCAGCAACGGGAGCGGACGGCGTTGGATTAGTCCGATTAGAGATCATGATTGCCAATGGCGGAGTTCACCCTGCAGAATATGTGCGGCAGAAACGAGAAGAAGACTATGTCCATCTATTGAAAGAAGGGATTCGAAAGATTGCTAAAGCTTTTGTTCATAAACCGGTCTGGGTACGCTGTTCAGATATGCGTTCTGATGAATATAGAAATGTACAAGGCGGAGATAAAGAACCTCACGAAACGGATCCTATGATTGGCTGGCATGGAATTCGGAGATTGTTAGATGAGACAAAGATTCTGCAAGCAGAATTTCAAGCAGTGAAAGAATTACATGATGAAGGTTTTGATACTGTTGGAATAATGCTTCCCTTCGTGATCAGAGTTGATGAGCTACGACGGGCGAAGGAAATAATGAGGGAAGTAGGTATAGAACCAGTCAAAGATATTGATTTTGGAGTTATGGTAGAAACTCCCGCAGCTTGTTGGATTATTGAAGATTTATGCAAGGAAGGAATTAGTTTTGTTTCTTTCGGGACTAACGATTTAACTCAACTTACTTTAGGAATAGATCGAAATAATGAAAGGATTGCACACTTGTTCAGCGAAATGCATCCTGCCGTATTAGGTGAGATAGCTAAAGTGATTCAGGTTTGTAAAAAGTATAATGTAAAAACATCTATCTGTGGACAAGCCGGCAGCAAGCCAGAAATGGCTGATTTTTTAGTAAGGCAGGGCGTGGAATCAATCTCTGCGAATGCCGATGCGGTTGATCAAATCCGTCAAGTTGTAGCTCGAGCAGAAAAGAAATTGTTGTTGGATGCTGAGAGAAGGAAATAATCTCTGAATACTTTCTTGATTCTTAGTTGTAAATAAATTAATACTAATTTACACCACGAAATAAATGTACGGTGTGGCCTACTGCAACGCCTCTTTTATGTAATTTGAGTGCTTCTTGCGCCGATACTTTACATGGTTCAAGCAGCTTCTTTATCTTTTCACCAGAAATCTTTACGGTAGGATTTTCAATATTATTTTTCTTCAAGATACTTTTTCCTTCTTCGTATTTATAAAATTCAAAAGAAACATCATATTCTTTTTCAAATGCAGAATATCCAATAAAATCTATGAGTGCTTCAGTTTGTTCTTTGAATCCGACGATAACCTCACTAAAGGTTAATCCACACTCTTTGAATAAGTCTTTTACAATAGAAATTGGTACTCTCCCGCCTAATTCAGTAATCACTGAGGCATCTTTCCTTAATATTTTCTTTGCACTTTGAAGATATGCATATTGTGCACCAAGTGCCCATTGTGTAAACTTCAAGGGGGGATTATACTTTTGGTATAAATCTGGTTTGAGAAACGTGCCTTTTTCAGCACCTTTTGTAAGATCTTCCTCACCAGTAGCAGGAAGATTAGGAATATTGGCATGCACAAAATCAACCAAATAATTTTTTTCCTCTATTGGTTCACAAAAAGAACCCACAAGAGGAATAAATATAATCGGGGACTGGGGAACAGCGTGTTTAAGATTGTAGACGGTTCCTTTAAGAATATCGGCATCGACATCAGTGATTATAAGTTTCTTGGTATTTTTCATGATCAGCAACACCGCAATTCCTTCAACACCGCTGCAGATTCCTACAATACCGATGTCAATAATATTTTTATTCTCTTTTTCAAAAATTTTATTCAATTCTTTTAATCCGACCGCAGTATAATAAGCCCAGTTATCCTCTATCTTTTCTTTGTAAGGATACATCCCTTTTGTTTCTGTTATGAAAATGTTATGACTATCAATTTTTGCTTTTTCAAAAAGAGGAGTGACCTCAACACGTTTGCCTTTCATTTTTCACCTCTAATGTTTTATATCTTTGCAGCAGCGAAATCCTACACTATAATCGGTGTAAAAATCACCGTGGTCAAGAGTATATTATGCACAGCTTTGTGTTGTCGGACGTGCATAATGGGAACCAACAAAAGTAACTTTTTTAAATGGTTTGGCTTCATGAAGATCAGAAACAATTTCGTGCGCATTTCCGACCATATCGTAAACACCATATTCATTGGTGCATTCAGAAAAGGAACCAGTTTCTCGTTTAAAGGGCAGATCATTTTTGTCGACAAGAGCGCTGAGGCGTGGATCTTTCATTTGCCAATTATTACTTCTCCCTAAGATTCGTACCGGCCAAGGCTGGCCGATATTACATTTTCCGGATCGATATTGCAGTCCGTAAGGATACGCCTTAGGCAGCTCTCCCTTTTTATTTTTCTGAAAGGCTGGCCCAGTTGGCCCAACACAGGCTTGATACCATTCTTGGTGACTGCAAAGACGTTTACCAACAGAGTCGCATGCTTGCTCTGCAATGTATCTTCCGATGTAAGTGGCTGGAATTTTACCTGCTTGGGAAACTGCAGCCGGTTTAAAATGAGGATTTTGCTCTGCTCCTCGAGAGGGCATGGGCAGAGGCCCCATATTTTTGAATTTATTATATTGCCAATCAGCATCGTAAATAAGTTCTTGTGTAGGCATGTAATGAGGCGATGCTTCTGCGCTGGTATTTTGATCTATAATTGATGCTTCGTATCGATCGATGCAGAATTTATCTTCTATGTTAGCCATCCCTTCTGGGCAAAGAATTTTTTGTTTTACAATGGAAGGTTGAGCAGCAGTCTCTCCAACTCTTGCTTCTACTTCTGACGAGGAGGGCGTGCTGACTGAATTTAAACACGAAGCTAATAGCAATGAGTTAAGCAGTATTTTATTTTTTGATTTCATGTTTTGTTTTTATCGGGATTCTGGTAAA
>DATDTA010000080.1:0-4532 GCA_035291085.1 Candidatus Nanoarchaeia archaeon | reverse complement strand
TGTTTTTTCTAAACAAGCACGCTTTCTTTACGATGATTTAGCCGCCAATAAACTACACGTTGTTTTAGTCCCTGCTCCTGATCCGCGGCATTACAGTCATATGATCAGAAGAGTGGAAACCCTTAATCCTGAATGGTATAGTGACTTGTATGAGCAGAACCCTCATTTTAGGCGTGATCGTTCTTTCTCGGCTTTAGAAAGGATCATGCAAAAAAGTGATGGAGCTTTTACCAATACAAACTGCGGTGTGGTGAGTTATAAATTCCATTACGATACTGTTTATCGTAAATTGATCTTTCATTGCTTGACGGAAGGATATTCTTATGAAGGACATGAGTTTGGACCTAATCAAAGAGTTTGTGCTTATTTTGGATTAAAGGTGAAGAGAGCAACTAGGAGAGATGAGGAAGAAGTGCCCTTTTGAGGGACAAAACATTTATAAATAATCTTCAAAATGAATATCTTAAAGCCGACGCTCATCTCAGAGTTGATGAGCATAGCTGCGTGAGGCCAAAAATATCGCAGTCTTAGAGTGCTTATTCTCTTAGACTTTATATTTTTGGGGTTGGGGGTGCAGATAATGTTCCAAGATAGAACCGCATTTTTGGAATATCCATCAGAGCATTATCATGGCAACTTTGATCTGGTTCGGATTGAGTTTCATCTGGATCGGGTACGAGGACAGATGGATTTGAAAGTCTTTAGTGGTGGTAGAGAGGTAGCAAAGTTTTATTCCCATGTTCCATCAGAGCGACTCTCTGAGCAGTTGGGAATAGAACAGATGTTCGCGGACCAGAACGACAAGGGAGAAGTAAAATACGAAGTACTGGTTCATGGTGATTTTCCACCGTCTCAACAAAATTAAATTCGGAGGATCAAAAAATGTCAGAACAAAAAGAAGAATTGTTATTGGATTCCAATGAGTATCTTAAGTCAGGTATTCACATCGGGACTAAATTCAAGAATAAGTACATGGCTAATTTTATTTACAAAACTCGGCCAGATGGGTTAAGCGTTCTTAACCTGAAAGAAATTGATCGAAGATTAGGATTGGCGGCAAATCTGCTTTCAAAATATGAACCGCAAGATATTCTTATCGTTAGCAGGCGGGAAAATGGCTGGAAGGGATTAAAGAAATTACAGCAACTTACCGGAATGAGAGTTATCACTGGCAGATATCCTCCGGGAATTTTAACCAATACGAATTTGGAAACCTTTTGGGAACCAAAGATCATTTTTGTCTGCGATCCTTGGACCGATAAGAATGCAGTGCAGGATGCAGCTAAAATAGGTATTCCTGTTATTGCTTTGTGTGATACCAACAACCAAGCAAATGATGTTGATTTAGTTGTTCCTTGTAACAATAAAGGAAAGAAATCAGTAGGCTTAGTCTTCTATGTCATTGCACGAGAATACATGCGCAAGAAAGGCTTATTGCGCAGCGATGAAGAAATGCCGGCTAAAATGGAAGACTTTATTGAGGAGTAATTTTTTTTAAATTTACTTTTTATTGCGTATTGCATGGTAACTGCATCTCTTCTTCCACAATCTTTAAAAACAATTTTCCTTCTGTTTAGTTGGTAATGAAGAAGGTTGTGGTTATTGGCGGAGGCACAGGCAATTTTACAGTTCTCAGTGGCTTGAAGAAGTATAATATTGATTTAAGCGCAGTCGTTTCTATGGCTGATGATGGTGGAAGTACCGGCATTCTGCGTGATGAGTTAGGTGTTTTACCGCCGGGAGATGTACGACAATGTTTGGTAGCATTATCAGATTCCAGCAGATTGATGCGCAGTCTGATGAATTATCGCTTTGAGAACGGCAGCTTACAGGGACATAGTTTTGGAAATTTACTCCTCTCTGCTTTGGAAAAAGTGACCGGAAGTTTTGATAGAGCAGTAGAAGAGATGGGCCGTATTATGGTTATCAAAGGGAAAGTCATTCCGGTAACCACCAACAAAGTCCATCTGAAGATGATTTTGCGCAATAATAAGCTATTAGATGGTGAACACGAAATTGATGTTTCTACTGATATCGATAAGGGATTTCAAAGTATTTATCTGGAACCTTTTCCAGAAGCAAATTCTCGGGCTATTGACCAGATCATGACCGCTGATTTAGTCATTCTGAGTCCAGGCGATCTGTACACTTCCTTGATTCCGAATCTATTAGTGGATGGAGTGAGTAAGGCTTTGAGGGAAACCGGAGCAAAAAAAGCGTTAGTAGTCAATCTCATGAATAAGCGCGGACAGACGACTCAGTTTAAGGCTGGCGATTATGTACGTGAGCTGAAACGATTTATTGGCAAGGATGTTTTTGATTTTATTCTGGTTAACAATAGTAAAGCACCTGAAGAACTGATCAAGCTGTACGAACAGGAAGGGGATCCCGTACAGAATGATCTGAAAAATGATGCTCGGGTAATTGCGGTTGACTTGTTAAGCAATGAGGTAGTCCAATCGCAGAAAGTAGATGTGCTAAAGCGGAGTTTGCTAAGGCATGATTCACAAAAATTAGGGAATGAGTTGATGAGAATTGTTGATAGTTTTTGATTTAGATGATACTTTGTTCCATAGCAGCGATCAAATGAGATATGAAACCAGGTGGCAGGATGTGAAAAATATCACCCCTTTTACTGGTGTTCATGAATTTCTACGCACTTTTCCAGCAAAGAAAATATTATTGACTTGGGAAACCGATAAAGGGCTTCAGGATGAAAAGATTAATGCTTTGGGAATACGCCATTTTTTTGACGAGGTTGTTATTTGTTCTTCAAATCAGGGGAAAAAAGAATGCCTGGCGAGAATAAAGCAGAAATATTCTAAGGAGGAAATTTGTGTAGTTGGAGATAGAATAGATGCAGAAATTCAATTTGGAAATGAATTAGGCCTGAAGACAGTACGATTACAGTATGGAAAATACAGAGACATGATGCCACAGCATGCATTTCAGCAGGCTCACCACACCATTAGTCAATTTTCACAATTACGAGGTTTACTAGAATGAAAGCAGTAATCTTAGCGGCAGGAAAGGGAGTACGAATGCTTCCTTTAACCCTGGATAAACCAAAAACACTGATAGAAATCAATGGAAAACCATTCTTATTGCATCTTCTCGAAAGATTGCAAGAGGCTGGCTTTCAAAATGCAGATATAGCAATTGTTGCCGGCTATAAAAAAGAAAAAATAGAAGAATTTCTGGAAGAACAGCATCTGGCAGTAGCAGTTATTGAACAGCCAGCGCTTCTAGGAACTGGAGATGCAGTTTCCCTGGTAAGAAGCTTTGTCGATGAGGAAGATTTTATTGTTCTTGGAGGAGATAATCTTTTTTCCGTGCAGGATTTGCGAGCAATTCAGCAGGACGATGGTTATTGTCATGTTGCGGCATGGAAAGTAGATAATCCTTCTAGATATGGTGTGTTGATGTGCAAAGGGAACATGCTGCTAGAAATAATAGAGAAACCCAAAGAATTTATAGGGAATCTGATCAATGCCGGATTGTATAAATTTACTTCCGATATCTTTGAAGCCTTAGAACAGATACAACCCTCTGAACGGGGAGAGTTAGAATTAACTGATGCAGTTTCTCTATTAGCGGAAAGCAGGAAAGTAAAAATCATGATGCTGCAGGATTATTGGCTGGATTTAGGCCGGAAAGATGATATTGAGAAGATAGAAGAATTTTTGAAGGGGTTGTGAGTGAAAAAGTGCTGGGGTAAAAGATTTGCTAGAAAGACCTAAGGTAGGGGTTGGAGTTATTCTTGTTAAAGAGGGTACAGTTTTACTTTTGAAGAGAAAGAATGCGCATGGAGAAGGGTCCTGGGGTTTTCCTGGCGGCCATTTAGAATTAAATGAAGATTTTGAAGATTGTGTTACAAGAGAAGTGGAAGAAGAGACGGGAATGTCAGTAACCAATATACGTTTTGCAGGTCTTACCAATGATGTTTTCACTAAGGAGAATAAGCATTATATCACGATTTTCATGCTTTGTGATTGGAAAACTGGGGAAGCGCAGATAAAAGAACCAGAAAATTGTTCTGGGATTAGCTGGCACGAATGGGAGAGACTGCCTCAACCTCTCTTCCTACCTATACAAAATCTTCTTAAGCAAGGGTATCATCCTTTTAGGAAAATTTAAAACTATGGTTTTGTTTTTTGTATCATGACTGAAAAATCTCTGTGGAAAATTCTTGTTCCGGATAATATAGCAAATGTGTTAACTATTCGAATATTAAACCCACACATTTGCTATTAGTAAGTGTGAATAGCGAAGCTTTTCTGTTCGAAAATAATTCACACTTACTATAACAATGAAGGTATAGAATATACCCTTGAACATTATAACCAAGAAGCGGTTCTAGCGTATGAAGTTAGCACGAAAGTGAAATTGGTGCATAGGAATTCTCAAAATCAAGAGTAAATTCACCCAAATCTATATAAACTAAACTTCTTTAATTCCCTCTAAAAAGAGATGGTGAAATTTAAAGTAAAAGATATGGACATAGCTTCAGGAGGAGTTCTGGTAGCTATTCT
>DATDTA010000079.1:0-17404 GCA_035291085.1 Candidatus Nanoarchaeia archaeon | reverse complement strand
TATAGATGAAAAAACCAAAAGAGCATTCTTTCACTAACTTTATTAATTCCAAATTTAAATAAACCATGAGGTGGATTTTATGAATAATACTAATTATTTTTTTACATCTGAAAGTGTTACCGAAGGCCATCCAGATAAAATGATGGACCAGGTTTCTGACGCAATCCTTGATGCAATTTTAGAACAGGATCCGTTCGGAAGGGTGGCAGTAGAATGCCTTACTAAGACCGGCTTTGTAGTCGTAGCAGGCGAAGTTACAACGTCAGCAATAATCGACGTACAGAAAATTGTCCGCGAGACAGTAAAGAGTATTGGATACAACAAACCAGAATTAGGTTTTGACGGAGAAACCTGCGGAGTGTTAGTTGCTCTTTCTGAACAATCACCAGACATTGCTCAAGGTGTTGATGAAAATACAGGCTTATACCAAGAACAAGGAGCAGGCGATCAGGGATTAATGTTTGGATATGCTAGCAATGAAACTCCAGAGTATATGCCATTGCCGATCATGCTTGCGCATAAGTTGACCCAGCGATTGGCAAGCGCGAGAAAACGCGGTGAACTCTGGTATCTACGTCCTGATGGAAAATCGCAGGTTACTGTTGAATACCAAGAAGGTATTCCAAGAAGGGTTGACACTGTGGTCCTTTCTACCCAGCATCATCCTGATGTGAGCTGGGAAAATCTTCGCCGAGATGTAATTGAAAAAATAATCAAACCTATCTGCTATGAATGGATCGATGAGAATACAAAATATTTTATCAATCCTACTGGCTCTTTTATCATCGGTGGCCCTGTTGGAGATGCCGGGGTAACTGGTAGGAAAATTATCGTTGATACGTATGGCGGCTATGGCCGTCATGGCGGCGGGGCTTTCTCTGGCAAAGATCCCACCAAAGTAGACCGCTCCGCAGCATATTATGCTCGCTATGTAGCAAAAAATATTGTTGCTGCGGGATTGGCTGATCGTTGTGAACTTCAGGTTTCTTATGCTATTGGTATGGCTGCACCAGTAAGTATCTTCGTGCATACCTTTGGAACCAATAAAATTCCGGAAGAGAAAATAGTAGAAGCCGTGAAGAAGCACTTTGATTTCCGTCCAAAAGCGATTATTGAACAATTACACTTGCGGCGACCGATTTATCGAAAAACTGCTGCATATGGACACTTTGGCCGGAATGATCCGGACTTTGCTTGGGAAAAAACTGACAAAGCTGAGCTGTTGAAAAAGGAAGCGGTGATAGGACTGACTTCAGTTCGTAATGCCTGATGAATCCAATGATTGCTGAGCCACAACAAAATATATAAACGCTCTAAAGCTTCTATCTTAGATGGAGGAGGCTAATGATAAAGTTCTTATGACTTTACGTCATTCACGAAAAGCCTTTCTAGTTGAATATACTTGTGGGCTTTTTCTGCTTGCGCTTCTGCTTATAGGTTTGATAAAACAAATTGACCTGCCAGCAGAAATAACCTACTTGCTTTCTGGACTAGGATTTATCGCTCTGGCTGGAACAGAATTACGGCGATATTTTGGTGATCGATATAAAATCATGCCCACAAAATTGTCAGTCATCAATGGAGTGTTAAGAGTTCGCAAGAAGAATGTCTATTATCAACCTTTAGGATTCATTCCTGATCTTAACGTCAGGCAAGGAGCTATCCAACGGCTTCTCGGTTTTGGAACAGTGCATTTACAAATAGGCCGCAGTATTCTTGAGCTTAAAGATGTTGACAGCCCTCACCAAGTATTAGAAATGTTAGAAAATTTAATCGAAGAAACACGAAGAGCCAATCTAGTGAGTCAAACCATGCGCCAGTAATTTCTTTAAATCTATTTTTGGTTTTTTACTCTTTCCAATTCTCTCAGCCAAAGCAGACCGATTTTAATCATAAGTCTGTTAAACCTATCAGAAAGCTTATATGTTTTTTTGAATAGATCATATTCTATCAATCCCATTCCCCGCATAGGGGTAAGAATCCGATCATAAAACTGCCTCTTATTATAAGACATTCGCGATTCTTGCTGTAATGGCGATTTGCCTTTTTCCTTAATAATCACTTTTCCTTCATGAAGATTGCTGGCAAATAAACCCATCTCGGTCTTTCCTATTTCCCCATCATTTTCTGCCATATATTTGATGAGCATCCTAGCTACGATCTCTTGTTGTTCAGTAGCAAAAATCACTTTGTAGATGTCTTCAGGCAGATTCTGTTGGTCAATGAGAATAACCATAGTCAATTAATAGTATGTTAATATATAAATATTACTTATCAGTATACTGGTTTATTTAAACCAATGGACCAAGGTTTTCTTAATACTTTCGCCTCTTCCTTCTTTTATATCTTCGTCAGTGAATGAAACACAGCGTATCTTTGCTTCCAGCGAAGGCCTTGTTTCTGTTAGATTCTGCAGTAGATCGCTATAATTACCGCCCATCTCAAATCCTCCAAAGCTAATCCTTCCACCGTAATAAGCTCCTGCTTCACAGACAAAAAGGGCGCTGCAGCGGGGAATAAGAAAATCAGTAAGTGGATTTCCTGCTTCAGGAGCTTCAAATCCATCCTCTAAATCAGGATGTTGTTCTTTCCAGTCTTGATATTGTTGGACATATTCTTCACTGACCTCTATCCCGTAACAATCGCCATCAGTAAAATGGATCACATAGAGATTATACTCTGACTCTGGGAAATCACTTTTGGCAATTTTTTTTGCCAGAGAAAGTCCAGCGCGCATATCGGTTCCGCCACCGGCCTGGACAGAATAGAAATTTTCAGCCGTAACTTCTTGGGCCACGGAATCATACTGCACATAGCGGTGGACAACACTGTCGTAATGTTTTTTGATCCAGGCATCAGCCCACCAGCCGACATTCTGTAGAAAATCAATCACATTATACATTGATCCAGAATAATCCAGGAGGTAGATCACCGCCGCCTTTGTAGTGGGCTTGGTTGCTTCCTTCGCTGATCTGTATCTTTTATCACCATGAATTGGAATTATAAGTGGATCATCTGGATTATAATCACCGGTAATAATGCCTCGCAGAAGACCTTGGCGAAAAGTTCTCTTACCATGACGCAGTGCTTCTGGTCCGACTCGCTGTATGCTGGTATATCGGTTATAGGATTTTGCTCCTACTTTCCCTTCAAATTTATCTAAAAGATTCGGTAATTCCAGTTCCTCCCCCAACATCTCCGCTGCTTCTTCTAGAGTTAGCTCAGTAAAATCATGTTCACCTCTACCAGAACCATGTCCTGGTCCAACTCCTTGATCGGGGTCCATCCCTGGTATGGGGTCGCCCACTTCTCCATCGCCTTGAGCTACACCGCCGCTATCATCTAAGCCGAAACGGAACCGGGGAATCTGTAAATTACGAATAGGCACTTGGAGTTTTTTTCCATGCGGCCGTGGTACAATAATTGATTCAGAACTGAAATACTTCTGGAGCCCCTCCTTTTTTAACTTCTTCAATTTTCGGTCGAACTGGGCCTGGTCCTGTTTTATGCTCATTTTTCTCTTAAAATAAGTTCTCTTACTTAAACTTTTCACATACTCGGCGGCATTTCTACTAAGCCAGAACCTTAGAAAAATTTATAAATAGCTTCCTTCCCTAACTGTAATATGGGAAGAATTAAAACCACTATGATCAAGCGGAAAACGAAAGAGCTCTTAAATCTTCACGGTCAAAAGTTTACCACTGATTTCGAGCAGAATAAGACCTTGACTAACCAATATACTCGCGGCGGCAGTAAGAAGATCCGTAATATCATCGCTGGATACATGACTCGGCTTAAGAAACAAGAAGCGTAAATTTTCTCTATCATATTTATCTATCATAATGCTGACTTAGATGTGGGATTTTTTTTACTAACCACTTCTAGCAAAACTCTTATATACTATTTTTCCTTAGTATAGCAAAAAGAGGTAGATCTAATTGCTTCCGGTTAAGGACATCAAACGGCTCCAAGAGATAATCGCTATTTTCGTTGAAGAGGGTTTAGGGTATTATATCAGCAAAACTCCGCTGCAAACGAACTTGCCCTGGCATAAACGCCTTAAACCTACTTTGCCGCTTTCTAACAAACAACGTCAAGCGGTCAGACTGCGCAGGGCTTTTGAACGGTTGGGGCCGACCTTCGTCAAGTTCGGCCAATTACTTTCTCTGCGTCCAGACTTAGTTCCTAAAGAATATTCTGAAGAATTTGAAAAACTTCAGGATCATGTCCCGCCATTTTCCTACAGCCAGGCTAAAAGAATTGTTGAGGAAGACCTTAAGAAACCAATAGAGAAAATTTTCAAATCCTTTGACAAAAAGCCTTTAGCCTCAGCATCGGTTTCCCAAGTGCATAAAGCAATTCTTAAGTCGGGAAAAAAGGTAGTAGTAAAAGTACAACGGCCGAACCTCCGCGAAATTATCGATACGGACTTAGATATTCTCTTTCATCTTGCCCACACCCTGGAGAAACATTTTCCTAAAATTAAAAATTATCACCCGGTTGATGTGGTTAAGGAATTTACTCTCTGGACCAGAAAAGAATTAAATTTTGAAATTGAAGGACATAATGCAACTATCTTGAGAGGGAAATTAAAAAATAATCATCGCCTATTTATTCCCAAGATATATCCGGCTTTTTCTTCTAAACGGGTTTTAACCATGGATTTTGTAGACGGTGTGAAGATAAATGATTATGCTGCTCTGGAGAAATATCATATTAATCGTAAAAGCCTGGTTATGACTTATTTCACTTCTATTTTAGAACAAGCTCTCCTGCATGGGTTGTTTCATGCTGATCCACATCCGGCAAATATTTTTGTGCAAAAAAATGGCAAGCTGGCCTACATTGATTACGGTATCGTCGGAGAATTAAATCCTACTGACCGAAAAAAAGTAATTCGCTTTATCACCTCTGTGAATGATAAGGATCCCAGTAAGAGCATAGATATCATCGTTTCCTTAGCTAAGGATACCAGCAAAGCTGACTTGCCAGCATTCAAGAATGAAACCAGATCAATATTGGAAGAAGTCTACAAAAGTTCCATTAGTGAGAAGAGCATCGGTAAAGCATTGTATGAAATTATTGGAAGAGGAGCCCAACACGGCGTTATTTTTGATTCCAACCATGTCTTAATGGCTAAATCGCTCTTCCAGGCGGAAGGCTTAGCAGCAAGTTTGTATCCGCAGTTTAAAGTTTCTGAAGGATTGGATGAATTTACGGAAAAATATTTACAGGAAACCTATACTCCGACTAGAGTAGCTAAAAAGATAGCCGGAACATTATGGAGCCAAAAAGAATTGTTAGAAGATCTTCCTGAACACTTGGTTAGAATTATGCAGAAACTGGAAGAACCGGAACGGCCTACCCAGATTGATATCTCTCAATTGAAAGAATTAGAACAGGAATTTGAATATGTTAACCGGAAAAGAGTTATCGGCATCATTATTTCTGCTCTTATCATCTCTTCGGCTTTACTTTTCTATCTTGAAGGTAGAACTGTAATCTGGGGTATTCCCGTAAGCTCGGTGATGTTTGTGACTGCTTTACTGCTTTTGTTTTATTTTATTATCACCACTAAAAAGGAGGCTTGAGAAAATGGAAAAAAAAATAAAAATGATCGTAAAAACCGGCTACGGTTTAGGTCTGTTGAGTCTGGGCGAGGCCAGAAAAGTTGCTTCTAAAGTGAAGACAGAATTAAAACTCAACGATGAAGAGAGTCTTAAATTAGCGCGGCAGCTCATGGCTAATTCTGAAAAAGTTAGTCAAGAAGTAAAGGGTACAGTTGAAAAGTATTTTGAATCCGCGCTGACAAAATCCGGCGTGGCCAGCAAAGGAGAAATAAAAACTGTACACAATCTCTTGAAGAAGAGAGCAGCACGGGTAAAAAGCGCCATGAAAGATAATTTGAAACATTTTAGGAAGAAGAGGAAGTAATTATTTTATTTCTTCATATTTATCCTTTTCTTTCAGATCTTGCCGCTCAAACACCCCCTAAACTTTATAAAGAAACTACCTTTTTAGCTTTCTTAATGCCCGCAAAAAAAAAATCAGACAGTGCTGAGACTAAAAAGACTTCAAAGACTGTTAAAAGCAAAAAAGAATCGCCAGTTTCACTTTCTTCTTCTATCCCTAAGACCGTCCAGCCAGAACTCAACATCGCTTTAGTCGGCCATGTTGATCATGGTAAAACAACTCTTACTGAAAGACTCAGTGGAAAATGGACCGACACTCACTCTGAGGAGCTAAAAAGAGGAATCACTATCCGTCTTGGTTATGCTGATTTTTGCATTTATTTCTGTGAAAATTGTCATTATTATACCGCCAAATTGAAATGTCCTAAATGCAATAGCGAACCGCTATTTCAACGAAAAATATCCTTAGTCGATGCTCCTGGGCACGAATCGTTGATGGCTACGATGCTGTCAGGAGCAGCTATTGTTGACGGAGCTTTACTGCTGGTTGCCGCCAATGAAAAATGTCCTCAGCCGCAAACCAAAGAACATTTAATGGCTTTACATATCAGCGGCATAAAAAATATTATCGTGGTCCAAAACAAGATTGATTTGGTTTCCTATGAAGAAGCTCTTGCTAATTACAAAGAGATAAAAGATTTTTTATCCTCGACAGAATACAAGAATGTTCCTATCGTCCCTATCTCTGCACGAGGAAATGTAAATATTGATGTTTTATTGAAAGCAATCCAGGAACAGATCCCTACTCCCAAACGAGATGTAGAGAAAGAACCAGTAATGTTAGTAGCCCGCTCTTTTGATATCAACAAACCAGGAGTGCGACCGGAAAAATTGGTCGGCGGGGTTTTAGGTGGAACAGTCAAACAAGGCCGATTTAAGGTAGGCGACGAAATCGAAGTTTCCCCAGGTTACATGGTCGAAGAAAAAAATAAAAAAATAGCCAAGCCATTACGTACAAGAATAATCAAGATTTTTTCTGGCGGAGAACCGGTAGAAGAAATTCTTCCCGGGGGAAGTATGGCTATCGGGACAACCCTAGACCCTTCTGTTGTAAAATCAGATTCTCTTACCGGTTCAGTAGTTGGTCTGCCCGGCAAGTTGCCAGCAATCCATTATCAAGTCAATTTAGAAACCTTCTTGTTGGAACGCATAGTTGGAGCAAAGGAAGAAGCAGAGGTAAAGCCCTTAGCAAAAGGCGAGGTTTTGATGCTTAATTGTAATTCCGCTGCCACTGTGGGAGTAGTAGTTGATCCATCTAAGAAAAACACCCTCTGCGTGCTCAAAAAACCAATCTGCGCAAAACCGGGGGATAGGATTACGATTTCTCGAAGAGTCGGCGATAGATTTAGGTTGATAGGTTACGGAATTTTAAAGTAGTTCTTTATTCTTTTACGATCTCTTGATAGGAACGCCGATAAAAATCTGAGTTTTCTTTGTTGATCCCCGCGTAGTAGCCATTTAATCTCTTAAACTCTTTCTCTCCTCCAGCCCCGCTGATGCGGAGACACGTTATGAGGCTATCTAAGGCAGTTTCTATCCTCGGCTCTGAAGTGATGTTATTGTCAATGATATCATTGATATCTTCCCTTATGTAGGCCAAACTTTCTCGTGCTGCACATCTGGCTTTGACAAATGCTTTATCAAGCCATTTAAGATTTGTTCTGGCCATTTTGATGATGGTAACTTCCCTAAGGTACTCAATAACAATTATAAACTTTCTTTACTTGTTGAACATCTATGGTCAAGTTAATAACCTATAACATCGAGTACTGTGAAGGCATGGAAGGATTATGGTACCAATATCTGCAGTTCTGGAAAATATTTTTTCCGCCTAAAAATCTTGAAAGAAGGATGGTTACTGCGCTTCATAAGCTAAATCCTGACATATTAGCCTTGATAGAAGTAGATATCGGTTCTTTACGGAGCAGAGGAGAGGACGAGGTCCGTTTTTTAGAAGAAAAACTAGGTCTTACTAATTTTGTAGAAAAAGTGAAATATCCTCTCAAAGGCTGGTTAAAGCTTTTTCATCATATTCCTATCCTAAACAAACAAGCCAATGCATTAGTCTCTAGATTCCCTTTTACAAAAGTGCGATATCACGTTTTTCATGAAGGGACCAAACGCATGGTGATTGAAGCGACCGTAAAATGCCCTAAAGCTGTAACCTTGATTGCCGCTCATCTTGCTTTAGGAAAAAAAGCGCGCTTCAAACAAATAAAAGAACTGATTAATATCGTCAATAGAATAAAAAATCCCGTTATCCTGATGGGAGACTTTAATACTTTTAACGGAGAGAAGGAAATCAAAGAATTATTAAAGAAAACTCATCTGAAAGACCTTATCAGCATGGATAAAAAATCTATTCCACTCACTGAACCGGCCTGGCACCCAACTAGGAGATTAGATTATATTCTTACTTCTCCACAAGTAAAGGTTAAGAAATATTCCGTTTTGAAATTTCATTTTTCTGATCATCTTCCTCTGATGATTGATTTTGAGTTTAGGAAAAATCATAAAAAATGAAAGTTAACCAGGTAGCAACCTATATAAATTCCAAAATAATCATTCTGACATGAATAAAATTGCTCTGGCGGTCTTGTTAGCTGGCTTCGGTGCGCAACTGCTAAAGTTAATTATCTTGTATTTCCGGCATAAATCACTGACCTGGCACGATCTTGTGGTCACCGGAGGCATGCCTTCTTCCCATTCTGCATTTGTGGTGTCGTTAGCGACAATAATTTACCTTGTAGAAAGCATTTCAACTGCGTTTGTCATAAGTTTGGTCTTAGCATTGGTAGTGTTGAGAGACGCTTTTGGAGTTCGCAGAACGGTGGGCATGGAAGGAAAACAGATAGAAAAGTTATTGAAGCTCCATAAGTTGAAGTCAAAATTTCATTATTCTATAGGCCATACTCCTTTAGAAGTGGTGGTTGGAGCCTCGATAGGCTTCGGTATAGCTCTATTAGTGTTCTACTGGTTATAGCTTTTCGAGCACGATCTTTAATAAATTACCGAAAGGTTTATAAACTCAAGATTCGAAATATATTTAAATTAATGCTTAAGCCGTTGTTTCTGAGATGGCAGGTGCATAAACCATGATGCGGAAAAATTTAAAGGAATGCCCTGAATGCGCCAGTAAGAATATTTTTCGTGATGTTGAAAAAGGTGAAACTATCTGCCGTGACTGCGGTTTAGTTATCGAAGACCGCATGGTTGATTTCTCTCAGGAATGGCGTAGTTTTGAAGATGATGGCGGCCAAGACAGTAAACGAAGAACTGGCGCACCCTCCAGCGCCACTCAATTTGACCAAGGTTTAGGAACAGAAGTAGGTACCACTGCTGATTTTTACAAATTAGGATCAGATAAAGAAAGAGATCGCTTCTTCCGCCTGCGAAAATGGAACATCCGTATCAGCACCGCTATTGAACGAAACCTGAAAGTCGCTCTAGCCGAATTGAAAAGAGTAAGTTCTTATTTGCGATTACCTAAATCAGTAGAAGAAGAAGCTGCTCGTATCTATCGTTCTGCAGTTCAAAAAGGATTAGTACGGGGAAGGTCTATGGAATCCGTGGTTGCTGGAGCATTATACGCAGCTTGCAGGCGCCATGAAATCCCGCGAACCCTTGATGAAATGGGTGAAGCTTCCGGTATTGAGAAAAAAGAAATTGGCCGAACCTACCGTTTCGTAACCAGAGAATTAGAGATAAGCATCCGCCCTAGCAATCCTGCTGATTACATTCCTCGGTTTGCTTCAGCATTAAAATTAAGTCCGGAAACGCAATCAAAAGCAGTTGAAATATTGGAGCAAGCTCGGGACATTGAACTTACCTCTGGAAGAGGGCCGACCGGCATTGCTGCCGCTGCATTATATGTAGCATCCTTAATTCACGGTGAAAAGCGTACGCAAAGAGAAGTTGCTGATGTTGCCGGCGTAACTGAAGTAACTATCAGAAATCGCTATAAAGAACTAATTAAGAAACTTAAATTGAATAAGCAAGTCGAGAAGACTAAGAAGAAGTAATTTCTCGTTTTTATAAAATGGTTAAAGCAATTGTGTTCGATTTTGATGGAGTGCTGGTGGATAGTTTTAGTGCCTGCTATATCCCGGCCAGTATGAAATATGAAGACCTATCTCCAGAAGAATATAAAAGCTGGTTTCTAGGAAATATCTACGAAAAGAAAACCACAAAAAAAATTAAAAATGAAAATTTTGATTTCTTAACCACTTATTCTACTATTTTGTCTACCATCACCCCGAATCAAGGGGTTATTGATCTTTTGAAAGAATTGAGTAAAACCCATACCTTATTCATCAATTCTTCTTCTCCTCAAAAGTTCATTCATGATTATTTAAAAAAATATGATTTAGATAAATCCTTCGTGGAAATACTTGGTTTTGAAGTTTCGACTTCCAAGGTAGAGAAATTTGAATATCTCTTTAATAAATATAACTTAAAGAGCGACGATTTTGTATTTATAACCGACACTGTAGGAGATATTCTGGAAGCAAACAAAGTGAAAGTTAAAACCATTGCCGTAGAATTTGGATTCCATGGAAGAGAAAAACTTGAGCAAGGAAATCCGTTTAAAATAATCTCAAACTTTCAGGAGTTGACCCCCTTATTAATGGATCTAAATCCTTGAATAATCTATAAACATGAATCTCTCACCAGAAATAAAACAACAATTAGCCGAACAAAAAAAGCAATGTATTTTCTGTAAACTTATTTCCGGAGAAATACCGAATGCGAAGAAAGTTTTTGAAGACGATAAAACCATTGCACTGCTTGACATTTATCCTGCGGTAAAAGGACATACTCTCTTCATGCTGAAAGAACATTATCCTATGCCTGCATACGTATCGCCAGAAGATTTCACCCATAAATTCAGTCTTCTTCCTGGCTTGAGTCAAGCAATAAAAGCCGCGATAGTACGTACCGGCATGAGTGTATTTATGGCTATGGGTGGAGCAGCTGGACAGCAATCGTACCATTTTATGGTTCACCTTCTTCCTAGAGAACCGGAAGATAAGTTCTTCAATTTTCTGCTCAAGAAAAATAGTAAGCCCAGCGAAGAAGATACAAAGCTTATTTCGGATTTAATGCAGAAAGTTTTGCTTCCTTCCAGTAAGGGTGAGATCCCTTCTTTTCTAGCTCCTATAGCTGCAAATTCTACTATCCTTTACCAAGATGAAAAGCTTCTCTGCGTCCTCCCTATAGCAGCAAGTGCGAAAGGACAGGTAAGCATCTACAGTAAAACCGAAGAGAAATATATTGAAAAAATCTCTCAGCAAGATTGCGCTCACCTCTTTTATGTTGCTTCCCAAGTAAGCAAAGTTGTTTTTGAAGCTCTACGAGCACAGGGAACGAATATCCTGCTCTTCTCTGGAGAATCTGATGACAATACTTCTGGGACATTAGCTATCCATATTTTACCACGATGGCAAGATGATAATTTATCCGGATTGTTATGGGAGCCGAAAAAAGCAGCGTATGATTTAGATGACGTTGCTTCTAAGATCAAAGACAAAACCTGGAACATTAAAATTGAGAAAAGATCTCTTAAGGAAATAAAGACAGAATTGCTTCCAGCAAAATCAGATCAAGTAAAACTGGTTAAGATTAATGCAGAGAAGGAATTAATAAACGCTATTGCGCTTATCAGGGGAAAATGAAACTATATCTCCAGCCCGTAATCATATCGTATCTGCTCCAGGAAAGAATTTTTTAGTAGTGCCTTTTGTTAAAAGTTTAGGCGGTGGCGGCGATGAACATAGAAATAGCGGGGGCTTTACCCTAGATTACGATGTTACTTCCGCAAACTATGCTTCGGTCAAAGAGATGATTGTTTCAGAATTAGAGAAATATCTTCAGAGCAATCCCGCATAATTGTTAGCTAATTCAAAATACTTTTTAGCGTCATTGATAGTCTTTTCTTTTTCTGCTGCAGTCAAATTTAAATCTTCAGAAGTGAAACAATTGATTTTTCCTCTGATATAGGCCCTATAGCATTTGTAGAAATCAAGAAGTTTGAGAATATCTTCATCTCGGCTTAATCTTTGATATTCTTTTACAAACACTTCAGCTAATTCTTTTTTTCCATGAAAATCCAGATCCATGGCCATGAAGGCAATTTCGGCGATGACATCGGAACAAGGGAAGCGCTTGTTGAATACAATACCATCAAATATGTAAATTTCTGTTGGCGTTATAAATACATTACCAGAATGAAAATCACCGTGACAGTGCTTGACTTTTCCTTCCACAACACGTTTTGCAAGCAATTCTTTATTTTTAGCGATGAAGCTGTTGATCTTTTGTTGCATGAAAGAGAAATTGTTTTCCGGAATAACGATGTTTTTATATCTTTCCGTCTGCTTGAAATTTTCATCCCAATTAAATTGCACCATCTCTACAGAACCAAAAGAAGAAGTTTCTTCGTCAGTCAAGGCTCTTTGATGAAATTGATAAATTTTAACCGCTAATTCCTTGGTATGTTCCGGAGTGATCTTGTTTTCTTTCAGGAGTTCTGACATAATCAAAGCTGGATCCAACTGCTTCATTTTTACTGCATATTCGATTATTTCTCCTGGGCCATCAATAGAGATATTCCCCTCCCCATCTTTGTTGATTGTAGAAACGCCCAAATACAGATCTGGCGAAATGATTCTATTAAAAGAAACTTCATCCTCACAGGCTTTCTTACGCTGTTCAAGTGTTGAGAAATCTAAAAAGCCAAAATCAACTGGTTTACAAAGTTTATAAGCATATTTTCCAGTAAGAAAGACCTTTGAAATTGCAGTAGTTATTACCTTTACTTTTTCTATTTCGTGAGGGTATACTTCTTTTTTCTGAAGTTCGTGAAATACATTAAAAGGACGATAGCTCCGCACTAAAGTGCGGAGTATCAGCCCTTTTATGTCACAAAGTGCGGGGATTAGAAAGCGTCTCTTTTTCAAGCCTCGCCTTTTAAGGCGAGGTGAGACGCTTTCCCGTACTTTCATGACTTCTAACATGGTCTTATATCGTTAGTACCTATAGTGGTCGGGTTTGTACGGGCCTTCTTTTTGTAAGTTTAAGTATGCTGCTTGTTTGCCAGTCAATTCATCTATTTCTACCCCTATCTTTTTAAGATGCAGGCGTGCAACTTCTTCGTCCAGCAGTTTTGGTAAGACATAAACTCCTACTTCATAGTTCTTAGTCCATAAATCAATCTGTGCAAGAACTTGGTTGGTAAAAGAGTTACTCATCACAAAACTAGGATGTCCAGTTGCGCATCCAAGATTTACTAAGCGCCCTTCAGCCAGCAAATATATCTCTTTACCATTAGGAAAAATATATTTATCGTACTGCGGTTTAATTTGTTCCTTTACAGCACCAGATGCAGAATTTAGCCAAGCCATATCGATTTCATTATCAAAGTGGCCAATATTGCAGACAATAGCTTGATCCTTCATTGCTAAAAAATGCCGGCTGACAATAATCTCGGTGTTGCCGGTAGTGGTAATGAAAATATCTCCTTCTTTAACAGCATTATCCATTTTTTTTACTTCGTACCCTTCCATGGCTGCTTGTAAGGCATTTATGGGATCTATTTCCGTAATTATGACTCGGCAACCGTATCCTCGTAAAGATTGGGCACAACCTTTGCCAACATCCCCATAACCAGCGATAACCGCAACTTTTCCTGCTAACATTACATCTGTCGCTCTTTTAATACCGTCCACTAATGATTCACGGCAACCGTATAAGTTATCGAACTTTGACTTTGTAACTGAATCATTAACATTAATAGCGGGGAACAACAATTTTCCCTCTTTCATCATTTGGTAGAGCCGGTGCACCCCGGTGGTTGTTTCTTCAGAAACTCCTTTAACTTTCTTTGCCGCTTGCTGCCATTTGTTTTTATTTGTGGAGTAGGCTTCTTTAAGGCACATGATTAACTCTCGAAAATCTTCTCCTTCGTAGCTGTAATCTTTTTCTAAAAGAGCAGGATTCTGTTCTATTTCTACTCCTTTATGAATCATGATGGTTGCATCTCCGCCATCATCGACAATTAAGTCTGGTCCGGAGCCATCCGGGAAAGTTAATGACTGCAATGTGCACCACCAGTATTCTTTGAGATTTTCTCCTTTCCAAGCAAAGACAGGAACGCCTGCTTTTGCAATTGCTGCAGCAGCATGATCTTGTGTGGAAAAAATATTACAAGAAGCCCAGCGTACTTTTGCGCCAAGAACACAGAGAGTTTCGATCAAAACAGCGGTCTGGATAGTCATATGTAATGAACCGGAAATCTTGACTCCCGCAAGCGGTTTTTGATCCTCATATTTCTCGCGAAGGCTCATCAACCCCGGCATTTCTTTTTCAGCAACAGTAATCTCTTTTCTCCCCCATTCTGCTAAAGAAATATCCTTTACTCTATAATCAAAGTTTCCATCACTTTTTTTTTCCATTTCGCTTTGCTGAAGAATAGTATCCATAAAAATCCCTCCATTTTTTGGTATATTCCCTTAATTCGACAACGCAACCTATATAAATCTTAAGAAATTATTTTCCTTTTATGGCTCAAGCAGGCGATAGAGTAAAAATCATAACTAAACGAGGCGCTGAGGAAGGTATTCTTATGCCTAGTCCAGATAAAACTATTATTCTCAAATTAGACAGCGGTTATAATGTCGGCTTTGATAAAAAAGAAGTTTCTAAAATAACAGTTTTAACCAAGGCAGCGGCAAAAAAGAAAACGGCTGCAAAAATCACTAAAAATCCTCATCTTCCGACCATCGCTATCCTTCATACGGGAGGAACAATTGCTTCCAAAGTTGATTATCGTACCGGGGCTGTGGCAACCGATTTCAGCCCGGAAGAATTGCTGGCACTTTTTCCTGAACTTCAGGATATCGCAAATGTAGAATCAGAACTTATTGCTCAGATGTGGAGTGATGATCTGCGCTTTGCTCACTTTTCATTAATCGCAAAAGCTATCGAACGCCAGGTTAAGAAAGGAGTGAAAGGGATCATCATTGGCATGGGCACAGACAATCTTGCCGTAGCTTCTGCTGCTCTATCATTCATTGTGGAACAATCGCCAGTTCCCATCCTATTCGTGGGTGCGCAACGTTCTTCAGATCGTGGAAGTAATGACGCTGCTATGAATCTAATTTGCGCAGCTGAATTTATAGCCAAAACTGATTTTGGAGGAGCTGCAATATGCATGCATGAATCAGCGAGCGACAAAAATTGTTTCATTTTACCCGCAGCAAAGACCTACAAACTCCATTCTTCCAGAAGGGATGCTTTCAAAGCGATTAATGATGGTCCTCTTGCCAGAATTGATTATAAAAATCGTGAAATAAAATATCTCCGTAATGATTATTCTAAACGCGCCGGAAAATTGGTGTTAAAACCAAAAATGGAAGAAAAGATCGGATTGTTAAAAATTCATATCAATATGTTCCCAGAGCAATTTTCTTTCTTTAAAGGATACAAGGGCTTGATTATAGAAGGGACTGGGTTAGGGCATACTCCCGGCCAATCTTCAAATAAAGAAAGCGCTATCCATAAAAGAATATATCCAGCTATTAAAAAACTGGTTGACTCTGGATGCGTTGTAGTTATGGCAACTCAATGTTTATTTGGCGGAGTTAATATGAACGTCTATGATAAAGGGCGAGATTTACTGGATCTAGGAGTAATCCCCGGAAAAGATATGCTTGCTAACACTGCCTTAGTAAAATTATCTTGGCTGTTAGGCAATTATTCTCGTGAAGAATCTAAAAAATTAATGACTCAAAATATTCGCGGAGAGATTAATGGGCGATTGGTTTATGAAGAGGATTTCCTCAGTGAGGTGAAGTAGATGAAAAAAAAAATAGTAATTATGTTAGTGATAATAATTTCTGTGTTTTTTATTTCCTGCACTCCTAATGCAGAGCAATGCTCTGTTGATAGTGATTGTGTACCTGCACAATGCTGCCATCCTTTTAGTGCGGTGAATAAAGAATCTGCTCCTGATTGCAGTGAAGCTTTCTGTACCGCAGTTTGTGAGCCTGGAACATTAGATTGCGGACAAGGAGAGATTAAGTGCATAGCGAGCCGATGCACCGCTGTGATCCAATGATCCTAATATAAAATGATCCCCGCCAACGCCAAAGAAGTAATCCGCGACTTCGTCTTCGGAATGGAAGATGGATTAGTCTCTAATCTAGGCCTGGTCTTAGGGGTAGCGGCCGGCGGAGGAGATGCATCCGTTATACTTCTTGCTGGAGCAGCAAGCATGTTTGCTGGCGCTTTTTCTATGTCTGCAGGAAGCTATCTTTCTTCGAAATCGCAGCGAGAGGTATACGAACATGAAATAGAAAGCACTCGCGATGAACTAATGAAAAATCCGCGTAAATGTTATATGGAAATGCATTCTTCCTTGATAAAAGAGGGCCTTACCAAAGAAGAGGTCAATCGGTTGCTTAAAAAATCCTCCCGTTATAAACATCCTGAATTTGTCTGCAACTACATTGTACAAAAAAAAGTTGGCATCTCTAAAGAAAAACTGGAAATTCCTTTCAAAAATGCCTTTGCCATGTTTTTCTCTTTTCTGTTATGCTCAGCTTTTCCTTTGTTTCCATTTCTGATCTCTAAATTTGATTCCATCTCATTATTTCAGGCCGCAATTCTGGCTTCAGCTCTTACCATTGCCGCTTTGTTTGGAGTGGGTTTAGCAAAAACATATTACACCAAACTAAGCAGGGTTAAGTCTGGGTTGGAAGTAGTCTTGATCGGATTATGCGCAGGATTAATTGGCTATTTTGTTGGTTGGCTTGTAGGCCATTTAGGATGAGACATATGGTATTTAGTTTCTATATGCAGAAAATTAAATAATTTACAGATCATTCGTTTAGCGTGTTACCAGAATTTATCATTGAAGAAATTTTGAAGAAGGAGCGGGAAAAAGAAAGGAAAAGAGGGCAGCCAATTCCGTTAGAGCTTCCAGTGGAAAATCCTATGCCGAGAATTCCAGACCATCAGCCAGAAAAACCTCCGGAGAAGATTGAGATTGATATATTAAATACCAAAACAGATCCTTATTTTCCTATTTCCCGATATTATTCTTAAAACATTTTTTAAGGTATCTTCAATTTATAATATCATGAAAGAATTATCCTCCTCGTTCTTCGCTCAAGATACTGTGAAAACTGCCCAAGATTTGTTAGGTAAAATTATATCTATTAACGGCATGCTCGTCCGTATAGTAGAAACGGAAGCATATGGTAAAGACCCCGCCTCGCATGCTTTCAAGAGAACAGATCGCAGTGCTTTGATGTACGATACCTATGGGCATGTCTATGTCTATCTTATTTACGGGATGTATTGGTGCTTGAATTTTACTTCCAATCAAGATGAGGCGGGCGCAGTCTTGATACGGGCAGTAGAGCCGCTTG